>WFOS01000016.1 GCA_015487975.1 Ardenticatena sp.
AGGTGCGTCGCGCCTCCTAAGGCAGCGTTCTCCAGCGGTGAGCAGGCGTTCCAGGGGAACTGGCTGGAAGCGGTGATGGC
Organism: Ardenticatena sp.; assembly: GCA_015487975.1. Classification (GTDB taxonomy): domain Bacteria; phylum Chloroflexota; class Anaerolineae; order Ardenticatenales; family Ardenticatenaceae; genus Ardenticatena. Next base: position 81 of record WFOS01000016.1, read on the forward strand.
CCCACTAGGCTCAGGCTGCCCGGTAGATGCGCCACAATACGCCCTCTTCGAGGCCTGGGACGTCTCTGGCTTGCTTTTTCCACGCTCCATCTCGTCTCTTCCCATCCCCCACCACGTTTTGGGTAATCACCAGGGATGTTCTCTGAGCGGGCCCCCGAACATTTCACACCCACCCAATAGCCGCGTGGTCAGCTCAAGAGGGCTTTCGCCGTCGATGTAGATCGAGAGATTCTCCTGACCAGAAAGTGCAGATTTCGACGTTGAGAGCAACAATGCCACGATTTTGTCGCACTGTTGCATTATACTCTCGCATGTGATTGAATAACAACGGTATCGCAATTCGGATAGACAAGGTGAACCTATGCAAATCAAAATAACCTTCGATGTTCCCCATCCTCCACTGATTGTCCCATTGCATTACAATCGCATTGTGCAGGGATTTATTTACAACCATCTTGACGAACAACTTGCCACATTCTTACATGAAGAGGGGTGGCGCGATGGCAAACGGCGCTTACCACTTTTCGTCTTTTCACGTTTGTTTGGGGCTTTCGTGCGACGCAAGGGGTATTTACATTTTCGCGACCAAGTGCGTCTGTACGTGGCGTCGCCTGCTACGGAGATGCTCTCGTCGTTCGTGAGCGGATTGGTGCGAGCGGGTGAAGTCCATTTGGATGGTCGGAATCTTTTTGTGCATTCGGTCGAAGTGTTGCAGGAACAGCCTCTCTCGCGACCATTGCGCCTCGAAGCCCTTTCGCCGATAACGGTGTATAGCACGTTGAAAACACCGGATGGACGTACGAAGACCTACTACTATGCCCCACAGGAAGTGGAATTTGGGCAACAAGTGCTGATGAATTTGCAGCGTAAGATCCGTGCTTGGACAGGCGAGGCGACCTCGCCCGAGGGTGCGACCTTTCGGCCGGTGAAGGTGAGCAATCGCAATCTCGTGGTGGCGCGGTACAAGGGAACACTCATCAAAGGCTGGACGGGGATCTACGAGCTCGACGCCCCCGAACCATATTTGCGCATGGCGCTCGATGCCGGCTTGGGGGCGAAGAACAGCCAGGGGTTTGGATTTGTGACGGTATGGAAGCCGAGGAAAATTCCACACGGAAGCACGGAGGAGACGGAGAAATGAGCTTTGTGCTCTCTGTGGCACCGTGTGCGCATTTTAAGGGAGGTTGATGATGCTTCACGCGTTACGCACTTTGGGCGAATGGTTGGGTGGTCCCCTGCTGCACGACCCGGTGGATGCGAACCTGGTTGTGGCCCTGGAATTTGATGCTGTGGGACATTACATAGGTGCCAAGCCTTATCCATTCGATGAACAGGATCTTCCCCTGTATCTGTACAAGAAAGCCAAGGGGAGCAATCCGCCAACGCTCACGCCCACCCTCTTGCTCAATCGTGGAGCCGTTGAGCGCAGTTTGAAGAACGCACGCAATGCCTACCGCAAGTTGCGCGCCTTGGACTCTTCCCTGCCCGATTCGGAATTGACCAACGAAGCGTTGTGGCCCCGTATGGCTCAGGACATCGCCAAGGCTATCGAGGGAACCCGCAAGCGGGAGCGCATCCTGCTTACTGTGCGCATCGATGGCTGTTGGATGGGAGAACGGGGCGACTTCCGCCGGGCACTGTTGACCAAATTCCACGAGGAGGGGCGGGAAAGTTTAGTGCAAGGTCGGTGCGCGGTCTGCGGGGAGGAGAAAGAGGTCAGTGGTGACATTTCGCCCTTCAAGTTCTATACCATCGACAAGCCTGGTTATGTGGTGGGCGGCTTCGACAAGACCCTGGCCTACAAGGCTTTTCCTCTATGTTACCACTGCCGCGACCTCATCCAGCGTGGACGGCAGCATGTGGAAGCAAACCTGACCTTTGCCTTTGCCCCGCGCATTCGCTACCTGCTCATCCCGGATTTCATCTTTGGTAAGGAGGTGGTGCGACAGGATGTGCTGGACATTTTGACGCAAGATCGTGAACAACGTCAGCAACGTTTGCATACCCTCAGCCGCCGTGAGATGCGGCGCATCACAGCGGACGAAGAGGACATTCTAGATCTGCTGAGCCAGGAACGAGATGTGATGACCTTTCACTTCCTCTTCATGACCCGTCAGCAGGGACGGGAGGCCATCGACTTGTACATTCAGGATGTGTACCCCTCACGCCTGCGGGCGCTGTTCCAGGCCAAATCTACGGTGGATCGGGCGTTGCGCATCCCCCGGGAGGATGGCACTTGGCGCGACTACGATTTTACCTACGCCACCTTGTACCGCTTCTTCTCCAAAGCCGACCCCAATAAGCGAAACCCCGACCTGTTACGCCACTTCTACAACCTGGTAGACCGTACCTTCCGCGCTGCGCCAGTATCTGCCAACTACCTCATCCCCTTCCTGATGGCCCAAATCCGTCATGAGGTGATCACACCCGACCGCCGGGACCAGGGTCTCTATCGTTTCACTATTCTGGACGCTCTGGCCTCGCTGATGTTCATCTTGTTCACCACTGGAAAGGAGGTGCCTATGTCGAACCAAACACCATCTACACTAGAGGCTTATCTGGAAAGCCTGCCCGCCCTGGACGACGACTTGAAGAAGGGGGTGTTCCTGCTGGGCGCGCTCACCGAACGGTTGTTGCGGGTGCAAGGGTTGGAACGGGGAAATACACCGTTCTGGAAATCCCTCAAAAGTCTCAAAATGAATGCCATGGACTTCCAGGGGCTGTTACCAAGAGTGCGGAACAAACTTCAGGAGTACGACCGCTTTGGACGGGGCGAAGCTGCTTTGTTTCAATTGGCTTCGTCGTACCTTGCGCAGACGAAAACGCCCTGGAAGATGAGCGTAGACGAACTCAATTTTTACTTCGCCCTGGGGATGGGACTGTTCCCCCAGGTCGCGCCGTACATTTATCCCCAACACGATGAATCCCAACAAGAGGAGGTTGGAGCATGAGCACCTTGACCAATCGCCACGAAGTTTTGTTCCTGTACGATGTGTCGTGGGCCAACCCCAATGGCGATCCCATGGACGAGAACAAACCCCGCGTCGATGAGGAAACGGGCATCAACATCGTCACCGATGTGCGGCTCAAGCGCACCGTGCGGGACGCGCTGATGGAATTGGGCCATGAGGTCTTCCTACGGGAGGAGCGCACCGACGACGGCAACCGTAAGACCAAAGAGGACATTATGGCCTATTACGGCAACGACCCCAAACAGGTGCTGGAAAAATGTGTGGACATTCGCCTCTTTGGCGGCACGTTCGCCATCAAGGGCGACGATCAGAACGCCTTTTCCCTCACCGGGCCAGTGCAATTCAAGTTTGGTCACTCCCTACACCGAGTGAAGGTGGAACTCATCAAAGGTACCAGCATCATGCCATCGGCCGCGGACAAGCGCCAGGGCACGTTCACCGAAGTGTACGTGTTGCCTTATTCCCTTATCGCCTTTTACGGTATTGCCAACGAGAAGGCCGCTGCTACCACGGGCCTGACCGAGGACGACCTGGATGCCATGTTCAAGGCTCTGTGGGTAGGGCACAAGGCCGGCACCGATGTGATCACCCGTTCCAAATTCGGCCACGAGCCTCGGTTGCTGGTGGACATCGTCTACAAGCCCGGCACGCTGACCCACATGGGCGAACTGGGTAAACTGGTCGCCTTCCGCAGCGAGAAGAACGACGAGGCCATCCGGGACATCAGCGACGGCGTGCTGGATTTGAGCGGCCTGGCTCAGAAGGTGGCCGCCTATAAGGACAAAATTGAGATGGTGCGGGTGCAGGTGGGCGACCGAGTGCGAGCCGAACCAGACATCGAAACCGTGTTCGCTGGGCTACCTGTGGAATCCTTCTCATGGAGTGTGGAACGATGAAGGTGGTGGCCTTTGACCTCTGGGGTGATTATGGCCACTTCCGACGCTTCTTCACCACCTCATCACCGTTGACCTACTCCTTCCCACCGCCCACCACGGTGCGGGGCATCGTGGGGGCCATCTTGGGCTTCGGGAAGGAGGAATACCTACGGGTTACCGCAGACCTGACCATAGGTGTGCGCATCCTGTCCCCGGTCCGCCGGGTGCGGTGGGGGCAAAACCTGGTGTTCACCAAAGGGCGGGGCGGCAAGTTCGACCCGACCCTTTCGGCTCGACGCAAGGGGAATGTCCAGGGCATGGTGCGCACCCAGGTCAAGGTGGAATACCTGCGCAACGCCCGGTTTCGCCTTTACATCGGCGGTGAGTCCGCGCTGCTGGACGATCTGGAAGCCCTGCTTCAGGAGCATCGCACCCACTACACCGTCTCCCTGGGCCTCTCGGAACTGCTGGCGGATTTCGTCCATGCGGGCACCTACACCGCGCAGGCCCTACCCCCAGGCACATACGACCTGGTTACGGTGTTCCCGGCCGAGGCGTTGGACCCCGAGCACGGGCTGAAAGAAGCCCTGCATCCAGGGGTAAAACTGGCCAAGGAGCGGGTGGCCGTCTACCTCGCCCTGGATCGCACGCCGCTCCTCTACCAGGATGTTGTGGTGGACGTGAACGGCGCGCCAGTGCGGGTAATGGTACAGGAACCCGTGTACCAGCTGGACAACGGAGAGGTGGTGTACCTATGGCCTCCGGCTTCTACTCGCATCCCGGCGTTCCATTAGAAGCGCACAGCAATCGAGTGCTGGCCCTGGCCCGCCGCTTGCTGGACGAAAGCGCGCCGGCGTGGTGGCAGTCGCCGTGCCGGCGCGCGCTGTTGGAGATGGCCATCGCGCTGCACGATTTTGGCAAGGCGACTCGCTTCTTCCAAGACGCCTTGCGCGGCGAGCGAGGCAAGGACGCTTTCACCCGCCACGCTAAACTTTCGGCCCTGTTTTTCCTGTTCCGGGCCACGGCCTGGTTGGGCAACGAGGCCGAAACCGAGTGGCTGGCTTTGCTCTTCGCCTACCTCGCGGTGTTGCGCCATCACACCAACCTACGCAACGTGGCCGATGAACTCCTTCCCCCTGATGAACGCGACCTGGAGGTGCTGGAAGCGCAAATTCAGGCCATTCCCCCGGAAGGGGCCAACGCCTATCTGGCCGCGCTGGGCCTGCCCGCGGAAGTCCGCGCTGCGTTGCGGTTTGAGCCTGCGGCGTTTCAGGCCTGGTTGCGGGATGATGCCCCGGCGATGTTCCGCCGTTGGCGGCGAAACTGGCGCCCCTGGAAGCGCGAAGCGCCGGACGCGGAAGCGTACTTCGCGTTCCTAGCCGCCTTTTCGGCCTTGCTGGATGCGGACAAGTTGGAGGCCGGTGCCAAGGCGCATCTGCCCGCGCGGGTGGATATTCCCGCCGATGCGGTGGATCGTTACAAGGCCCTCGCCTTCGGGACATCCTCCCCGAGGGGCCTGAACGTGATGCGGGAACGGGCGTATCATGAAGTGTTGGCCGGGCTCCTTTCCCCTGACGAGCACCTGTACACCCTGACCCTGCCCACGGGCATGGGCAAGACGCTGACGGGCTTGGCCGCGGCGTTACGGCTGCGCGACCTGGTGCGCGAGGCCACAGGGCATACGCCGCGCATCATCTACGCGCTGCCTTTTCTCTCCATCATCGATCAAAATGCAGCGACCCTGGAGCAGGTGCTGGCGACGACTTTGGGGGTGGCACGCTCGGATGCGCCCGCCTCCCCGCCCCCCGACCCGTGCGATCCTGAAACCCAACGCGAGCGCCTGGTGGAAAGCCGCTTGCTGGTCAAGCACCATCACCTGGCGGATGTGCAGTATCGGGAGCGGGTGCAGGACGAGATACGTGAACTGGACTACGCCGCCTCGCGGCTGCTCACCGAGGGATGGCATGCGGAAATTGTGGTCACCACCTTCGTCCAACTCTTCGATACCTTGTTGGCCTGGCGCAATGCGACGGCTCGACGGGTGAACAAGGTGCACGGCGCGATTTTGCTCCTCGACGAAGTGCAGGCACTGCCCGCGGTGTACTGGCCGCTGGTGCGCTGTCTGCTCACCGAGGCCGCGGAGCGCCTGGGAGTGTCTATCATCCTCATGACAGCCACCCAGCCCTACCTGCTGGAGAATGCCCGCGAACTCGTGCCCCATCCTGAGGTGTACTTCACCGCCCTGGACCGGCTGGATGTGCACGTTCATCTGGAACGGCAAACCCTGGACGAGTTCGTGGATCGCTTCGTGCCCAAGGCGGGCAAGTCGTACCTTTTCATGGTCAATACCATTGCCGCCGCCCAACGGCTGCATGAACTGTTGTCCGAGGTGCTAGACGAGGAAGTGCTCTTCCTCTCTACCGGCGTGACGCCGCGGGAGCGTCTGGCGCGCATCCAGGCGCTGAAAGCCGGGCGCTACCGCTTCGCAGTGTCCACGCAACTCATCGAGGCCGGAGTGGATGTGGACTTCGATGTCATCTACCGCGACTTGGCTCCGCTGGATTCCCTGGTGCAGGCGGCTGGCCGTTGCAACCGCAACCTGCGCGCGGGAAGACGGGGGGAATTCCACATTGTGCACTGGGTGGATGAGGAGGGACGCTCCTACGCGCATTGGATTTACGACCCAGTGCTGCTGGAACGCACCAAAAAACGCCTGGAGGGTTTCCAGCACCTTCGCGAGCCAGAGTTTCTGGAGCTGGTGGGAACGTACTTCCGAGATGTGTGGGAGACGGGCATCCCGTGGGATGTGGCCGATGCGCTGTGGGACGCGGTGCGCACGTTGCGCTTCGACGGCGAGAGGGACCGACCCTGCGTGCTCAAAGCCAAGGATGCCGCCGGAGCATACATCAGCCAGTTTTGCCTCATCGAACAACAGCCTTACAAGCGGGATGTGTTCGTGCAGGTGGACGAAACCGCGGTGGCGGTCTGGAAGGAAGCCAAAACCATTCTGCGGGACCTATGCCGTGGTGGCAAGGTGTGGAACGCCCGGGAGCGTTTTGCCCGCATCAAGCCATGTTTTTATCAGTATGTGGTCAATGTGCCCTTGAAGCCCGACACCGCGCCTCATTGGGATGATGAGTTGCGTATGTATGTGGTTCAACGAGAAGTACGAGAAGTCTATTATGACCCGGTGACGGGCTTCAAGCGGGATCATGAGGACGGTGGGGTGTTTTTCTAGTCCTCATTCACATTGCCTCCGAATGTCTCAAACCTCCATTCTTCAACCTCAAACTTACGAAGACACTCGTGCCTGAATCGTATCATAGAAGAGCGGAAGCGGCTCAACCGGCACATCCGACCATGAAAGCGTCGCCAGCAGGCGTTCGCGTGTTGGGGCGATCTGTTCTTCTGTGCGTGCCAGGATCGTGAAAAGGGGGGTGCCTGCTTCGACACAGTCTCCTACCTTGCGATGTACCAAGACGCCCACCGCATGGTCGATGGGATCGCCTTTCTTTTCGCGCCCACCACCAAGCAGCACAACCGCTATGCCCACGTCGCGTGCGGTGATGCCGGCGATGTAGCCGCTCTGGGGGGCTTCCACCACATACTTCACTGGGGCTTGTGGCAGCACTGTCTCAGGCGATTCGACAACACGCACGTCCCCACCTTGTGCGGCAACCATTTCTCGGAACTTGTCGAGCGCCTTCCCATTTGTTAGATACGCTTGTGCCAGTGCGTACGCCGCCTCGAAAGAGTCTGCTTTTTCGCCCAGCAAAAGCATGTGTGCTGCCACCGTCAGGCAGTGTTCGGTAAAATCACGTGGCCCCTCGCCGCGCAGCGTCTCGATGGCTTCATGCACCTCGATGGCGTTGCCAACTGCTTCCCCCAGCGGCTGATTCATGTCGCTGATGAGAGCCGTCATGTCGCGCCCATTACGCACGCCAATATCCACCATCAACGTGGCTAGCTCACGTGCCGCTTCGGGCGTTTGCATGAATGCCCCATTGCCCACCTTCACATCCAGTACGATCGCATCCGCACCGCCTGCCAGTTTCTTCGACATGATACTGCTGGCGATCAGAGGAATGCTATCCACCGTTGCGGTGGCATCACGCAGGGCATACAGCTTCCCATCGGCAGGTGCCAGATCGGCAGTCTGTCCGGCAACCACCAACCCAATCTCGGCCACTTGGCGCATGAAGGCTTCATGCGTCAACCCGACCTGAAAACCGGGGATGCTCTCCAACTTGTCCAGCGTCCCGCCTGTGAAACTGAGCCCGCGTCCACTCATCTTCGCTACCGGCAACCCAGACGCAGCCACAAGCGGCCCAACCACCAGCGTTGTTTTGTCACCAACCCCACCCGATGAGTGTTTGTCGACAGTGCGGGGGGCGATATGATGCAAATCCAGCACGGCGCCGCTGTGGGCCATGGCGCGTGTCAGCGTGGCAGTCTCGCGCGGTGTCATCCCGCGGAAAAAGACGGCCATTGCCCACGCTGCTGCCTGGTAATCGGGGATCGTATCGTTTGTGTAGTGACGAATGAACCATTCGATTTCGGCATCTGTCAACTCATGCCCATCACGTTTCTTGGCGATAATGTCTACCGCTCGCATGAAGACCTCCTTGTCTTTTGGTTGGCGCTGCGTCACGTGTAGTATGCAAGAAACTCGATAAAACCGAAATGCACCACGCCAATTTGATATGCCGACCGCTGTTGATATAATCGGCAATGGTGCTTTCTGACCGAAGCCCTGCGCAACCCCGTGCAATGGCGCACGATGGAAAGGAGACCCGAATGGACATCAATGTCAAATTTTTTGAAGAATTGCCTCCTATCGTCCCTGAACCTGGCAAACGAACACGCAAACCTCCCTGGCTGAAGGTGCGTGCACCGGGTGGCACCAACTACCGCGATGTTGCGGCACTCATGCGTCAACATAAATTGCATACCGTGTGCGAAGAAGCACGTTGCCCCAACATCGGCGAATGTTGGGAAAACCGCACAGCAACGTTCATGCTCCTTGGTGATGTGTGCACACGCGCCTGCCGTTTCTGCGCGGTCACCAAAGGACGCCCGCAAACCCTCGATTGGGAAGAGCCTTTCCGTGTGGCTGAAGCCGTCAAAACGCTGGGCTTGCGCCATGCCGTGGTGACCAGCGTCAATCGTGACGACCTGCCCGATGGGGGCGCCATCATCTTCGCCCTCACCATTCGCGAAATTCGGAAGGCGCAACCTGGCTGTGGTATCGAAGTGCTGGTGCCCGACTTCGAGGGAAACGCCGATGCGGTGCGAACCGTTGTCGAAGCCGCGCCCGACATTTACAACCACAACATCGAAACCGTGCCGCGCCTCTACCCGCGTGTGCGCCCCAAAGCCAAATACCGCCAGAGCCTGCAAACGCTCGAATGGGCCAAGGCATGGGGCCCTGCAGGGATGTTGACCAAAAGCGGCCTCATGGTTGGGCTTGGCGAAACAATCGAAGAAGTCATTCAGGTCATGGCCGACCTGCGCGACAGTGGGGTTGACATCGTCACGATTGGGCAATACCTGCGCCCCAGCAACTGGCATCTGCCCATCAAGCGCTATGTGCGCCCCGAAGAATTTGCCGAACTCAAACGCATTGGGCTCGAGATGGGGTTCAAGCATGTGGAAAGTGGCCCGCTGGTGCGCAGCAGCTATCACGCCCACGAACAAAGTGCCGCCGCTGTATGCCGCACGAGTGCCTGACCTTTGGTCAGAGAGAGGTGCTTGGGAGGAAAGGGATTTCAAGAACAGGAAGGAGCGACCATGCCTCGAAAAACCAAAAAACCAGCTGCTATTGTTCCTGCTTCACTCGATGAAGCCCGCTTGTTGGAGATGTACCGACAGATGGTGCTTATCCGCCGTATCGAAGAAGAAGCGGCCGAAGCATATCAGCGCGGCTTGATTGGCGGATTCTTGCACCTGTACATCGGCGAAGAAGCCACCGCTGTTGGATCGATCAACGCCCTGCGCGATGATGACAATGTCGTCGTTCACTACCGCGACCATGGGCACGCCCTCGCTCGCGGGTGCACGGCCCGTGAAGTTATGGCCGAACTGATGGGCAAAGCCACAGGGCTTTCCAAAGGCAAAGGTGGTTCGATGCACATGGCCAAGCGCGACTGCCGCCTGTGGGGGGGCTATGCCATTGTTGCCGCCCAGTTGAGCCTGGCGGCTGGTATCGCCCTTGCTGACCAGTACGTTGGCGAGGACCGCGTCACGATTTGCTACTTTGGCGACGGCGCAACCAACAATGGCTACTTCCACGAATCACTCAACCTCTCGGCCGTCTGGAAGCTGCCCGTCATCTGGGTGTGTGAAAACAACAACTATGGCATGGGTACGCGCGTCGATCGTGCTTCGGCTGTCACCGAGATGTACCGCAAGGCCTGCGCATACGACATTCCCACCGAACAGGTGGATGGGCAGAATGTGCTCGATGTTTTCGAAGCCACCCAGCGTGCTGCCGAACATGTGCGCAGCGGCAACGGGCCGTATTTCATCGAAGCTCGCACCTATCGCTACCGTGGACACTCCATGGGGGACCCTGAACGCTATCGCAGCAAAGAAGAAGTCGAAGAGTGGCTGAAAAACGATCCCATTCGGCGTTTTGCCAGCATCTTGCACACGTTGGGGATCGACCAGGAGCGCCTCGATGCCATTCATGCCGAAGTCGAAGAGGAAGTGCAAGACGCTGTGCGCTTTGCCGAAGAAAGCCCAGAACCGCCGCTGGAAGCGTTGTACGAAGATGTCTATGCCAACCCGCCAGCAGGCGACCCGTTCATTCTCTAATCTGGCACTGAAAACCGAGACCACCTGTTGACGAGGGAGAGACAATGGCACAAATGACTTATCGCGACGCTGTGCGTCGGGCGTTGATCGAAGAAATGGAACGCGACGAACGCGTGTTCATCATGGGGGAAGAAGTCGGTGTCTGGGGGGGGACGTTTGCCGTCACACGCGGCATGTACGACATGTTTGGTGAAAAACGCGTGCGTGATACCCCCATCAGCGAACTGGTGATTGCTGGGGCGGCTGTCGGTGCAGCGATGAATGGCCTGCGCCCTGTCGCCGAAATCATGACGTTCAACTTCGCTTTGCTCAGCCTGGATGCGATGATCAACCACGCCGCAAAAGTGCGTTACATGTTCGGTGGGCAATTCGAGTGCCCCATGGTGTTGCGTACCACTTCGGGCTGGGGGCAGCTCTCGGCAACGCACTCGCAAACATTCGAAAACTACGTCGCGCACGTGCCGGGGCTGAAAGTGATCATGCCCGGTACACCTGCCGATGCGTACGGACTGCTCAAAGCCGCCATCCGTGACCCCGACCCGGTCATCTTCATCGAACACACCCACCTCTACCGCGTGCGAGGTGAAGTCCCTGATGAAGAATTCCTCTTGCCCATTGGTCAGAGCAACATCAAGCGCGAAGGGCGCGACGTGACCATCGTGGCCTATTCGCGCATGTTGCATGAAGCCCTGAAAGCGGCCGATGAGCTGGCCAAGGAAGGAATCGAATGCGAAGTGGTGGATATCCCCACGCTGCGCCCGCTCGATTTGCGCCCCGTCGTTCAGAGTTTCAAGAAAACATACCGTGCGGTGCTGGCGACCGAACAGTGGCTAGGCTATGGCGTAGATGCCGAAATTGCCGCCCAGATTTACGAACATGCGTTCGATTATTTGGATGCCCCCATCAAACGGGTGACTGCCCCGCCCGTGCCGCTGCCTTACAACAAGCACCTTGAATTGGCGGCCATGCCGGATAAAGAAGACATCAAACGAGCGGTCTTGGAGGTTTTGCGCTAATGGCGTATGTGATTTGCGAACCGTGCATCGGCGTCAAGGATGCCGCCTGTGTGGATGTCTGCCCGGTCGATTGCATTTACGAAGCCGAAGACCAATACGTCATCCACCCGGATGAGTGCATCGATTGCGGTGCCTGTGAACCGGTTTGCCCTGTGCAGGCTATTTTCTTCAAGGATGATGTGCCCGAAGAATGGCAAACCTTCATCGAGAAGAACCGCCGTCTCGCGGCTGAGATAACCGGACGTTAGCGTCGATGTGAACTCGTTGGAGCAATGGCGCTCCCTTTGTCTGCACTCGAATCCTAGAAAAAAAGGAGGATGTCCCTTGGCAGTCGAAATAACGTTGCCCAAACTGGGCTTCGATATGGAAGAAGGCGCCATTGCCGCGTGGCTGAAAAACGAAGGCGACCCCGTCAAAAAAGGCGAAGTGGTGGCCGAAGTGGAAACCGACAAAGCCACTGTGGAAATGGAAGCCCCCGCCGATGGTGTGCTCTTGAAAATTCTGGTGCCCGCGGGACAGGTGGTCCCTGTGAACACGCCCGTGGCACTGATTGGTGAACCCGGCGAAACCATCGAATCCTCGGCGACACCTGTGCCCGCTGCTTCCGAAGAAACCCCATCGGTTGCTCCCGAACCAGCACCGGCTGCGACATCGTCGGCAGCGTCGGCTGAAGGGGTGAAAGCCACCCCAGTTGCTCGACGATTGGCCGAAGAGCATGGCGTGGACCTGAGCCGCGTGCAAGGGAGTGGCCCCGGCGGCCGCATCACCAAAGAAGACGTACAGGCGCATCTGGCAGCGGCTGACGAGCCGCCACCCCCTGATGGCGTCAAAGCCAGCCCTGCTGCCCGCCGTCGTGCTCGCGAGCTGGGCATCGATATCCGCCAGGTGCCTGGTAGTGGCCCCGAAGGGCGCATCGTCATCCGCGATGTGGAAGCTTTTGCCGAACGTGTGGCTGTAGCAGAGCCTGCGCCCGCGCCCGCTCCGGCGCCAGCTGCACCTGGCGTACCGAGCGTGCCGGTTCAACCGATTGGCGCGGCCGAGGAAATCCCGCTCACGCGTATGCGCCAGCGTATTGCCGAGGTCATGACGGCGAGCAAAGCGCCTGTGCCGCATTTCTACGTCACCATGAGCATCGACATGGATGCGGCGATGGCGCTGCGCCAGCAAATCAACGCAACGCTCGCCGATGAAGGCATCAAAGTCAGCGTCAACGATATGATTGTGAAAGCCGCGGCGCTGGCGTTGCGCAAATTCCCCAACATCAACGCCAGTTTCGCCGGTGACAAAATCATTCGCCATGGCGATATCAACATCGGGATTGCCGTCGCCGTCGAAAGCGGCTTGCTGACCGTTGTGGTGCGCAACGCCGACCAGAAGTCGCTCAGCCAGATTGCTGCCGAAGCACGTGCCAAAGTGCAACGTGCCCGCGAAGGGAAGGTGCAACCCGACGACATTGGCGGCAGCACCTTCACCGTCAGCAACCTGGGCATGTACGGTGTGGATTCGTTCGTGGCTGTCATTACACCGCCCGAAGCCGCTATTCTCGCCGTCGGTGGTGTACAGAAAGTGCCGGTCGTACGTAACGATGAAATCGTCGTGGGACAGGTACTCAAAGTCACCATCTCCGCCGACCACCGTGTGACGGATGGAGCGGAAGCAGCCGAATTCCTGGTGGAATTCAAGCGTTTGCTCGAAAACCCCATGCGCTTGATGCTCTAACAATGCACCGTGGGGCGGGGTTTCAAATGAGAACCCCGCCTTTTTCGTCTGTTTTGCGCTCGTTTGCATCCTGACTGAGCAAGTATCGACGCTCGAAAGTGATTGCGATAAACACCGACTTCGGTACAATAAGCGCCGCACAAGCAACGGCGCTTGGTGTGAAATTCAGACAAGGAGGTTTGAATGACTGAATACGTGGCTCTGGATGCCCAAACCAAAAGCCTCGCGTTCGACCACCGCGAACTTGGCCTCTCCGATGATGATGTCCGCCGCATGTACGAATTGATGTTGCTCGGTCGCCGTTTCGACGAACGGTGTGAAATTTTGCAACGTCAGGGGAAAGCGCACTTCCACATTTCTGGTCAGGGTCAGGAAGCCGCCCAAATTGGTGCCGCACTGGCGTTCATCCCCGGCAAAGACTGGTTCCATCCGTATTATCGCGACTTGGCGTTGCTTCTTGCCATTGGTGTGCCGCCTCGTGAACTGATGCTCGGTTGGTTCGCACGTGCGAACGACCCCGCCAGTGGCGGCCGCCAGATGCCCGCGCACTGGGGGTATCGCCCACTCAACGTTGTCACGGCCTCTAGCCCTGTTTCCACACAAATTCCCCAAGCTGCTGGTATCGCCTATGCTCACAAACTGCGTGGCGAAGATGCTGTCACCTACGTGAGTTTTGGCGAAGGTGGCGCCAGCAAAGGTGATTTTCACGAAGGGCTCAACTTTGCCGCCATTCACAAAGTGCCTGTGATCTTCGTCTGCATGAACAACGGCTATGCCATCTCGGTTTCCGCCAATAAGCAGATGGCAATCGAAAACGTGGCCGACCGTGCCGCTGGCTATGGGATGCCTGGGGTCGTTGTGGATGGCCAGGATATGCTGGCGGTGTACAAGGTGATGAAAGAAGCCGTCGATCGCGCTCGCCGTGGGGAAGGCCCCACGCTGGTAGAATGCAAGACGGTGCGTCTCAAAGCGCACTCCTCGGACGACGATGACCGCCTCTACCGCTCCCGCGAAGAAATCCAGCGCTTGCGCGCTGAGAAAGACCCCCTGGTGCGTGCGCGTGCCTACCTGCTTGAACAGGGGTTGGCGGACGACGCCTGGTTTGAAGAAATCGAAAAGAAGATCATGGAAATCGTCAACGATGCGACCGATTGGGCAGAAGCCCAGCCGCTGCCGCGCCCAGAAGATGCCATGAAGCATGTCTATTGGGACCGCTAAGCCCGCCGATACCAGGACAACAAACCAAAGCGAGCAATGAGGCTCGTGCATGAGAGATTGGAGGAGTCAGAATGCCAGTGAAAAGTGTGCTTGAAGCGATTCACGACACGCTTTGGAACGCCATGGAAGCCGATGAGCGTGTGCTCGTTATGGGGGAGGACGTGGGCGCCAAAGGTGGCGTCTTCCGTGTGACAGCCGGCTTCCTCGAACACTTTGGCGAAGAACGCGTGATCGATACGCCGTTGGCGGAGCTAGGCATTGTCGGTGTAGCGATTGGCATGGCGCTGAATGGGTTGTTGCCCGTCGCCGAAATCCAATTTGCCGATTTCATTCATCCCGCGTTCGACCAGATTGTGAACGAAGCCGCTCGTATTCGCTACCGCTCCAATGGCAACTGGGAATGCCCGATGGTCATTCGCGCCCCCTATGGCGGTGGCATTCACGGGGCGTTGTACCACAGCCAGTCGGTCGAAGGGTTCTTCACCCATGTGCCGGGCTTGAAAGTCGTTGCCCCCAGCACACCTTACGATGCGGCAGGGTTGCTTTGGGCTTCCATCCAAGATCGCGACCCGGTGCTCTTCCTCGAACATAAGAAAACCTACCGTCTCATCAAAGGCGACGTGCCCGATGGGCTCTTCACTGTTCCGATTGGCAAAGGTCAGGTGGTTCGCGAAGGGGAAGACTTGACCGTCATCGCCTACGGGATGATGCTGCACCATACCCTGGAAGCCGCCGAACGTGTAGCCCTAGATGGAATCAGCGTCGAAGTGGTAGACCCGCGCACCCTGCGCCCGCTGGATGAGGATCTCATCCTCTCGTCGGTGAAGAAGACCAGCAAAGTGCTCATCGTCCATGAAGACAATGGCTTTATGGGCTTTGGCGCCGAAATTGCCGCCTTGATTGCCGACCAGGCATTCGAATGGCTGGATGGTCCTGTCAAGCGCCTATGTGGGCCCGAAGTCCCCGCAATGCCGTACAACGATCCGCAAGAACATTGGTTCTTGCCCAATCCGGATACAATCGAAGCCGCCATTCGTGATTTGGCTGCCTACTAATCCTGCAACGATGGGGGAAGAACAATGGCAACACCAATCAAAATGCCCCAATTGGGCGAAAGCGTGACCGAAGGAACGGTTGGCAAGTGGCTGAAAAAGGTTGGCGAGCACGTCGAGAAGTACGAGCCACTGCTCGAAGTCATTTCGGATAAGGTCGATACCGAAGTGACATCCACTGTCTCGGGGGTGGTGCTCTCTATCGAAGTGCCCGAAGGCGAGACGGTGCCTGTGGGGACGGTATTGGCATGGATTGGCGAACCAGGCGAAAAGCCAGGCGAAGATGGGAGCACCCCCGCGGATACCAAAGCCGAGACGGCGACGCAGCCGCAAACCGCTGCTCCCGCCGCGGCACCTGCTCAACCTGCCAAGCCTGCCGCTGCGAAACCCGCGGCGCAGCGCATCTCGCCTGTTGTGGCGCGTCTCGCCGCCGAACATAACATCGACCTGTCGCACATCCAAGGGACAGGGCGTGGCGGGCGTATCACGAAGAAGGACGTATTGCGCTACCTCGAAGAGCGTGAAAAAGCTGCCACCCAACCGGCACCAACACCACCGCCACCGGCTGCACCGCAACCGCCGACACCGACGCCTGCACCCGCACCTACACCTTCCACACCGACACCTGCTCCGGCTACGCCGAGCATGCCACTGCCGTCTGGCGAGGGTGAATTGGTGCCGCTGACACCCATGCGCAAAGCAATTGCTGAGCACATGGTGCGCAGCAAACAGACCTCGCCACATGTGACCACGGTGCACGAAGTGGATTTGAGCCGCATCGTGGCGCACCGCAACGCGCACAAGGCTGCCTTTGCCGCCGAGGGTGTGCGTTTGACCTACACCGCCTACTTCGTTGAAGCCGTCGCTAAGACCTTGAAGAAACATCCCATGGTCAACTCGACGTTCACCGACCAAGGCATTCTGCTCAAACGTGCCATCAATATTGGCGTGGCGACGGCTGTGCAAGATGGGAAAGGCCTGCTCGTGCCCGTCATCAAGCATGCCGACGAACTGAGCCTGAAAGGAATCGCTCGCGCCCTGGGTGATCTGACCGAACGCGCCCGCGGTGGCAAACTAACGCCCGATGATGTGCAGGGGGGCACCTTCACCATCACCAACTACGGCACGAACGGTGCGATCATCGGTACGCCTATCATCAATCAGCCACAAGCGGCCATTTTGGGCGTTGGGGCGATGCAAAAGCGCGTTGTGGTGGTCGAACAGGATGGCCTGGATGCCATCGCCGTTCGCCCCATGGCGTATCTCACGCTGACATTCGATCATCGTATTCTCGATGGTGCTGCCGCCGACGCCTTTATGCGTGACCTGGTGGCCTATTTGCAGAATTATCCGCTTCGATGATAGTGCGCCGACGCCCCTGGCGTACAAGCCAGGGGCGTCGGTTATCGACGTGTACTTGACGAATGCCCTACGCATGCGATACAATGCGCCCATCTTCCAACATCTGAGCCGCGCGCAAGCCCGTTTGTGTTCGAGCAATCTGTTTTGGCGTAACCCTTTCGTTCCAACGATGGGAAGTCCCGCTTCGGCGGAAAAATCGAGGCTACCAAACAGACAAGCGAAAGGAGAGGGAGGCTTATGAAACGGCGCGAATTTCTGAAGCTGGCGGCCAAAGGCACTTTGGGGGTTGGTGCGCTTGGTCTGGTTGGCTGTAATGCGCAGCAACAGTCTGGGGCGACTGAAAACGCGCAAGAAGTTCAACAAGAGGCAGCCAACGATAACGCACTGCCCGAACTGGAATGGCAAATGGCCACGTCGTGGCCGCCGTCGCTGGATACGATTTATGGTGGTGCGCAGATCTTTGCCGAGCGTGTGACGGAGTTGACAGGCGGAAAATTCCGCATCCAAGCGCGTGCGGCAGGTGAGTTGGCGCCTGGCTTGCAGGTCTTGGATGTGGTGGCGCAAGGCGCTGTACCGATTGGGCATACCGCCTCGTACTACTATGTTGGGAAAACACCCGCGGTCGCCTTCGGAACATCGTTGCCCTTTGGCCTCACAGCGCAGCAGCAGAACGCCTGGCTCTATGAAGGTGGTGGCCTCGATTTGCTGCAAGAATTGTACCGCGAACGCTTCAATGTCATTCAATTCCCGGCTGGGAATACTGGCGTGCAGATGGGGGGCTGGTTCCGCAAGGAAATTAGCACGCCGGATGATATGCGTGGCTTGAAAATGCGTATCCCTGGCTTGGGTGGAAAGGTCATGGACCGCTTGGGAGTGACGGTGCAAGTCTTGCCAGGGGGTGAAATCTTCCAGGCGCTGCAAACCGGCGCCATCGATGCCGCCGAGTGGGTAGGCCCCTACGACGATGAAAAATTGGGCTTGCACAAAGCCGCCAAGTACTACTACTACCCTGGTTGGTGGGAACCCGGCCCGACGTTGGAAGTGCAGGTCAACCTGGATGAGTGGAACAAGTTGCCCGATGTTTACAAAGCGGCCATTCGCACCGCAGCGTTCGAGGCCAACATGATCATGCTGGCACGCTATGATGCTCGCAACAATGAAGCGCTGCAACGCCTGCTGAACGAAGGCGTCGAACTGCG
Source organism: Ardenticatena sp. (assembly GCA_015487975.1). GTDB lineage: Bacteria > Chloroflexota > Anaerolineae > Ardenticatenales > Ardenticatenaceae > Ardenticatena. Next base: position 18,310 of record WFOS01000016.1, read on the forward strand.
CCCGTACAGCGACGACATCTTGAAGGCAGCCGAAGAAGCCGCCTTCTCGTTGTACGATGAACTTTCACAGCAGGACGCCGACTTCAAGAGCATTTTCGAGCAATGGAAGCAATTCCGCGAGGGAATTTACCGCTGGCACAGCACGAATGAAGTTTCGTTCGCCAAGTATTACAGCAAGCCCTTCACCGGCTGAAATCAGTGTGCAGCGCAAGGGCGGTTGCCTTCGAGGCGCCGCCCTTTTTCTGTTGGCGCATGTTCCGGTTTGGTACGTTGCCTTCCATGCGTGTCCCATCTTGGCTTGGCAAGGGGCATGTTCATGATATACTCCCCATGTGTATTGGAGAAACCGAATGCGACAGGAGGATACGATATGGCAATCAACGCACGCGTAGCATTCAAAGGTGGGATGAAATTCGAAGGCACGGCCAATTCGGGGCATAAGGTGCTGATGGATTCGGCTGTTGGGAAGTTTGGTGGCGAGAATGCCGGTTTTCGCCCCATGGAGTTGATGGCGCTGAGCATGGGGGGGTGCACCGGTATGGATGTGGTGTCGTTGTTACGGAAAATGCGCCAAGATTTTACCGATGTGCAAATCGAAATCAATGCCGAACAGCGGGAGGAGCACCCGCGCCACTTCGTCAAGGTCGAGTTGGTGTATCACGTCTGGGGGCGCAATCTGGATCCGGCGAAGGTGGAGAAGGCCGTGTCGCTTTCCTATGAGCGTTATTGCCCCGCGATTGCGACGGTGCGCCATGTGGCGGAGATCACGTATCGCATCGAGATTCACGAAGTCGAGTGAGCCACTGAATGTTCCAGGAGGATGCCATGCCGAGCGAGATTTGCTACACACCCATCGGCCATGTCGAAAACGAGTTCGAAACGTGGACGCCTGTCGAGGTGTTGCGCAATACGACGATGCGTATTGTGCTCGATCCAGCCTTGGCCGATGGGCTGCTCGGTATGGCGCCCGACATGTTCATCGTGGTGATTTTCCACTTCCATCAGATCGACGAAGTGCGTTTGCAATTGCATCCGCGCGATGATCCGGAGCAACCGCTGCGCGGTGTGTTCGTGACGCGGACGCAGTATCGCCCCAACCCCATCGGCATGACGGTGGCACAGGTGGTGGCTGTCGAGCAAAATGTCATCACCGTGCGCGGGTTGGATGCCTTGAATGGCACCCCTGTTCTTGACATAAAGCCATTCGTGAGTGATTTCGATACAGCGGTGGACTTCTTTTGAAGAAGGGGGCCCCGCGGCGCTTGTGTCGAAAAAGAGAACCAGCCGGGTCGAATGCCCGGCTGGTTGGTACGTGGGAAGGGTGCTTGTTTTACAGGTCCAGGTTTTCGATCACGCCAGCAGCGCCCATGCCGCCACCGATGCACATGGTGACCAGACCGTAGCGAGCTTTGCGGCGGCGCAGTTCGTTGATGATTTGCACCGTGAGTTTGGCGCCCGTGCAGCCCAGCGGGTGCCCAAGCGCGATGGCGCCCCCGTTCACGTTGACCTTTTCGAGCGGCATTTCCAGCTGGCGAATGACTGCCAACGATTGCGCCGCAAACGCTTCGTTCAGCTCGATGAGATCGATCTCATCCATCGTCAGCCCGGCGCGTGCGAGGGCTTTCGGCACCGCCACTACTGGCCCAATCCCCATGATGTCGGGTGGGACGCCCCCCACCGAGAAGCTCACCACACGCGCAAGCGGTTTCAACCCCAATTCTGCGGCTTTTTCGCGTGTCATCAGCAGCACGGCTGCTGCGCCATCGCTGGTTTGTGATGAGTTCCCTGCCGTGACAGTCCCATCGGCGCGGAAGACGGGACGTAGGCGCGCCAGGGCTTCCAGGCTGGTGTCGCGGCGTGGCCCTTCGTCGGTATCGAAGATTTTTTTGCGCACGACACGCTCACCATCGGGTGTCACGCGGACGCTTTCGACTTCGACGGGCACGATTTCGTCCTTGAATTTGCCTTCGTCGATGGCTTTGATCGCCAACTGGTGGCTACGATAGGCGAATTCGTCCTGATCGTCGCGGCTGATGCCATATTTTTCAGCCACTTTTTCGGCCGTGAGCCCCATGCTGATAAAGGCTTCTGGGTAGTGCAAGGCAAGATGCGGGTTGGGCGCGAAGTAATGCCCTGTCATGGGCACCATGCTCATGCTTTCGACGCCACCAGCGATGATGACGTCGGCGCTTCCAAACTCGATCGCCTGTGCCGCCATGGCGATGGTTTGCAACCCACTGGAACAGAAGCGGTTGACGGTGATACCGGCGACGCTGTGGGGCAATCCCGCACGCATCACCGCAACACGCCCGATATTCAGCCCCTGTTCCCCTTCGGGCATGGCGCATCCCATGATGACATCTTCGATCTCGGCGGGATCCAGTTGTGGGACACGGTCCAATAAGCCTTTCAGGACATCGGCGGCGAGGTCATCCGGCCGTTTGGTGCGCAACGAACCGCGGGGCGCTTTGCCCACAGCGGTGCGAACGCCAGCGACAATCACTGCTTCTCGTTTGCTCATCGGTTCTCTCCCTTCGTTCACACCCGTTCGTTGTCGATGTTAGTTGCGCAGCGGTTTACCCGTTTGCAGCAGGTGCATAATGCGTTCGAGCGTCTTTTGTTCACCTGTCAGCGAGAGGAAGGCTTCGCGTTCGAGGTCGAGGATGTATTGTTCGGGCACCCACTGCGGACGGTCAAGGTCGCCGCCGCTCAGCACATAGGCGAGTTTGCGGGCGATGTGCGCATCATATTCGCTGATGTAGTGGCCTTCCAACAGCCCGTAGATGGCGGTGTGCAGGGCTGCCAACCCGCGCTTCCCAAGTGCATACACACGGGCGGTTTCGCGGGCGGGCGGGACATAGCCCCGTGCGACCAGGTCGAGCACTGCTTTTTTGGCTTCGCCGATGCGGTAGCGATCGTTCATCACCACGCGGTCGCACGGTGAGAGGAAGCCCAGTTCGCGCCCGTGAACCGCGCTACGGGCAACCGTGGCCATGCCGATGGTTTCGAACACCTTGCGCAGGAAGGGGAATGGGTCCACATACTGCGTATCCTGCACAGCAGGGTTGATGACACGGCGCACCATTTCCTTGCATCCGCCACCGGCGGGGATGAGCCCCACACCGAGTTCGACCAAGCCAATGTAGGTTTCGGCTGAGGCAACCATCATATCGCCATGCATGGCGACTTCGGCGCCGCCACCCAGCGTCAAGCCGTGCGGTGCGGTGACGACGGGCTTAGGAGCAAAGCGGAAGCCCATCAACAGGTTTTGCAGGTTCTTGACGGCTTGCTCGATCTGGTCGAACTGTTTCGAGGCGGCAGCCATGCCAATCATGGCGACGTTGGCGCCCGCGGAGAAGTTTTCGCCCTGGTTGGCAACGACCAGCCCAACCCATTCGTCTTTTTCGAGCAGGTCTAGCGCACGGTAGCCCATCTCGGCAATGGCGTCGTCGAGGGCGTTCATCTTGCTGTGGAATTCAAGCAGCAAGACCCCATCACCCAGGTCGATCAGGCTGGCGCTTTCATTGCGGGCCAGTTCTTTGCCACTGTGGCGCAGGGTGTTGATGTTCACCACGCGCGGATCGTTTTCGATGGGCTTGTAGGTTTTTTCGTAGAGGTCGTAGTAGGCGATGTTGTCGCCGGCTTCCCACTGGTAGAACGATTCGTAGCCAGCGTCGAGCATCTCTTTGACCCAGTCGGCAACCTTGTGCCCGCGCTGTTCGGCCAATTCGGCCACGTAGCGTGTGCCGATGAGGTCCCACAATTCGAAGGGGCCTCGCTCCACGCGGAACCCCCAGCGCATGGCGCGGTCCACGTCGATGATGCGATCGGCAATTTCGGGGACACGGCGGCTCGCGTAGGTGAGCATGGCGAGTGTCGTTTCGGTGATGAATCGAGCGCCACGGTCTTCATCGGCGGCATCGAAGATTTGGCGGAAGCGTTCGCCGATATCTTCGATTTTGCGCACTTTGCCGACGATATCGAAGCGTGGGTTCTTGGGTTCTTCGTATTCGAATGTTTGCAGATTGATGGGCCAGAAGCGTTTTTTCTTGTCAGGGTTTTTGGTCTTCTTATAGAAGCCCTGTCCGGTTTTGTTGCCCAGCCAGCCGCGGCGCACCATTTCGGCCAGCGGTTCGGGCACCTTGAAGTAGTCGCGCATTTCGTCGTCGGGCACGGCCTTGTACAGGTTCTCGGCGACGTAGTTCCAGACGTCGATCCCCACAAGGTCGGCCAGGCGGAAGGTTGCTGTTTTTGGGTTGCCGATGATGGGGCCGGTCAGCACGTCTACTTCTTCGACGGTGTAGCCATGTTGCAGGGCGTAATGGACGCGGTATTGTCCTGCGAACGTGCCAATGCGGTTGGCAATGAAGTTGGGCGTATCTTTGGCAATCACAACGCCCTTGCCAAGGATGTTTTCGGCAAACCAGGTGATACGTTCGACGACAGCGGGGGCGGTATCCGGCGTTGGAATGACTTCGAGCAGATACATGTAGCGCGGTGGGTTGAAGAAGTGCGTGCCCAGAAAGTGCGCGCGGAAATCGTCGCGGCGGCCATCGGCGATTTTGTGGATGGGAATACCACTGGTGTTGCTACTGACGATGGCATCTGGCTTGCGCGTGGCTTCGACACGCGCCATCACGTTCTGTTTGATTTCCAGGTTCTCGACGACGGCTTCGACGATCCAATCGCCTTCGGCCACCCACTCCCAATTGTCTTCGAAGTTCCCGATGGTAATGAGGTCGAGGGCTTTGTCGCTGAACAGGGCGGGTGGATTGCTTTTTCTGATGCGTTCCAGCCCCGCTTTGACGATGCGGTTGCGTACCTCGGGCGAGTCGAGTGTGAGCCCTTTGGCTTCTTCTTCGGGCGTCAGCGAGTTGGGGGCAATGTCGAGCAGGTAAACGGGGATGCCTGCGTTGGCCACGTGGGCAGCGATACCGCCCCCCATCGTGCCAGAACCGAGAACGACCACGCGACGGATTGGTTTGGGCATAGGTCTTCTCCTCTGTGTCCCTGTGGTTGATGGTTGAACGGCGTTTGTTGTTCGGCGATGTTGGGGGAAACCAAACAATCGTTTGGTTGATAGTATGCCCGAAAACGACGAGAGCGTCAAGTGCACCGTTATGCTGGTGATGACCCAAAACGTGGTGGGGGGTGGGAAGAGACCAGACGGCGAGTGGAAAAGGCAAGCCAGAGGCGCTTCAGGCCCCGAAGAGGGCGTATTGTGGCGCACCTACCGGGGGGCAGCCTGAGCCTGGTGGGGCCATCACCGCTTCCAGCCAGTTCCCCTGGAACGCGTGCGCACCGCTAGAGAACGCCGCCTTTAGCTCAGGAGGTACGACGCACCTCTGCCAGGTGCGTCGCGCCTTGAACGTCAGGCGTGCGTGCCTTTCGAGGTCAGGCGGGGTGCGTTTGTCTCCCTTGCTCCGCTGGAGCCGTCGCCCTGGAAACAGAGGGGTGCATGGACGCCAACATGCTCTCAGCCTCTCAGCGCGTCCTGGTTTCGGGCGCCACCCCGTCACGCCGTTGCTGATGATCTTGGGGCGGGGAGAACGAG
>WFOS01000017.1 GCA_015487975.1 Ardenticatena sp.
GGATTGGTGGTGTCGCCGCCGCCACCGACGGCGACACCACCAATCCGGCCGCCAACACCGACGCCGACGCCGCCGACGCCGCCGACACCGCCGCCGACACTGCCGCCGCCGCCGCCATCAACGCCGACGCCGCCGCCGATACCGCCGCCGCCAACGGCAACACCGACGCCATCGACGTATCCGTGATGTCGTCGCGTGGGCAAATGTGTGGTGGCGAGAAGCGGATGATGAAGAAGGAGGGGCTATGAATAGGCGAAGCCAGGTGTTGAGGCGCATTCTGATCGTCATCGTCAGCGTCTTGGGAGGTGCTCTCCTATTCGCACGGTGGCCAATGGCGTCGTCGGGCTTGGATGCGCAGGCCTATACGAGCAGTGGAGATATCGTGAGCCGCTTTCATCTCTTTTCGATCAGCGCCCAAGCCTCGGTGGGGCGTTTCATCTGGCCGAAAGGGATCGATATTGCCTCCGATGGGAGTGTGTATCTCGTCGATACGCTCAACTGTCGCATTCAGCGCTTCGACGCGGCGGGTGTTTGGTTGGGGGCGTGGGGGTCGTGTGGCAACGAAGAAGGCAAATTCTCCGATCAGCGAGGCATCGCCGTGGCACCTGATGGGAGTATCTATGTCGCCGATACGGGAAACAGCCGTATTCAGCGTTTTACTGCCGATGGCGAATTCTTGGGGGCGTGGCAGGGAGCAGGCGATCGGCGGTTGTACGAGCCGCTCGATGTGGCTGTTGCTCTGGATGGAACCGTCTACGTGGTGGATGGGACGGCGCATCGAGTGCAATATTTCTCACCGGAAGGTGACTTGCAAGGGCAATGGGGCACGCAGGGCGATTTCGATGGGGGCTTGGGGCGTCCATCGAGCCTCGCGGTTAGTGCTGGCGGGTACGTCTACGTGGTCGATATGTGGAACGATCGTATCCAGGTTTTTACGAGCGATGGGCGCTTCGTTCGCAAGTGGGGTGAAACTGGGAATGGGGATGGTGCGTTCGATGCGCCTGTGGCTATCGCGTTGGCTGCCAACGGAACCGTCTATGTCCTCGACCGTGGCAACAATCGTATTCAATATTTCGATCTGGACGGCACGTTCAAAGGGGCCTGGTCTCTCGCGGAGCAAGAAGAGGCAGATGCGCTAGCCGCTTCTCCGACGGGGACAGTCTATGTCGTCCAGACGAATACGAGTTCGATGGCGTCGAAGGTGCGTCGCTATTCGTCAGGGGGTGTCTTGCTTGGTGAATGGACATCGAGTATCGCTGACGAGACACCACTCATTGCACCGTATGGCGTTGCCATTGGGGCCAATGATAACGTCTATGTCGCTGATGCGTGGAGCCATCGTGTCCCGGTCTTTACCAAAGATGGGCGTTTTTTACGCACTTTGGGAACGGATGGGCAATTTTTTGCTCCTCGTTCGGTCGAAACAGGGCCAGACGGATCAGTATACGTTGGTGATGGACACCAGCAGATACAGCGCTTCACTGCCGATGGCACCTTTTCGTCGGCGTGGGGAAGCCCTGGAAGTGGCGATGGCGAACTTTTGGGACCTTCGGGGATTGCCGTCTCGAGCGATGGAACGGTCTATGTCGTCGATACGATGAACCAACGAGTTCAGCATTTTACGGCGGATGGCACATTTTTGCGTAAATGGGGTGGCGCTGGGCGTGGTGATGGCGAATTCTTTAATCCACAGGGTATCGATGTTGCGCCATCGGGCGAGGTGTATGTTTCCGATTTCGACAATCGTATTCAACGGTTTTCGCAGGATGGCCTTTTCTTGGGCAAGTTTGGCACATTTGGAAGCGGTCGAGGGCAATTCAACTTGCCCGCAGGATTGGCGTTTGGTGCCGACAACTTTTACGTTGCGGATATGGGCAACAATCGCGTTCAACAATTTTCGCTCGATGGAACATGGTTGGGGAGTTGGGGGGAACATGGAGGCGGTGTCGGGCAATTTTCTTCCCCGCGTGATGTCGCAGTGGCTTCCGATGGAACGGTATACGTTGCCGATATGGGGAATCATCGTGTGCAAGTCTTTGGAACTGCATATCTCGACCAGTGGCGAGGCGAGTTCTTCGACAATGATTGGCTGACTGGCCCGCCAGTGGCCGTTCAATATACCGATACCTTGAATTTCGACTGGCTCGACGGATCGCCACTTCCAGGCATAGCAAGCGACCATTTTTCCGATCGGTGGTCTCGATACGTGTATTTCGAGGCGGGGTGGTACACGTTCTCGCTCAAGAGTGATGACGGCATCCGCGTCTGGATCGACGAGCAACTCGTTTTGGACTCTTGGAAAAAATCAGTTGCTACATTTTCGTTCGATATGTTTGTGCCGCGAGGATATCATCGCATCTTGATCGAGCACTGGGAAAATGTTGGAGATGCCTCGCTCGTATTTTCGTGGCAACCGACGGCGCTCTATACCGAGACCGTGACACTCCCCGTCGTGACATACGAGCAGAAAGCATTTTCAGGGCCTTGGGAGGAAGAAAAGAACAACTGGTTTTCATCTTCATCTGCCAATGGTCCGCTCTATGCGAATCAGGCGTACTATGGATACTTCGACGATCAAGATGACATTTTCTGGATTTTTCTACCAACAGATGGAACGATCCGTGTGGAATTGGAAAATCAAGCGGAGCAAGATGTTCAACTGATTTTGTACGATGAGGAACTGCAAATCTTCGCCGTAGCGTATGACGCCCCATATGAGTTGACCTATTCTCCTGCCTCGAAAGGGGTGTATTACATTCGTGTCTACAATGCCGGAAATACCAATCAAACCACGCCCTATGTTCTGTGGGTGCGGTATCCATGACCTCTCCATGTCGAGATCGAGGCATCGAGGGGATATGCAAGGTTCTGTGTTCACCTCCCTCACTGATGTATGAAACTTTCGAATTCGAACATGAGAGAACGATCGTATGAACGCATTGCGAAACGATCAACCCCTTGCTCACATTACCCAACTGCCGAAAAATCAGACGCGTATGGAGCGTCCGATCCATTGGCGCTCACCGCATAAACCTTTCACCGTCTCGACCGAAGAGATCGACATTTTCCCGCCCCCACCACTTCCCACTCCACCAGATTCAGCGGGATTGCTCGTGACGTTCGCCCCCATGATAGGTATGCTTTTCGTCCTGATCATTGCAAGCCAATTCATGAAAGGTGGAGTGGCGTGGTTTCTCTTTTCGATTCCCATGATGGGCCTTTCGGCCTTTGCAACATGGTACATGGATCGGCAACGCAAGCAGAAGTATCAGGTGGAATTGGAGACACGTGAGATAAAGTATACCAGTTACATCGAAGCGCAACGCCGTCAATTGAAGCAATATGCTGCCGGCATTCGTGAAGCGTTCAGACGGGATTATCCTCCTCCGGACGCTGTGCTCAGGTATCTCCATGAAACCAAAGGCGCAAGTCGTCGTTTGTGGGAGCGTATGCCACAAGACGAAGATTTTTTGATGCTCCGCGTTGGGATGGGCTCGGTGCCAGCCCCTTTCACGTTGAAATTCCGGGGGAGTGACAATCCACTCGACGACGATCCGCTGATCGAAATGGCACGAGCATTGTGTCGTGAATTTTCCACCTTACACAATATGCCGGTAACGGTTTCTCTCAAATCCTATCGGCGTTTTGGCATCGTCGTCGACGATCCAGGACGCCGTCGAAATGTGGCGAACAATCTCATTTTGCAATTGGTTACCTTTCATGCGCCATCCGAAGTTCAACTTGTGCTCTTTTGCGATCAGCGCGATATCGATGATTGGAAATGGATGCGTTGGTTGCCGCACGTGCATGAACAAGGTGGCAAGCGACGCCTGATTGCTGCGGACGAATCGCAACGTGTTGCACTGGCACAACAATTGGAACATATTTTGCAATCTCGCCAAGAGAAAGATCAATCCGCAGTCGATGATGAAACGTTGCATTTGCCAATCTTCGTCATCATCGTGACGCAGCCTCGCTTCATTTTGGAAAGTCGGTCGCTTATGAACCTCTTGGATGCAGGGCCTGCCCATGGGCTTTTCTTCCTTGTGTTGGCGAAACAAGAGCGAGCGCTCCCTGCCCGGGTTCGTTCCTCCATCTATATTGGCAACCAGACATTTTTGCGTCGTGAAGATGCAAGTGATATCGAGCAGATCGACTTCGACGGTGTTCTGACCCATGATCTTCGAAAATTTGCTCGGTTGATGGCTCCTATTCAAGACCCAGCTTTGACTGGCGTAGCTGAAATTCCTTCGATGGTCACGCTTTTCGAATTGCTCGACATTCGCGACGTCGATGATCTGTACCCCACGGTTGCATCTGCGTGGCAAGATTCTCTCAGGAGATTGCGCCATCTGGTAGCGCCATTGGGCTATAAAGCGGGGCGTGAAATGCTCGAAATCGATCTGCATGAGCGAGCACATGGCCCCAATGGACTGGTTGCTGGTATGGTTGGGGCGGGGAAAAGCGAGCTTTTGCAGACGCTGGTCGTTTCTTTCGCGCTTCGGTATCACCCACACCAATTGGCTTTCGTGCTCATCGATTACAAGGGGGGTGGTATGGCGGAGCCATTTCGCGAGTTGCCTCATACGGTGGGCATCATCACCAACTTACAAGACCCACTCCTGGCACAACGTGCCATCAAATCATTGGATGTCGAAATGCGCCGTCGTCAGGCGCTCTTCAAGGAGGCGAATGTCAACCACATCGATGCCTATCATAGGCGGATGTACGAAGAGCATGATGAGCGCGCCCGGACGCCATTGCCATATCTCATGGTCATCGTCGACGAGTTTGCCGAGATGAAAACCGAAAACCCCGATTTGGCACGTGAGTTCATTCGTATTGCTCGTTTGGGGCGTGCTCTCGGGTTACGCCTCATTCTGGCGATGCAGAAACCTGCTGGGATCGTGGATAGTCAGATCGAAGCCAATACTCGTTTTCGGCTCTGTTTGCGTGTCGCACAAGTCGAAGATAGCCGGACGATGATTCGCCGACCGGATGCTGCGTATCTCAAACAAACAGGGCGTGCGTTCTTCCAAGTTGGCGTCAATGAGCTCTTCTACGAATTTCAAGTTGCTTGGTCTGGTGCTCCTTATGTACCCGGAGGGATGAGTGAGGACGAGGTGCAGTTGTTCGAGGTTCGCATCGATGGCGAACGTCGTCCGCTTGGCGTCCCATTGAACGTATTGCCGCGAATATCCATGGACAATGTCCCAGAGACGCAATTGGAGGCCGTCATTCGCTTTCTGGACACGTTGGTTCACGAAGCGGAGATCGAGCCGCTGCCGAAATTGTGGAGCGATCCGTTACCTGAGGAAATGTATCTTGACGAGCTGATTCCGCTGGATCAGTACCGCTGGCATGCACAACAGCAGATCTGGCGAGATGAGCAGGTGGCGATTCGTGCCGCAGTTGGCAAAATCGACGATCCAACGAATCCCGATCCGGCGAAGCGCCAACGCACTCTCTTCGTCGATTTCGAGGAAGTTGGAAACGTCGCCCTCTATGGTGTGCCTGATGCTGGCAAGACGGAATTCGTCACGACTTGTCTGACGAACCTGGCGCTCAATGCGTCTCCTGCCGAATTACACATGTATATCATCGATTGTGCAGGTGGAGATTTGCAAGTTTTCGAACAACTTCCACATGTGGGTGCTTTCATCGTCGATGAGGAGAAAGATCGCCAAATCCGCCTTTTCCGCCTCTTGACGCGATTGATGGAGGAGCGAAAACGACTCTTTTTGCAACATCGTGTCAATGAGTGGCGGCAATGGAACCAAAAAAATCCCACACAGTACTTGCCTGCGCTGCTCTTGGTGATCGACAACATGGCTGGCTTCAAAGAGATATACCAAGAGTCGTCTCAGGATCAAGTGATTTATGAAGGGATCGAACGTCAATTGATACAACTCGTGCGTGAGGGGCGGCGTTTCGGAATCCATGTCTTGGTGACAGCCATCATGCCAACCGATTTGAGATTACAAATGCGCTCGGTTTTTGGGTGGAGTATTCCATTGCAATTGCAGGATGCAGCTGGATATAGTGAACTACTGGGCGTCCGTACGCTCATGCAACCTGCTCCGTTCCCTGGTCGTGGTTTGGTTGCTCTCGAAGAAGGTGGCTCTCAACGGGTTGTGTATGAGTTTCAAACGGCTTTGGCGGCAAGAGGAAGCACGAAATCCGAGCGTCGCAAAGCACTCGAAGCGCTCTTCTCGTCGATGGGGGCGTCGCCTCAAGCGACGGAAGCACCGCCGCAGCCAGTACGTATCATCCCAGATCTCCTTCCGTTCTCCGATTTCGAAAAGGATATTCCAGCCCCAGAATCGCGCCAGAAGTTGTTACTTCCGCTTGGGTATGAACTCGTCGATGCGACCGTCTTTTCTGTGGATCTGACACGGCAACGTGGCATGCTGGTATTGGGCGCACAAGAAGTCGGGAAGACGAATCTGTTGAAGGTTTCGATTCGTCTGTTGCAGCATCTCTATGGTGATGAGATAGCCTTCTACATCATCGACCTTCAGAACAGTGGATTACGCATTTTCGAGCCGGAAGTAGATCGGTATATCGACGACTACCAAGATGCCGTCGATTTCCTCTGCCATTTGCGGGAAGCCATCCAAAGCAAGGCGATGGAGAAATCCGTGAAATGGCACGTTGTGTGCATCGATGATTTCGATGCGCGTGTCGCCGGGCTGTCGCTCAGCGATGGTATTCCGCAAGAAGCGTAAAAATCGATTGTCGATTTGGCTGATACCGAAAAGGTTCGCTTTCTCTGTTGTGGGGGACACGCATTGTTTGCCCAATCGAAATCCCTGATGAATGACTTCTTGCGGGGCATCCGTGAGATTGGCGAGTTGATTTTCGTCGGTTCGGCACCACAAGATGCTGGCGGTGATGTCATTCCTTTCAATGAGACGGGGAAGGATTGGGGGCCAGGCATCGTCGTGCGCGCCCGTTCGCGCACCGATTATACCAAGATCAAAACCCCTGTTTTTCGTGAAGCGGAGTGAACAGGAGCGTATATGGAACGTGTTGTTGTTACTCTCACTTCACAGAATAGAAGCATCGATGCTGATATCCCCGCGATGATTCCGCTTGTCGATATGATGTGGACGATCGCTGATGCACTCGATCTGCGCAGGCGTGAAAACGATGAATGGACTTCGTCCCGCATATGGTTGGAATTTCGATTGGAATTTCCCAAACAAAGGATTCTGCGCCCAGAACAGACCTTGATCGATGCTCGTGTATTGGATGGTGCGCGTATACGTGTGATTCGGGCGCGCCCGCCTCTTTATGCCTTGTATGCTCCGGGACATAGAAAAGCGTTTTACGTGTATGAAGAGCGCGCTATTCTTGGTCGTCCACCACGGGATGGTGTCCCCCAAGGTGGCGGTGAGGTCTTCATCGACTTGTCCGATCTCGATGTGGAACGCACGGTTTCACGCCCCCACGCGATCATCGAACGCAAAGAGCAAGGCTATTTTCTCATTCCTCGTAGCGGCACGACCAATCCAACTCGGTATGAAGATGATGTCATAGAAGAGCCCGTTATTTTGAAAGATGGGGCCTTGTTCCAATTGGGTGATGTACAACTCCTATTTCGCCTGATCTGACGGAACCCCTCGAACATTCATAACGCATTGTGGGATATCGCAGGGCGACATTTCCCACCCAGCATTCTCCTTCACTGCCCCCATACCTCACATGACACCCACCCCAACCTCGATCGCCCATCTGGGTACCCCTTCTCCTTCTCGTTGCACATATTGCACAAGTGGACCAGCGTTCTTTTCGAGGCTCTTGCCCGTAGCAAATCCTTTTGTGCAAACGTACCATACAAGCACCATGGAAAAGGGCAGAGCGCTCGATGCCGAGTGCACCCCGCACGGGTGTGCACATTTTCTTTTCCCCTTGTCAACCCTTTGCAAATGGAGGAGGGATTGTTTATGTGGAAATGTCTCACGACGATCGGTCTCGTACTCGGCGTGTTGCTGGCGTTGTGGAGTACGCCGGTTTTTGCGCAGGGCGGAGATCCTGCTGGCGCAGCAACGCTCGAAGCCGACCCATGGGCACCAATCAACTTCGTGTGGGTCCTTTTGGCGACCGTGCTGGTTTTCTTCATGCAGGCAGGCTTCGCTTTGGTGGAAGCCGGCTTGACGCGGGCGAAAAACACCGTCAACATCTTGACGAAGAACGTGCTGGATTTCTGTATCGCTGCGCTTGCCTTCTTCGCCTTTGGCTTTGCCCTCATGTTTGGTGGCTCGGGTGCCCCTGGCCTCGAATCGGGGAATGCCTTCATCGGCACATCGGGATTCTTTCTGCTGAATGCAGCCTACGATGTGAACACCATTTTGCTCTGGCTTTTCCAGATGGTCTTCGCGGCCACTGCTGCTACGATCATCTCCGGTGCCATGGCCGAGCGCACCAAAGTGGAAACCTATCTCGCCTACTCGTTCCTGGTCAGCGCGCTGGTCTACCCCGTCTATGGTCACTGGGTCTGGGGTGGTGGCTGGCTTGGTGAGTTGGGGGCGGTGGACTTCGCTGGTTCTGGCGTGGTGCATGCCGTGGGCGGTGTGCTGGCGCTGATCGGCGCCTGGAAGATAGGACCACGTCGAGGGCGCTTCGATACGAACGGGCAGCCGCAGACGATTCCAGCCCACAATGTGGTGTATGTCGTGCTTGGTGTCTTCATCCTCTTCTTTGGTTGGTTTGGCTTCAACGCTGGGAGCACACTGGCCGCCACCGAACTGCGCATTTCGATCATCGCGGCGAACACGGCACTGGCTGGTGTGGCTGGTGGAGTGCTGGTGATGTACGTTGGGTTGATGCGTACCGGACGTATCGATGTGCTCGCAACGTGCAATGGTATTCTCGCCGGGTTGGTGGCCGTCACGGCACCATGCGCCTTCATCGCGCCGTGGGCTGCTGTGGTCATTGGCGCGATTGGTGGCGCCGTGATGCTCTGGGCGACCGCGTTCACTGAAAAGACGCTCAAAATCGACGACCCCGTTGGGGCCTTCGCAGTGCATGGGGCAACGGGAATCTGGGGTCTCCTCTCAGTGGCAATCTTTGCCGATGGCACCTATGGCGATGTGGCCGGATTGGTGGCTGGCAGCACTAACCTCATTGTTCCGCAGGTTGTGAGTGTGGTGGCCTTGTTGGCCTGGACGGGCGTGGTAGGGTTCGCGCTCTTCACCCTGCTGGACAAGACGATGGGCTTGCGTGTGCCCAGTGAAGACGAAGAAAAAGGGCTGGATGTAACCGAACATGGATACCCGGCCTATGTGTCCGAACCGCAAAGCGCTTGATGCGTGACGAACCAATCACGGAGAGAGGAGGATTCAAGATGGAAGCCATTTTGGGAGCCGCAGCATTCGTCGTGATGTTTGGGATGTGGGTTGTTGCCCCCCGCTACTTCCGCGCTGAAGAGCGTGAATGACATACCAATGTTCCTCTCGAAAGAAAGTGCGACGCACTGCTCACGGTGCGCCGCACTTTCTTTTTGCGTTTGGCCCTTCGAGAGAACTCTCAGGATGGATGCGATGAGAGCGGTGCGCCTTCTTGGGCAGGCATCCGTATGAGCACGAAAAGCCCCATGATGAAGAACACGAGCGCAGCCGAAAAATACGCTGCCCAGCCTCCCAGCCAGCCAAGCAGGCTGTTGCCCCATATCGGCCCGACGATACGTCCCAGGCTTTCCAGTGCGCTGCTGGCCCCTTGTACACGCCCTTGTTCGCGTGGGTCGGCGGACTGGCTGAGCAGGGCGATGAGCGCTGGTTGTGCCATGGCCTGCCCAACTGCGGCAGGAACGAGAATAGCCACAAAAAGAATGGCGTTGTAGGTGAAGGCAGCGGCAGCCAGCGAAAGCCCGCCGAGCAACAGCCCATAAGCGAGTGTGCGGCGTTCGCCGATACGACGAGCGATGATACGCACCGCGCCTCCCTGAACCAGGGCCCCGATGGTCCCAACGATGCCGAGCACATACCCGACTTCTTTCACCCCGAAATCAAAGCGTTGTGCGGCAAAAAGCGCGAACGTCGTCTGGTACACAGCGGCGGAAGCCCAATACACCAGGTCGATAACCAGCCATTGCCCTAAGACAGGGCGCCGCAGCAATTCAGGAATGTCGTTCCACGGCAACTGGATGCGAATTGGGCTCCGTTCGGTGTGGCTTTCGGGCAACCCAAAGAAGGTCATCACCAGGGCAATCGCCGCCAAGACCGCTGCTCCCCATGCTGGTGCCGCCAACCCGAAATTCGCGAGCAGACCAGCCAGCACAGGCCCCAGAATGAACCCCAGCCCAAACGCTGCCCCAATCAGCCCGTATGCGCCGGCGCGTTCCTCGCGTGTGGTGACGTCGCTGATGTACGCGCGTGCTGTGGGAATGTTCCCCCCCGAAATACCATCCACGATGCGTGCCAGGAAGAGCATCGCAAGTGAATTGGCCAGCGCCATCATCACAAACGAAACGACTGTGCCGAGCAAACTGACCAGCAGAATCGGACGACGACCATAGCGGTCCGAAAGTGCGCCCAGAATGGGGGTGGCAATCAACTGTGCCACCGAATACGAGGCGAACAGCAACCCAACTTGCCACTCGGTCGCGCCAAATTCGACGGCGTAGAGTGGCAAAAGGGGGATGATGATGCCAAACCCTATCAGGTTGACGAAGATGATGGCAAAGATAATCAGGAGTTCTTTTTTGCGTTTCATGGATGTCGATCCCTCGCCTGCTTGTGAAAGTACGCGCAATCGTAGCCTTGAGCCACCAAATGGCAAGTGAAAGAGGGGAAGGGATGGGGCTCAGGGTGAGGAGGTGCTGCGGTAGAGGGTCAGCGTTTGGCGGGCGGTTGCTTCCCACGAAAAGCGGGCGGCTTGTTCGCGCCCGAGCTGCGCCAACGTTTCACGCAGTGCGGCGTCGCCAAGCAGGCGTTCGAGTGCGGCAACGATGGCGTCGGTATCATGGGGGGCGAAAAGCAGGGCGGCGTTTCCTGCCACTTCGGGCAGACTGGACACATTGCTGCACGCAACTGGGACGCCGCAGGCCATGGCTTCCAGGACAGGCAGGCCAAACCCTTCGTAGAGCGAGGGGAAGACGAATGCCAATGCCGAAGCATAGAGTGCCGGCAGGTCGGGTTCGTCCACGGGACCGAGGAAGCGGATGTGTTGCTCGTTCAGCCCCAGGTGCATGGCCAGTTGCAGTGGTTCTGGGTAGGTGGGAAGCCAAGCGCCAGCAATCACCAATGTCGTGTCGGATGGACGCAAAGTTGCCCATGCTCGCACTAGCCGCGTGAGGTTTTTGTGTGGTTTGTTCGAACCAACGTAGAGCACGTACCGCTCTGGTAGCCCCATGCGGGTGCGCGCGCTCTTCTGTTCGGTGGGAGAAAGGGGCCGAAAACGACGGTCGGCGGCGAGAGGAATGACGTGCAGGCGAGTCGGATCGACGCCAAAGAAGGTCTGCATGTCTTGCGCGGTGGCATTGGAAATGGCAATGATGGTATCGGCGGTGCGAATGGCCAGGCGTTTCATCACACGGAACAAGAAACGTGCCCGCCATGAGACGTAGTAGGGATAACGCAGGGGAATGACATCGTAAACGGTCAACAGTGTGGAACAGCGTGGCCGATAGGGCATCAGGTAATAGGGGCTGTGGTAACGTGTGGCGCGTAGGTGGTGCAAAAGCGAAGGAATACGCCACTGTTGCGACAGTGTGAATGGTGAGAACGGGACTGGCAGACAGGTTGTGTGTTGCCACGTGTGTGGGCAGACTGGCTGGCGGGCGGGGGCATCAGGGCGATAGAGCACCGTCATTTCTTCGTCATCGTTCAGCAGGCGATCGAGCGCATGCGCCAGGTGGGCAACATAGCGCCCAATGCCGGGAAAATGGTCGGTGGCAGTCCGTGCATCCAACACGTAGTGGCGTCTCACCGGTTCGCTCCTATCACCTCGTCCAGCAAAGCGGTGATGCGTGCCGCTGTGGTTTCGATGGTGAAGGTGTGTTGCGCCCGTTGACGCCCTGCCATCCCAAGTGCAAGTGCTCTTTCGGGGTGGGCGAGCAAGTCCAGGACGGCTGTTGTGGCGGCGGAGATGTCGTAGGGCGGGATGAGGAGCCCTGTGTGGTTGTGTTCGATGAGTTCGGGAAGTGCGCCGTGCGCGAAGGCAACCACTGGCGTACCAGCCGCCATGGCTTCCAGCACCACCATGCCAAAGGGTTCAGGGTCGCCGGGATGGACGAAGATGTCCATGGCGGCCAGGGCAGGGCGAACGTCGGGCAGGTGGCCGGTCAGATGGACATGATTGGCAAGTTGTTGCTGGGCGATGAGGTGGCGAACATGTTGTGGGTAGGTGGCATCTTGGCTGAGCGGTGTGCCACCTACGATGACAAAGTGAACGTCGGGGCGGGTGGCATGCACACGCGCAGCCAGTTCCACGAAACGATGGGCTCCCTTCCACGGGCGGAGCCGTCCCACCATGCCGACCAGCGGCGCATCGGTGGGGATACCGTGTTCCTGGCGGAATTGTGCTCGCCAGTCAGGGTGTGTGGTACATGCCTCGGCGGGAAGCCCATTGTACACGATGGCTGTTTTCGATACGCATGGCAAATGGGCCGCGGTGGCGTATGAATTGGCAATGACCAACTGGGCAGCGGCACAGAGGGCGCGTTTGATGCCTCTATCGAAGATGCTCAGGCGTGGGCGTGTTTCACTCAGCCAGAAGTCGTGCATGTGCCAGATGAACGGGCGGCCGGCGATGCGTCCGGCAGGGGCGGCAAACATAGCGGCACGCACCGTATTGGCATACAAGGCCTGGGCGTCGATGTCGCGGGCGAGGTGGACCAACCCCCAGGAGCCAACATGCCAGTCGAGAAAGAAGCGCACCGGATTGCGCAGGCGTGGGAGTGGTACGATGTGTACTGGTATGCCCAACGCACGTGCTTCTTCGGCAAGTCTGCCTTCTACCGTTGCCAGGTGTAGCGCGAAACGTGTCCGATCGAGCGAGCGCAGGAGCAGGAGCAAACTCTTCTCTGCTCCGCCAAGGCCGGCAGCATGGTCGATGAAAAGAATGGGTGTTGCCATGGGCTGTTGCGTCCTTTTTGGTGGTGTTGTGCAAGTGGTAGCATGAGTGGGGCGAAGTGGCAAGCCTGTGGGGATGTTCGACACAAAGCACAATGCCGCGTATACTCACCTTCGCAGAATCAACCCAAAAAGGGAAGGACACATGCGAAGCCCGACACGTTTTCTCATCACCGGTGGCGCCGGGTTCATTGGGTCGCACCTTGCCGAAGCGCTTCTGGCGCAAGGCCATGTTGTTGCTGTCGTCGATGACCTTTCCACAGGGCGCCTGGACAATATCGCCCATTTGTTCCCTCACGAGCACTTTCACTTTGCGCGTGCCAGCATTACCGATGCGATTGTCATGGACCGCTTGGCCTCTCAATCGGATGTGATTGTCCATTTGGCGGCAGCCGTAGGGGTCAAACTGATTGTCGAGCACCCGGTGCACACCATCGAAACCAACATCATGGGCACCGAAGCGGTGCTCAAATCGGCATTGCGCTATGGATGCCGCACATTGATTGCCAGCACGTCGGAAGTGTATGGAAAGGGCAGCAAGGTGCCCTTCGCGGAAGAAGACGACGTGTTGTTGGGGCCGACGAGCCGTAGTCGCTGGGCCTACGCCGCCAGCAAGATGGTGGACGAATTCTTAGGGCTGGCGTACCAACGTGAATTTGGGTTGCCAGTTGTGGTGATGCGTTTCTTCAACACCGTTGGGCCCCGCCAAACAGGGCGCTATGGCATGGTCATTCCCCGCTTCGTGCGGCAGGCCTTGCGGGGTGAGCCGATTACCGTGTATGGCGATGGGGAACAAAGCCGCTGTTTTTGTGATGTGAGCGATGTGGTACAAGCGATTATTGGACTGGCGTTTCACCCTGATGCGCCTGGACGCGTGTACAACATTGGCTCGACAGAAGAAACGACGATCAATCAGCTGGCTGAGCGTGTGCGCGTGCTCGCGGAAAGTGATTCGCCAATTGTCCACATTCCGTATGAGCAGGCCTACGCCGAAGGGTTCGAGGATATGCGGCGACGTGTTCCCGACATCAGTCGGATTCACGCTTTGTTGGGATGGGAACCGCGATTACACTTGGATGATATTTTGCAGCGTGTGATCGCCTACGAACGTGAGCGGCTCGACACATGATGCTGGCGCAGAAGTGGCAGCAACTCACCGTGCGGGGGCGAATTGGCCTGCTGACGCTTTGCTTGGTCCTGGTGGGAGTGGCCTTTTCTTTGCCCCATGCCCGTGAAAACTGGCGGCTTGTCCGTGCTGTGAAGGCAGGCGTGCCAGAGCCTGTGCCAGATGATGCCCCGCCTGCCTTACACCTGCTCGCTGCCAATTCAGCCTTCGATGCGGAGGATTGGGAGCGTGCAGCCCACCACTGGGAGATTGCTGTCCGCGATGCTCGCACCGCTTTCCCGGCCTGGCTCGGGTTATGCCGTGTTGCCTTGCGTCGCCTCGACGAGCAGGCGGCGCGCACATATTGCCTCAGTGAGCGAGTGCGCTCTTTTTGGTTGCTGATGGAAGCGAAAGCATTGTGGCGTGCGACATCGCGAGAGCCAGCCATCTTGGCGGCTCGGCTTGTCACGGAGCGCGACCCCAAGAACGGTGAAGCGTGGAGTGTGCTGGCTGCATACTTGTTGGCTGTCGAGCGGTATGAAGAAGCCCTGGTGGCCAACGAACGTGCGATGGCGCTCAACCCGAATGCCCCCTGGCTCTATGAACGGCATGCACGCATTTTGATCAATCTAGAACGCTTGGATGAAGCCTCTCAGCTCCTGAACGAAGCTATAGCCCGCTTTCCCGATTCGAGCGGGTTGTACTACTTGGCAGCCGACGTCGCACGGAAGCGTGAGGATACCGATACCGCGTGGGAATGGTACGCACGTATCACCGAACGGTGGCCCGACGAGTGGCGAGCGTGGAACATGCTTGGGGGGCTGGCGCGGAAGCAGGGTGATTGGGCAACAGCTTTGGCAGCGTTTCGTCATGCTGTGGAAGCCGGCGCGAATTCACCGTGGGTCTGGTATAGTTACGCGGAATCTGCTTGGCGGATGGAGCAGGATGCAGAGGCCGAACGCGTCTTGGATGCCATCTGGCCACTCGAGCCACCGCCGAATTTGCAAATCAGTATAGCGCGCCTCTATCGGGAGTTGGGCGCCGAAGCCAAGGCAGAACAAACCTTGGACCGTGTGGCGACGCTCGATATCCCCCCTGACTGGCAATTGGGGGTCGCTCGTCTCTATCGCGATATGGGGTTGGTGGAGAAAGCACGCCAATCGTATGAGCGCGTTTTGGCTGCCGACCCGCAACATGAGACGGCCCGTAAGGAGCTGGATGCTTTGGAGCAATCGCCATAAAGCGATGCCCTAAGACGCAGACATCATCAGGGAAAGACGTATGCACAACCATCCTCATGATGAATCACAATGGGAGCCGATCTTCGATACAGCACCTCTTCCCCCGCCGGTGGCGCCTGTTGATGTACTTGGTGTGCGCATTCACCCCGTGCGTTTGCGCGACCTGCTGGAATACATTGCGCGCACCATTGCAGAAGACCGTCGTGCCGTCGTCACGAATGTCAATGTGCGTGCCATGAATCTTGCGTGTGAGCAGCCCTGGTTCCGCGAATATCTGAACAATAGCGCCTTGGTCTTTTGTGATGGGTTTGGCGTCAAATGGGGGGCAGCCCTGGTAGGGCGGCATTTGCCCGAACGTATGACCCCGCCCGATTGGTTGCCGGATTTGGCGCGAGTGGCGGCACGGCATCGGTGGCGTGTCTATTTGCTAGGCGCGCGCCCTGGTATTGCGGGCGAAGCCGCTGTTGCGTTGCAACGTGATGACGCAACGCGCGGTTTGTTCGTTGTGGGAACACACCATGGGTACTTCGACAAACGCCGCGATAGTTCTGAAAACCAGGCGGTGGTCGCGCATATCAATTCGGTTCGTCCACATGTGCTGTTTGTTGGATTTGGTATGCCGTTGCAAGAACGCTGGTTGTATGAAAACTGGGACGACTTGCATGTGAACGTCGCTCTCCCAGTTGGTGCCGCATTCGATTACCTGGCTGGGGTTCTGCCGCGTCCCCCACGTTGGATGACCGACCATGGCTTGGAATGGCTTGGGCGGTTGCTCATCGAGCCACGCCGTTTGTGGCGGCGTTACCTGCTCGGCAACCCCCTGTTTTTGTGGCGCTTGCTACGCTGGGCTGCGACCTCGGCACGTGTTGGCCAATGACCGGTGGTGAATGTCTTCGATGCAAAGAAAAAGAGATGCCATTGCGCGTATCCGCTCTTCTTGGTTACACCCAGTTTTATGGGGGCTTTTCACAGGCGTATTGGGATGGGCCACTGTCCAGGGGATTCCATGGAGCGCCGTCTGGAACGCTGCCCAACAGGCGAACTGGTTTTGGCTTGCCGTGGCCGTGTCGAGTGTGCTGGTGAATAATGGTGCGAAGGTGTGGCGCTGGCGAGCACTGTTGGGCGAAGAAGGTGAGCGTTTAGGATGGGGCACATTGGCAACGGGGCATCTTGTCGGGCAGCTCATCAACACATTTGTGCCTGGCCGAGCCGGTGAAATTGGCCGCCTCTATCTCGTAGGTCCAACAGCGCGTGGACGTTCGTTTGTGTTGGGAACGATCGTGCTTGAAAAAGTGCTCGACCTCGTAGCATTGGGGGTGGTGTTTGGGGTATCGGTGCTTCTTTTACCCTTCCCGCGCTGGTTGGAACAGCCTTCTGTACAGGCAATTTTGGTGGCAGTGGGGGTAGGTGGTGGGCTAGTGGCTGCCATCATGGGACAGCAGAAGCTGGCACAACTGTTGCAGATGGCTGGTGAACGATTGCCAGAACGGTGGTGGCGGTGGGGGCAGCCGCGCCTCTTCGCCATGCTCGAAAGCCTGCAAATCCTGCGAGAAAGTCGCCATGCCTCGCAGGTTGTTGTGACCACTATGGTGGTATGGTGGACGATGGTGTTGAACAACTATGCGGTGTTGCGTGCCTTGCGACTTCCTTTTGGCTTTGATGCGGCGCTTATCACGATGTTGGTGTTGCTCGTGGGAACATCGTTGATTCCTGTTCCTGGGCGTATTGGCGTTTTCGAGTATCTCGCCATGGTGGGGTTGGGGATTTTTGGAACCGATGCGGTACAGGGGGTGACATTTGGCGTCTTGCTTCATGCGGTTGTCATTGGGGTCCCCACCGTATTGGCGCTTTGTTTGCTCGTGTGGTACGTGGCCGAGCAGCATCGTGCCGGTGGGTGAGCGGCATCGAAACGTCCCTCCAATGTGGAGGGGCGCAAATGAGCAAAGTTTATGATGAAGTAACCTGGTGGCCGTTTTCATGCAGGGTTGTTTTCCCTTCCAGAACGCCATTTTGCATTTCCCACAACCATTTTTCGGGCCCTTCCACATCGAGGTTGGATTCACGCCCGATGAGCAGCATGCTGATCATGATCAAGACGGCACCGACCCATTGCCACGGTGTCATGCGTTCTCCAAGAAGCAAGTAGGCCAGGAGCAGTGCAATCACCAGCTCGGCCACACTGAGAATGCTGGTTTGAATACCACCCAGGCGGCTCAACCCGGCGAAAACGAGCAAGCGGGCCAGCGCCATGGGAATCAGCCCCAACCCGATGATGGCGAGCCACCCTTCCAGCGAGATGGGTTCCAGTGGTTGGCCGATGGCGATCCGCGCAATGCTGACCACGACAGCCATGGTGGTGATGACATAAAGCGTCACACTGCGCGAATCAGCATCGGCAAGGGTCCATTGTCCAAGGACAAGGTGCCAGCCATACATCGCACCGGCGGCAATGAGCAACATGGCCCCCAGGAAATCAAAGTGGGCCCCAGGCGAAAACGTCAGGAAGAAGACACCTGCCAGTGCAATGCCGAGTCGAACGAGCGCAAGCCGCGAGATAGGGTGCCCTGCGGCGCTGAGGAAAATGAAGACCCAGACGGGGTAGAGCGCATAAAACAGTTGTGCCAGCGACGCATCGATACGAGCAAGCCCCGGATAGTACATGAGCGAGCCCACGCCATTTGCAATGCCCATGCCGATGCAGCCTAGCAAATGCTGCCATTTGATCCGAATAGCGTCGCGCCAGAAGAGCAGATAAAAGAACCAGAGTGTGCTTGCGGCGACAACCGTGCGAAGCGCTACAAGTGTGTATGGTGTCACTGCAGCACGATATGCGAGCTTCCCAATAATGGGCGCCGTTGCAGCGGCAAATGTCGAGAGCAAAGTGAGTGTGATGCCAATCGTATAGTCTCGATTGTTCATTCGGCGGGCTCCTAGTCGCAACCGTGACGTTTTTGCATTGACAGGAGCCACCCTACTTTCTTTACGTTTCATTTGCTTGAAGCCGGGTTATGCTTTCATTGGCAATTTTTTCATGCTGATTTGAATTGGGTATGCAAAGTTTGGCATAGTTTCGTTGGCAAAGCAAAATGCGCGTTCGATTTGGTTTCTCTCTTTCCACCACATATAATCGCATGCTTGGTCGAAAAGAGGTGCACACATGGATGCCATACGCTTTGAGCACGTGTCGAAAAAATTCATTCTTCGTCATGAAGATACACGCTCATGGCAACAACGTTTTGTTGATTTTCTTTCGCGGCGCTCCCAAGGGCATGGGCATGATGAATTTTGGGTTTTGCGCGATGTTTCGTTTTCCGTCCCGTTTGGGCGTACGGTAGGAATCATTGGTCCCAATGGCAGTGGCAAAAGCACCGCTTTGAAAATGGTGGCGGGTATTTTGCAGCCCACAGAGGGAGTTATAGAAGTCAACGGGCGTGTTGCGGCCTTGTTGGAGTTGGGAGCGGGGTTTCATCCGGAATTGACGGGGCGCGAAAACATTTACCTGAATGGGTCACTGCTTGGGTTTTCCAGAGACTACATCGATGAACGGTTTGCGTCTATTGTGGAGTTTGCCGAACTTGGACGCTTCATTGATACCCCTATCAAAAACTATTCTAGCGGGATGAAGGCGCGGCTCGGGTTTGCGATTGCAGCGCACGTTGATGCCGATATTCTGGTTATCGATGAAGTGCTTGCGGTGGGTGATGAGCGTTTTCAACGCCGATGTCTGGATTTGTTGCGTATCCGCCAGACACAGGGCAAAACGATTCTCATGGTCTCGCATAACCTGGGGCAGATGGTAGAATTTTGTAGCCATGCGATTTGGCTTCAGGAAGGCGAAGTGCGTGCCTTGGGAAGCATAGAAGATGTGGTGCGTGCCTATGTCGATACCGTCAATGAGCGTGAAGCTCAAGAGCTGCTCAAACGGAATGAGGCGATCAAGCGTATGCTTTCGAAGGATGCAGAAAAAGAGCCGCAGAAGAAAGGTGAAAAAAGGCAACCAACAATACAGGTCGAAGAGCCACTCAGTAAATGGGCACGCCGTTACCCGGTCGAAGTTCCCGATCATCCGCCGCCACGCCGTTGGGGAAATGGTCCCATCAAGATTACCAATGTGGAAATTCGCAATGCTGAAGGCGAAACGACATGGTCGGTTGAATCACTTGCTCCTGTGGAGTTTGTGATCGAATACGAAGCGATCGAACCCGTTGAAGAACCGATTTTCAGCGTGCTGATCCATAAGCTCGATGGACACTATCTTTGGGCATCGAACACATATGATAACCCAGTAGACCCTATTTTGGCGCCAGGTTCTGGGCGCGTACGCGTAAAAGTTCCCGTCCTGGCACTCCCAATGGGACGTTACTACTTGTCGGCTGCCTGCTATCCCGAATCGCAATATCCGCGCTGGCAACGCCCCAGTGATTTTCACCAATGGTTGTATACGTTCCAAGTCGTTTCGGATCTCCCCGCGCATGGTGATGTTGCCATGCCGGTTGAATGGCGGCATGAGGCCCCGCATATGACGGCGGCGTATTCACAGGCGTCGTCTGAATAAATCAAATGTTTCCGGGGTTGGTTGTTCCGTATACATCGTCAATCCCATTGCGTGTGTTGTTTCCAAGATGTCGGCCACTGCTTCGGCCGGCATTTCATTTTTCCAGCGCTCTACACGTGCCACCCGCTGTTCATAAGGGCGAATACGTTGACGGAGAAGTGCCCATGTCTGCGCGTCGATCTCCCATTCCAAAAATTCGAACACGCGTTGGAGTTCGGCCTCTGTCTCCAGGACCAGGTGTTCGTAGCTAACGACCAGCATAGGTGTGCGACGTGCATGGCGTGCATAATGAAGCGGCACCATGTTCTCGAGTGCCCAAAAGAGGGCACGTTGTTGCCATTCGGTTTGACGATGCTGGTGAATGATGGGCATGAATGGGCGCAAATGGTCGGCAATGAGGCGCGTATCTGTGAGAAAGTCATCCACAGGCATCTCCCAGCCTTGTCGATATTGGCTCCAAATCGTCGCACAAGGATGACGCATAATCAAGATGACTTTGGCCAGGTGTTGGCTCGCAATCCAGCTTGCCAGAAGATTGGAACGAATCGCCTTGACGACCACATGTTGGGCATGCTGCAATTGTTGCCAACGTTCCCAACGGGAGGCCTTTTCGGTAATTTTGGGCGCCTCATAGGTATAGACAATCCAATCATTCAAGAAGAAACCGGTATAAATGGCATGAATGAAGAGCCGCCAGGTTATTGATTTTGCTGTGGGTGGTAGGTATGGACGTGAATATGTGTATCGTACAGGTGGACGCAATGGTGGCAGGTGTACGAAGTCGGGATTGAGGGGTTCGAACAATTTCATTGTTCTAGGGATGAGCCCCAGTAGATTGTAAAACCAGGTTGTTCCACTACGGCCACTTCCGGCGAGCCAAATACGCTGTCGTGGCATCTCTTGCTCCATCAGGTGCTTATATGTGGAAGGTCATTCTCGTCATAGAAGGAAATACCAAAAGTATGGACTATCTCCAGAATAAGATGCATGAGGTCAGGAGGCATCGTTTCACGCCAACGGTTGAAAGTCTTTTGTACAGATGGTTTGATCAAGTTCGCACGTCCCCTCGCCCAGCGCGTTTCATCCCATTGATATCCAAGATGGTTGAACAATGAGAGCAATGTCTCGTCGGGATACAGAACGAGATGTTCGTAGAACACGATGGGGATATCGAACTGGCGGGCAAGACGGCTTGCGACAAAATTTTCGATCGCCCAAAAAGCGGCGCGATGTGCCCATTCATCGTGGATGTTTCGAATATATTCGACATATGGTTCAAGGTAGTCTGCGACGAGGAACCGGTCTTCGAGAAACTGGTGGGCGTTCATGTACCAGCCATGCCGTGCTTGACTGGCAAGAACAGCACATGGATGACGCATCAGAAAAACCACTGGTAGGTGAAGATGCTGTTTGAGCCATCCGATAAGAAGTGTTGCGCGAATGGACTTTACCACACGGACCTGAGGAAAGGTGAACCAATGGCGTAGACGATGCCCTATCCACACCCAGCGGGATGCCTCATATCCTACGTCAAGCCAGGGGGAATGCAGGACTCCTGTATTGATGGCATCGATGAAAGCAGCCCACGTTGGCGCCGATTGGTTGGCGCGGATGTAGGGGCGCTTGTTTGTATGCTCGATCGGTGGCTGTAAATGTGGTACTGTTACATGGTCTGGATGCAATGGCTCGAAACACATCGCGCCTTTGGTCAAATACACAAGTATGCGTTGAAACCAGGTTGTACCACTACGGCCACTGCCGACAAGCCAGAGACTGTCTGTTGTCGTGTGGGGTGACATGGGCTCGCACACCTGATATCAGGGATGGCAGTCGGCTATCATATTGAAAGCAAATATTTCGTCAATCCAAAAACGAGCCGAAACGAAGAAGCGAAATGTCGTCGAAGGAGGCTCAAAGCCAGTGAAGGGGACACATGTCAGGCTTCGAGGATTTTTTGGAGCACGAGGTGCAAAACGTCGGTGGTCGTATTGCGGATGGCAGCTTTTTCGCTGATACGTACACCGACGACCCAAAGAATGTCGTTGTCAGCGTCAACCAGCAGTGGCAGTGCATCACGAACCGGTGCGGGGACTTTCTGTGTAATCAAGAAGTCGGCGAGATTGACCTCGCCAGGCATGCCCAATGGATGGAAGCGGTCACCTGGCTGGCGTACACGAAGTCGCAGTGGCAAACGGATACGTGCTGCATCCAGAAACGCTTGCCAGCGATCTTCGTTTTCAAAGGGAGATGTCTCCAGCGCCTCGCGGGGAACGAGACGCAGGCGTAGCTTCCATTCACCCAGAGAAAAGGTCGTGTCGGGCATGAGTGGAGGAGACATGGGGAGATCGAGTTGCGGCCAACCATGTACGCTGGGATGGTGTTCGATGCAGATGTGGTCGTAGTCGCAACGGAGCGCCAGATGACCAGGCAATGTCGCCTGAGCCCCTGTTTCGCCGTGTGTGGCAATGGCCAATGCGTTGGTGATATGCTCCCACGTGACGTCACGCAGGAGTGGGCGCAGCGTGAAGCAGGCACGGCGCACAAGCAGACGTTGCAGGGCGGGATGAAGCGCCAAAAACGCTTCTCGCGGGAAGGTAATGGCATGCGGAGCGCACGCTGCCAGGCGCGCCCATGCGGCATTCGCTTCTTGTTGGATGAAATCCCAATCAACGCCAAGGGTCTCGGCACTGCGTGCCAGTAAAACGCGCACATTGGGCTGGTATTCGCGCTCCAAGAATGGCAAGAGCTCGTGGCGTAGGCGATTGCGGAAGAGGGTTGTATCGAAGTTGGTTTCATCGAGAACGGGGTGGAGCCCCTTGCGTTCTAGATAGGCTTCGATGTCGCGACGCGGTGTAAACAGGAGTGGCCGCACGACATCCATTGTGGCATGTACTGGCGACGATGGTTCCCGTGGTGGAATGGCAAGCGGGCGACGTGCTCGCATGCCTTTCAAGCCGCTCAACCCTGCGCCGCGCAAAAAGTGCATCAACACGGTTTCGGCCTGGTCGTCAGCAGTGTGTCCGGTGGCAATGGCAGTGGCTTGCGTGGCATGGGCCACCTGCGCCAGAAACCGATATCGTACTTCGCGAGCGGCTTCTTCCAGGCTGAGGTGGTGTGTTTTTGCATAGGCGCGCACATCTTGGCGTTCGCGCACGCAGAAAAGCCCCAGGTTGGTGGCAACGCGGCCCACAAAGGTAGCGTCTTCGCGCGATGTTGGGCGCAGCGCATGGTCAAGGTGGGCGACCACAAGCGAGAGATGCCACACATCGCGTAACGCGTGCAGAATGTGGAGCAGTGCCAAGCTGTCAGGACCACCACTGACAGCAACCACCACCCGCTCACCCTCGCGAAAGAGGTTCAACCGATGCGCGATCTGGCGTACGTGCTGTTCGAGCGCATCCATGCGGTCTCACTCCTTCTTCTTAGCCACGAGGTTGTGCCAGCAAGACGAGGTCGCGGAGCATGGCGGCGGCAGTAGGCGTCGGGTCTTCTTCTTCGATGGCAAGGAACATGCGCCCGTTGATGTCGGTTTCGAAGACAACCCCCATTTGATGGCCTTCGAGCATCGCAAGCGGATGCGTGTGGGGAATGGCGCGGGGGGCGACGCGCAGGTGATAGCGCCCGTCCGCTTGCCGCTCGGCGCTCGCAATCAACCGAATGGTCTGCCCCTCGGCTTCTGTGGCAAGGAGTTGGTCGTGTGTGAGGTGGGTAATGCCCGTCACCTCGACATCTTCGCGCGTGGCGTGCGTGTGAAGAATGGCATTGGCCATGATGATGAGCTTGTTGGCGGCATCCCAACCGCTCACATCCAGCGTCGGGTCGGCCTCGGCGATACCGTCCTGCTGGGCTTCACGCAACGCTGCTTCGAACGAGCGCCCCTTGCGCATTTCGCTGAGAATGTAATTCGTGGTACTGTTGACAATGCCTTCGATGCGGGTAATCGTCGCGTGGGCAAGGTCATAACGCCCCACGTTGATGACGGGAAGTCCCCCACAGACCGTTGCTGAAAAAGCCAGCTGTGTCCCATGTTGGTGGGCAATCTGCACCAGATCGCGGTACGCAAGCACCAAAGGCCCCTTATTGGCAGAAACCACATCCCAACCATGTTCCAGCGCGACTCGCATAGCCGTGAGCCCCGGTTCACCCGTCTCTAAGTTGACTGGCGTGGCTTCCAACAGGATCGCAGGTGTACGCATATTGGCCATAATGCCCTGAATCGTCATGCCACGGTGTCCGTGAGGCGTGGCGGCAACTGAGTGACCACGTTGCTTGGCATCGAGAAGGGCGGCAATGTTCAACCCTTTGGGATTGAAAGCTGCTCCCTGACGATCCACAGCAGCAAGAACACGTATGCTCAGGTGGTGGCGTTCGCGTAGCAAATCGGCTTGGGTCTGGAAAAGGCGTAAGAGATGGCGGCCTACGTTGCCGACACCGTGTAACACGACATCGATGGTTTGCATGGGGTTTTCCCTCGCACATTTGGTTGCTTTCCTATTCTGATTGTACGACGGCTCTGATAAAATGAAAACGAAGCGGAAAAGAAGACCGTTTGGCGTGTCCCCTCGATTTCATATAATGAAACCCGCCCCACGCTTGTGGGGCATCTTTTTGCACGTATGGAGTCAGGCTATGACAAGCGATATCGAACATCACTACTACGAATACCTGTATGCACGTGGATACAGCAAGCCGGAAGCCCTACGTGCTGTTTTGCAAGCCTATCTGCCGCTTTTCGAAGGCTATCATCGCGTAGCGGATGTTGGCTGTGGACGTGGGGAGTTTCTAGCTTTGCTCGAAGCCAATGGGCATGAAGCCGTTGGTGTGGACATAGACCCCGGCATGGTAGAAACGTGCAGGGCACAGGGACTGACCGCGCATCATGCTGACGCGATCGAATGGTTGCAGGCACAGCCGCACGCCTTCGATGCCATCTTTTCCACCAATGTGGTTGAGCATTTGCCCCCCGAGCGCGTACAGGCATTGATTCAGGCAGCGCATCACGCCCTGCGCCCGGGGGGGCTTCTGGTGATTGGGACACCGAATGCTGCTTCGATTGTGGTACATTTGCACGAATTCTGGCGCGACCCAACGCACGTTCGCCTCTATAGCCCCCAATTGTTGGAATTTTTTTTCCATGCAGCAGGGTTCGAGCATATAGAAAGCGCTACACTGGACGTGACACGTTGGGAAGGTATCGAGAAAATGTTGGCCGAGCGTCCACGCATTGCGCAACATCCTGCGATGTGGGAGCCGGTTCCGTTTCCCACGCTGGAAATTCCTTCCCCGCCGCCATTCGAATGGCCGAAGACGTGGCGAGGGCGCTTGTACTCGCTGGTATTCCCCCGTCTGGCACGTTGGCTGGCCCCTTTGTTTGTGGATATTCGCCGCCAATTGGCCTATCAGCAGACCTATTTGCAGGTGATGGAACGAACATTGCGCGAGAAATGGGAACAGCAACAGCACCGGTTGATCCATCTGTATCAGCGGTATATGGCCGAATTGGAGCACTACACGGCAAGCCTGGAACGGGCGATTCGATGGCTTCATCCCCCACGCGAAGTCTATGTCAAGGGGGACAAACCATCAGATGAAGAACAAAAGGATGCAATGTCATGAAAGTTGCCTTTGTGACACCCTTTATGGTCTGGCCGGCTGACACGGGTGGAAAATTGCGCTCGTTTTATTTGTTGCGCGGGCTTGCCGAGCGAGCCGATGTCGATTTCTTCACCGTCCATTATGGCGAGACCCCACCCGATCCCGGCCCGCTAACAGAGATGTGCAGTCGTGTAGAAAGCATCCCCCTGCGGCGGCGCTGGTCGCGCTTCGAGCCATATCGTCGCGCGTTGCGTTCCATGCCACGCTTGTTGCAACATTTTCACACACCACAAAGTTTGCTCTATCTGCAAAGCGAATTGTTGCGTGGATATGACCTTGTCGTCTGTGATGAATTCGTGATGTGGCCCTATGTCGCGCATCTTACGCAAATGCCAACACCTGTTGTGGCAATGTTCCAAAAGATCGATTGGATGCACTATCGCGAACTGGCACAGGCTCGTCCCTGGGGTGTGGACAAAGTGTTGGACTGGATCGAATCAATCAAGTTGAAACACACATTACGTGCAGCCGCACCACTTTTCGACGGGGCGGTTGTGTGTTCCCCAGATGATGAGGCCTTGCTGAAAGCCCTTTATCCACATATCCACTCGCGTATCATCATCAATGGCGCCGATACCGAATTGTTGACACCTGACCAGCGCCGACCAGCGGTTGAGCCTACCATCATGTTCATGGGGACGATGTCGTATTATCCGAACATCGACGCGATGCGTTACTTCTTCGACGAAATGTATGCCTTGTTGCAACAGCAAGTGCCCAATGTGCGTGTGCTGATTGTCGGACAGAACCCGGTGCCCGAGATTCGTGCGTTGGGTGAACGGTACCCAAATGTGACCGTGACCGGCAGAGTACCCGATGTACGCCCGTATCTGGCGCAAGCGCACGTGCTGATGGTGCCGTTGCGGCTCGGTGGGGGCACGCGCCTGAAAATTGTCGAGGCGATGGCGGCCGGTGTACCGGTTGTGAGTACGCGTGTGGGGGCACAAGGCTTGCTGGATGTTGCTCAGGAAGGGGCTATTGCATTGGCCGATACAGCACACGAATTTGTCGAAGCCATTGTCCATCTGTTGCAATCGCCCGACCATGTTGCTGACATGGTGCAGAAAGCGCGTCGTCTTGCTGAAGAACGGTATTCCTGGCGCAAATTGGGGGCTGATTTTGCCGATTTTTGCTTCGAAGTTGCTCGAAACCCAAAAAAACAGGTGCAGCCCTATGACTGAATCCAATCAATCGTTGACGATTGCTCTCATTTGCAATCTCTACCCCCCTTACATTGTCGGTGGCAATGAAATTCTGGCGCGTGATGTGGCTGAGGCGTTGCGTGCCCGTGGCCACACAGTCCACATTTTGACGGGCTACGGCAGCGAGTTGCCACACGATAGTTTCACACATGGCGTGCTCGATATCAACCTTGATCGCAAGGCTGATGTTTTTTTGGGGGGATTGCCGCTCACAGCGGCGCGTGTCATGCGTTGGAAAATTTTCAACGAACGCACATATCGCCGTGTGCGTACAACCCTGCACACCCTGCGTCCTGACATGGTGATTGCCTGGAACCTGTATCAGGCGTCGATGGCGCCACTGGCTGCAGCACGTGGCGGGCCCTGGCCTGTGGTGGCCCATCCTGCGGACAAGTGGCTGATTGCTGGGTTGTGGGATGTTGGATTGCAGGTGCCGGTGCACAATCGCAAGCAACGGTTGGCGCTGGCGTTCTTGCGTTCGGTGGTGCAGCCTCTCGTGCGCCAGTTCGCTATGCCTGATTACGTGCTGGCGGTCTCCGAATTCATTCGGCAATTGCATGTTGCTCGTGGCTTTCCTGCCGATCGTAGTCTGGCAACCTATCTTGGTGTGCCGGCGGATATGTTCGCCTATCGCGAGCGTACGTTTCCAGGTGAACGCCCCTGGCGGCTTGTGTTTGCTGCGCAGTTGTGGCATGGCAAAGGCCCACAAGTGGCGATCGAAGCCGTAGCACGCTTGCGCGCACGCAACGATGTGCCACCTGTTGTGCTGGATATGTACGGGTCGGGTACCGACAATTTCATGGCGTTTCTTCACAAAAAAATAGCCGACCTGGGTGTGCATGATGCCGTGCGCGTGCATGGGTTCGTGCCGCGGGTGCAATTGGCACGTGTGTTTCAAGAAGGGGATGCGTATCTCTTCTGTTCGATTTGGGATGAACCATTTTCGGGGGGCTTGCTCGAAGCGCTGGCAACTGGCATTCCGACAATTGCGACCACCACCGGCGGCACCCCCGAAGCCATCCGCGATGGTGAGAATGGGGTGCTCGTTCCACCTGACGACCCGGCGGCGCTTGAACAGGCTATTGTTCGTCTCATGCGCGATGCCGAATTGTACCAACGCCTGAGCCAGAATGGAGCGGCTGATGTTCGCCAACGCTGGACGTTCGACCGCTACATTGACCGCTTGGAGCGGGTCTATACCGCCATTGTGCAAGCCCATCGGCGTGGTGAACATGCCAATCTGACGGCCTTGGCGGCTCAGGTCGCACCGTATGTGCATGGGTAGCCTATGAAGCGTTTGACGAGCCGCATGGCGCTGGGAAGTGCGTTGGTAGCGCTGGCGCTGACGCACTGGTTGCTCATTGGGCTGGCCACAGGGGGCTGGTTTCGCGAGGGGTGGTGGCTGGCCTGGTTCCCATTGAGCATGGCTGTTGGGCTAGCATTGCTTGGCTGGTGGCGACTCCCGGCGCGTGAACGGTGGAGCGTCGTGCTCGTGTTGTTGGCTGTGTTTCTCTTCCTTCCCCCGGATGAGAATATCGCGCTGCATGGCGATGCCCCCATTTATCTGAACGAAGCCGCCTGGATGGCGCGCGTTGGGGCATTGCAAGGCTTGTATGAGCCCCTGGCGCACCTTTCCCCTGAGCAAAGCGACCCCTTCTGGGTGGCCGATACGGAACAAGCGCACCATCTCGAACTGCGTTCGTATGATGGCTTGCTGTATGGCGCGTGGTATCTTCTGGACCCTGCCACGATGCGCATACAAATCAGTCGCCCCCCCTTATGGAGTACCTGGCTTGCGTTTGTGTTTTTGTGGGGGGGGCTGCGTGCAATGTTGCTCAGCACACCGCTTTTTGCTGCGTTCGGAGTGCTGATGGTCTATGCCGTGGCACGTCAGCTGGTGACACGCTGGGCGGCTGTGATAGGGGCATTGTTGCTGGCGTTCTCTTTTCCGCAAATTCATTTTGGGCGCATGCCATATGCCGAGATTGTGGGGCAATTTTGGATGATGGCTGGCTGCGCAACGGCGTTGGTATGGCTTCGCCGTCGCGATGGACGCTGGTTGTGGTTGACCTTGCTGGCGTGGGTGACAACGTGGGCTGCCCGACTCGATGCGTTGTTGTTGCTCCCTACGGTTGCGCTGATGTTGTTCCTGGCGGGTTTCTGGCGCGATAGGTTCACAATGCGTTCGGCCGTGCCTCTGCTGGCAGGATTGGCGGCGCTGGCCTGGTTGGGCACAAATAGGGCCTATGTCGGTTCCACCTATGAACTGGTGGCAGCACGCTGGTGGTGGTTTTCATGGGGGGTATTGGCCCTAGTGCTGGGCGTTGTGTTGGCGCTTCCGTTGGGATGGTTTTGGGGGAATCACCTGGTGCGACGTGCCCAAAAGGTGATACCGTTGCTTGTGTGGGCAGGTGTGGGGGCATGGTGTGGCCTGGTAGTATGGGGAACGGTGCCGCTGGTTCTACCTGATTGGGAAACACCAGCACTCTGGCAGGAAATCATATGGTTCACAGGTTCGTACACATCGCCCATCTTCTTCTGGCTGGCGGCTTTGGGAATGTTTGCCGTCGCGTGCCGTGGTGTGCAGTTGCCACATGGTTTACTGGGCTTTTTGCTGGTGAGCCTGAGTGCCGTCTTCCTCACACAGTACACCTCTGCACCGGTCTATCCCGTCTCGATACGCCGCCTGGTGAGTGATGTGCTGCCCTTGATGGCGGTTTTTGGGGCTTGTGCCATACATGTTGTCTTGACGATGCCCCAACGTCGCTGGCGCTGGTTGGCATTGGTTGTGGCTGGTGTGGCACTTATGTGGGAAGGAACGCTCAGCCTGCCTCGTATGATGGTGGCCACTGGGCAACAGACACCGCAAACAGTGGTGCGTTTGGCGCAAATGCTTCCCGCTGATGCCGTTGTCTGGTTCGAAACGCAGGACGGTGATTCATGGGTGGGCTGGTTGGCAGCCCCGCTCTATGCGTTCGAGGGGCGCTGGGCGCTTCTGCTGGATAGCGATACACCTGACAGAGAGCGCTTGCGGCAGGTTGCTGAGACCTATACAGCCATGGGGCGTCCGCTCTACCTGGTCGTGCAAAAGCGTGAAGTGCCCTTGGGGCTTGTGCCTGAGGGCTATGGTGTCGAACAGGTGGCACATGAGGTATGGGCGTCGACGATGATTGGGCAACAGCGTGCGCCCTATCCGTTCGTTGTTTGGCAATTTGCTCATCCTCTCTACGTGTATAGACTCATACCCCACTAAGCAAAGGCACGAGCACACCAAACCTGTATGCGGATTGCATTTGTCGTCCATAAATTTCCGCCAGAAAGTCTGGGGGGAACTGAAATTTATACGTGGAGCCTGGCGCGTGCTCTGGTACAAGCGGGGCATGAGATTCATGTTTTTTACCCGCTGTTGGCCGAGCCAGGCACGTCGGTCTCTTCACGGATTGAACGGGATGGCATCCATTTGTGGCGTGTGGTGTTGGCACAACAGCCTGAAAGTGCTCCACGCCAGTTTTGGCACACGTTTCGGCATCACGCGGTTGAACGGGCGTTTCCTGAATTTTTGCGCACGGTGCAACCGGATGTGGTTCATTTCCAGCACGTGCAGGGTGTTTCTGCGCGTTTGCTGGAAATGGCGACAGGGGTGTCTACGGTACTCACCTTGCATGATTATTGGTATTTTTGCGCGAACAGTCAGTTGCTTCGCCCTGATGGGCGTGTCTGTGCAGGCCCGCGTTGGGGGTGGAACTGCGTAGATTGTGCGACAGTGCGTGCTGATTTGCGTGTGCTTCGGTACGCTCGCCCGATTGTAGCGCTTCCTTTTGTCTATCGCAACGCATATCTACGTCGCTTGTTGGCGCGTGTATCGATTTTCATTGCGCCAAGCCATTTTCTGCGCCAGCAGTATATCGCCCACGGGTTTCCGCCCCAGCGTATCCTTGTGCTGGAAAATGGGCTCGATACTTCGCGGCTGAATGGGAATATTCCTCTGCCACCGCCGCCTACACGACCGCATTTTGGGTTTTTAGGCTCACTCGCCTGGCAGAAAGGGGTGCATGTGCTGATTGAAGCGTTCAATCGCCTGCCGCCAGATGCCGCCGCGTTGACCATTTACGGGAGCGAGAAGGCTTTTCCTGAGTATGCAGCCTCGCTTCGTAAACGTGCACGCCATCCGCATATTCGCTTTGCCGGGGCGATCGATTACCGTGCGACGGGAGCGGCTTTGCGCCAAATCGATTGTCTGGTTGTTCCCTCGCTCTGGTTCGAAAATTCGCCACTGGTCATTCAGGAAGCCTATGCCATGAAGGTGCCGGTCGTGGCGTCACGTTTGGGGGCGTTGGTCGAGAAAGTGATCGATGGAAAAACCGGGCGGTTGTTTCCGCCCGGTGATGTGGAGGCATTGACAAACATTTTGCACGACATCATTGCTCATCCGCACCAACTGGCCGCCATGCGTGCCCAAATCCCGCCGGTAGTGACCATTGAAACACATGCCGAACAGTTGCTGGTTGTGTACAACCGGCTATGCCATGGCGAGAATGTCCCTTTCACACTGGTGAACGAGCTTGCCCCTACCCTCGAAACTTGAACTGTGCGCGCCCCACCTGCACAATATCGCCGCTATCGAGCGGCACGGGGGTGTTGGCTGGGAGTGGTCGGCCGTTTAGACGGGTAGGGTTGGTCGCCCCGACATCTTCCAACCACCAGCGCCCTTCACGAAACCGAATGCGGGCATGCTCCGCGGACGCATACGTATCGGGCACGACGATGTCATTGCGCAAATCGCGTCCGATTGTGGTAATGGTCTGCACAGCGAAGCGTTGCCCGACCACAAGGTTGGCTTCTTCCCCTTCGATCACTTCGAGTATGGCGCTATGCCGTTTGGCCTGCGGCGTCGCAACCACTTCACTGGCATCTCTTTGCTTGATGTCGCGCCAGACCAGTTGAGCAACAGCAAAAATGAAGGCATAGAGCAACAGCGCGAGCCCAATACGGACGATGAAAATGGTTAGTGTGAACGCTTCGGTTGCCATGTGTCCGGGATCTCGAAAATCAGTTCCACGTTTGCCAGTCGAATTCGATCGCCATGTTGGAGCACGCATTCTTCTTGGATGCGTTGCCCATTGACGAATGTGCCATTGGCACTTTCCAGGTCGCGTAGCACATACTGCCCCTGACGCAACTTGATTTGGGCATGGTGACGACTCACACCTTCTCCTTCGATGATGATGTCATTGTCCATGCTTCGGCCAATCGTCATAAAGGGTAAATCAAGTGGAATGAGACGGTCACCCCAACGCAGGCGAGCCCCCGTGGCGATTTGTGAAGGTGTCTCTTGTGGTGCAACGGCCATTGGCGCGGTGAACGCCATCGTTTGATCATGGGCGCTCAAATCAACCAGTTTCGCATCGACTTCAACACTTCCACGCGCAACGTGTTCATCGGGCTGAAAGACAATATGTGGCCGCCCAGCGAAAGCCAGCCCCCGCTTTTCGGCGAGTTTCAAAAGATACGAAACCATCTCACGTTCCAGCGTCTGCCAATACCCCTCGAATTCGGCGGCGTCTTCTGGGTTGAGCCGCACGGTGTAGTGGTTGGGAGCCAACAGTTTGCCAGCGGCAAGCACGCGCCCATCTTCCATGGCATACCCGAGCCGCTTGGCGATATCGGCCGGTTCAAGCCGCCCCCCAAAAAGCCGGAAGAAGGGTTGTTCCAACAGACGCTCGATGTGTTCTTCCAGGGATGACCATCGTTTGGACATACCACGCTCCACAGGTGTCCGTTGCCACTTCGCATTATACGTCCCTCACTCTGGTGAGCAAAGCCTCTTCGCTTTTGAAGTGCAGCCCCTTGCGGTCGTTTTCAGGTTGGCGGGCAGGCGTGTTTGGTTGGAGAGCAATGGTAAGCCATTGCATGCCAGGGACGCAGGACCAAAGTCTGTCGAAAAGGCGGTTTCTTAAAAAATAGCGGGACGATGGTTGATGATAATGGTAAGAAAAAGAGTGTATTTGTGTGCAAAAAAAATGTATTAGACTGTGGACATAAGCACCAATATGCTCTACAATAATTCGCACATCGATTTGTTGAAAAACCAAGAGAGGGATGAGGATGTCCACTCCATCCACGCGCCTGTATCCACGGGCGGCACGCACCTTCGAAGAAGCCTACGCCAATGCCGACTATCGCCTGCCATTGCAAGACGAGCAACTAGATGCCTTCTATGTTGCTCGTTTCGAAAGTGGCGCGCGTCTGCGCTTGCTGAAGCAAGAATTGGTGTGGGGCGCGGAGCGTGGCCTGACGACAAAATTCCTCATTTCCGGGCATGTGGGATGCGGCAAAAGCACCGAATTGAACCGCCTGGTGCGTGAAATTGAACAAGATGACACGTTGCGCCATCGGCTCTTCGTGGTCTCGTACTCCGTCAACGAAATCCTCGACCTGCAAGATGTCGATTACACCGACATTGTCTTCTCGATTGTTGTGGGTGTTTACAACCACCTCGAAAAACTTGATTTGAGTTTCCCGCGCGACCGCATCGACGCCGTCATTGACTGGATTCAGAAAGAAATCGAACGTTTCACCACGACGACACTCGGCGCTGAAATTGAAGTCGGCAGCGATGTCGGGGTTTCGAAATTGCTGCGCTTCATCAATGTCCTTGGCGTCAAAGTGCGCGGTGGTGGGACAATTGGGCGTGAAGTACGCTATAAAGTGAAAAAACGTGCGCCCGAACTGCGTGAATTGGTGAACGAAGTGTTGCGCCAATTGAAGGCGCTCAGCGGAATGAATGTACTCCTCGTGATTGACGACCTCGACAAATTGCCCAAACGTGAAGCGTTGCGTGTCTTTCGTGACGATGGGCCGTTTTTGACATTGCTTGACTGCATGGCCATCTACACGGCGCCTGTCTCGTTGATGTATGAGTTGGGGCATAGTGTTGTCACCGAAGCGTATCACTTTTACCCCGTGCCGATGTTTCGTGTCTCCTCGCGCCACCCTGGGGAAAACGGGCATTTGCACGATATCGAAAAAATGATGGAAATCGTCTACCGCCGTGTCTCGCCAGATCTGTTCGAGGATGGTGTCGTCGAGCGGCTGGTGCGGCTCAGTGGGGGCGTGGTGCGCCATCTCATCAAAATGGTGCAGGATGCGTCGCTCTACTGCGCCACATTTGGGCATCCACGCATTTCGCATGAAGTGGTCGAGTGGGGCATCAACGAATTCAAGCGCGATTTTAGCCGCCGCCTCTCGCTCAAAGATTATGCCCGCTTGAAGCGGATTCATGCCATCAAAGCGTATGAGGATGGCGAGGAAGTATGGGAATATTTGCAATCATTGTGTGTACTCGAATATGTGGATTCCGACTACTGGTATGATGTGCACCCTGTTGTGCAATTGCTGATTGCTGAACGCGAGCCATTTTTGAACGATCTGCTGGACAGTGGCGGATGACACGTATGAAGACCGGCGACCAACAGACACCCCATACCGCGCTCGAAGCCCAATTTGGGCATCAGATTGCCCTGCTGCTCAAAATGATCGAGTTGAGCAACCTGGGCGGCATCGCCACGGTGGAATGCAACAATTTGCAGCTACGCCGCCGTTTGTTCCGCTACTTCGATAAGCGGCTCGCTGAACGGGGCATCCTGCTCTACCCACTGCGCGTTGATCGCCACGACCTCAATCTTGTGCGTGTGTTGCGCAACATTACCGATCAACCAGGCTTCAAAGACTTGGAACTGCTGGGACGGTATCGCCGCATTGTCTTCTTCGTCTATGGGCTTGAAGCGTACACGCCGCGCCAGCAGAAAAAATTCCTCGAATTCCTCAATCTCTTTCGTGATGCAACGACCATCATCAAAGAACCTATCATCATTTGGGCGACAACCGATTTCATTGCCCGCATGGCCAGCGAAGCCCCAGATTTTTGGTCGTGGAAGGGATTGCTGTTTACCTTCGATGCTGACACACCGCTGGAATTCGATGAAGCGTTGCTTCCCATCGACCAGTCGCTGTACAACCTGGCACGCGATCCCTCGATTGCTGTCTGGTCGGAAGTCTATGTTCCCCTGAAACTCACCCGCGTGCGCTTGAAAGAAGAGCGCAATGGAACAACCGCACGTCGAAAAGAGCGGCGTGCCCCCTTGTATAGCCGCTTGCAAACAATGGGAGAAACCGTTGCCGTTGAATGGGAGCGTTTCGATTGCCAGGAAGCGCTGACGGCATTGTGGGAATGCCAGTGCGGTGCCGTAGTTGGCGACCCGGGTGCCGGGAAAACGACGATTTTGCGCATGATGGCCTATCGCGTGGCGGTGGAGCAGTGGGAGCGCATTCAGCAAAATGATATTGCACCAGATGAACCGCGTACGTTGCCCATTTTTGTGCGCTTGAATGCCTTGCGGAAGGGATACACCCTGGCCGAACTCATCACCGAGCAACTGGCCAAT
Source organism: Ardenticatena sp. (assembly GCA_015487975.1). GTDB lineage: Bacteria > Chloroflexota > Anaerolineae > Ardenticatenales > Ardenticatenaceae > Ardenticatena. The sequence goes on from WFOS01000017.1 coordinate 35,279, forward strand.
ATGACCGGCATGGACACGCTTACCCTAGACGATGTACAAGCATTGCTCAAAGGGCAACGCACGACGTTGGCGGACGACCCGACACCGGTTCGTCTGTTGTTGTTGCTCGATGGGTTGAATGAAGTCGAATTCGATCTACAACGGGATGTACTGGCCTGGTTCTATCAGTTGGGGCACGAGCACCGGTTGATTGTAAGCACGCGCAGCGATTATGCGCGTTTTCTCCCTCGTTTCCTGACCATGTATCTGGTGGAACCGCTAGATGATGAGGAGATTCAGGCATTCCTTGAACGTTATGTCGGGCATCGCAACAGTGCCACGCTCTATGAGCAAATTACCGCCGACGAATCGTTGCATGAATTGGCGCGTTCACCACTTTTGCTCTTCATGCTGACGCAAATTGCTGGTGAAGCGACGGGCTTCAAACTGCCATCTGACCATGCGCATCTGTACCATCGTTTCACCGAGCAATTGCTGGCACGTATCGAAGAGGAGTGGTGGAACATTTTCGGGCGTAGCAAAGCCCGCATCAAACTCGATGTGTCGCGCGTAGCACTGGCGCGGCTGGCGCTGACCATGCAACGCGAACGATTGGCGACGCTGAATGTGCGGCGTTGCTTCTGGCTCATCAAGGAAGCCGCCTACCTGCAAAGTGCACAGGGCTCGGTACAGGATATTTTCGAAGGCTTGCTCTTTAGCGGGTTGATTCGATTGACGCCGAATCGGAAAGCCGTCGAATTCATGCACCAGGCTGTGCGCGAATTTTATGCTGCATTACACCTGGTGATGTTCGATGAGCCAATTGAGCTCTATCTGGATGACGAAAACACGTTGACGCACTGGCAGGGAACTGCTGCGCTCTATTTGGGGTTGCATCCCGATAAGGGGCTTGCCTTTCGGCAATTGGTCGGTGAAACCGATTCGTACCGCCGCTATTGGCTTGCCGCGCGGGCGTTGGAACATGTGGGGCTGGAATCATCTGCATGGCAGGAGATCGAGCAAGCCTTCTCGAACGATGAGAAGTGGCTGGCGCGCTTCAAACTGGCATGCGGTTTGGCAATGGAATGGCGCGGCAAATTGAGTGATGCCGTGCTCTATTTGCAGGATGCAATCGCCTACGATCCCGATTTAGCGTTGGCGTCATACGAATTGGGGATCGTGTATCGTTTGCTGGGTGATTTGGAAATGGCCACCATTGCGTTGCGTTCCGCCATCCGCATGGATCCCACGCTGGTGGATTCGTACAACCAGCTGGGCATCGTCTATTTCGAAATGCAAGATTACACACGAGCCGTCTATGTCTTCCAAGCAGCGATCGAATTGGAAGCGAACAATCCACACCACTACTTCAACCTTGGGCTGGCGTACAAAATGTTGGGGCAGTACGATGAAGCATGGACGATGTTCGAGGAAGTTTTGCGCCTCGACCCCGGCTACCGCGAAGCCCGCGAGCAACAACAACTGATTACGCTGGCACGCAACTTCGATCGCATCGCCTTTCTGGAACGTATTTTGCTCTTCCGGTCACTCTCGCTGGAACACCTGGTCTTGCTGAGCCATTCGCTGGAAGAACGCACGTATGCTGCTGGTGAAGTGATTATCTGGCAGGGCGAACGAGGTGACCATCTTTTCATCATCGAGTCGGGTGAAGTCGAAGTGGTGGCGCAGGAATCGGAGACAGGGGCGTTGCGTGTACTCAACCGCTTGCGTACGGGCGACTATTTTGGCGAAATTGCGCTCCTAGAAGAGGGGGCGCGGCGCACAGCGACGGTGCGGGCTGTGACGGATGTGTGCGTTCTGGTGTTACACCGCACCGATTTTATGCGCATCAAGGAAGAATCGCCCGATGTGGTGAGCATGTTGGTACAAACACGTGATGACCGTCTGGAAGCCGACGTGCGCCATACGCTGGAAGAAAACGTGCAACGATTCCGCGAATGGCGGCGTCAGTCGCAAGCGCAAATTCAGCGTTATCGCAATGGCGAACACCAGATGAGTGTGCTTGCTGCTGATATTCGCAATTCGACGCCGTTGACACAACTGTTTGGCGCCACACGCTGGTTGCGTTTTCTGAAAGATTTTTATAGCGACATGATCGAAGTGGTGGGCAACCGTGGGATTATCTACCAATACGTGGGCGATCAGGTCGTGGCTTTGTTCGAAAAACCACTCGATGCTGTGGCATGTGCGGTGGATATGCAAGCGGCCTATATGCGTTTGTTGCAACAATGGCAAACCCGCCTGAACACATCGCTGGAGAGTGGGTTGGGGATTGGTATCGCTACTGGGACCATTGCGATCGAAGATACGGACTTCGATGCCGTCCTGGCAGGTGCGCCGGTGGTGCTGGCCACCCGGCTCAGCGCTCGAAGCAAGGAGCGCAATGCCATTTACCTGGATGAAACAACGTTCAAAGCCATTTTGGGAAGCCCTTACTGGGCGGAAGTGTTGGAACACCCTGTTTTGCTCAAAGGCTTTCACGAACCAGTACGTGTCTATCGGCTGACGCGGGTGGCGGGGCAAACAGCACCTGGCATGCTTTGAACGGGACCACAGTGGGTGGGGCGGGGACACTGAAAAGCGTCCCCGCTTTGCATGTTCAGGCTGGTACGGCAAGAGGACGGCGTTGTGTGAAGCGCATCATCATGCCGTGCGCGGGGCGCAATGTGACCGATGGTTGCAATGCGATGGGATGCCCCGGTACGAGATCGAGTTCGTAAAATTGTGCCAGGCTGGCCAAAACCAGCATGATTTCGAGCATGGCAAAGTGCTTGCCAATGCAAATGCGCGGGCCACCGCCGAATGGAAAGTAGGCGAAACGATGGGCAGGTTGTCGTTGTGCATCGAGCCAGCGTTCCGGATCGAAGCCTTCGGGATTGTCCCAAAAAGCTGGGTGGCGGTGCGTCACGTACTGACTGGTGACCACAAACATCCCGGCCGGAATGTGATACCCCATCACCACATCGTCATCGCGCGCCTGTCGTCCGACCACCCACGCAGGCGGGTACAACCGCATGGCTTCTTTGACGATGGCTTCGGTGTAGCGCAGGTGTGGCAGGTCGTCGAGCGTAGGAAGTCGCCCATCGAGGACATGGTCGAGTTCTTCGTAGAGCCGTCGCCGCGTGGCAGGATGTTGTGAAAGCAGCATCCATATCCATGTCAGTGCGGTGGCGCTGGTTTCATGCCCTGCCAGGAAGATGGTCATGACTTCGTCGCGGAGCATCTTGTCGTTCATGAAGGTCCCATCGTCCTCATAGGTGGCACGCATGAGCAGCCCCAACAAGTCCTCACGTTCTGTTTGGTCGCGCCGACGTTGTTCGATGAACCGGTAAACAATGTCGTCCAGCGCGGCAACCGCACGTGTAAACCGACGTCCGGCAGGGGTTGGAATCCACCGTTCGGGATAGAATGCCAGTGGCATACGGGTCCGAGCAAATTTCATGACTTCGTTGAGTGCGGCGCGCACGGCAGGCACGGCATCGCTCACGTCGGCCCCAAACATCGTGTCGGCAATGATATCGAGGGTCAGCCGCATCATCTCTTGCGAGATGTCGATTGTCTGCCTATCCTCGATCCGACGCCATGTTGCCAGGAAGGCGCGAATGTGGGTGAGCATTGTTGCGGCAAAATGGTTGACGTGGCGTGGTGTGAACACTGGCTGGATGAGATGACGCTGACGACGCCAGTGGTCACCTTCTGCTGTGATCAACCCCTTGCCAAGGACCAGCGAGATGCGTTGGTAAGCTTCGCTCTTGACATAATTCTGATGGTTGTCGCGTAAAATGTGTTGTACACCATCGGGGTGCGCCACAAGTGTAATGGTGCGCCCTGGGAACTGGATAGCGACAACATCGCCGTGGGTGGCAAAGGTTTCCAGCAGCGATTGCGCCCGATGTTGTGCAAAATGGCGCAATGTGCCGTTCCACCACGAAAGTTTGACGACTGGTGGGCGTACTCTTGCTGGGTTAGCGTACTGGACTGACATGGATGAAATACCCTCCTGTCTCATACCCAATTGCATCACGAACCAACACAACATACGTTCCTGTTTTTGGGGCTGTGAACGAAACTTCCGCATCCAATCCAAAAAGCCCCCCGCCGCTATCGTCGTCGCTGGCGAGAAACGCTTCACTGCTTGGTATGCTTTCATCGACCAGCACTTTGGCATCGATGGCAACGGATTCGACCCGAATGGTGACTGCTTGCCCTGCATCGAGGGAAAGCAGGAAAGCGTCCAGGTCATCTGGATAGTCAATCGCTCCTGTGTAGGTCATTCCGGGAGTCAGCTCTGTGTCGTCATCGGGATCGAAAACAGGCGCGATGGGTTGGCTGCTTTCGATATGCACATTGGCACTGAATGGGTCATACTGATGGACTTCTACCCAGTGCGGGATGGGATCGAGTGGCCGAAAAACAACCTGTTCCTTGCCGGTCAGTGTATTGTCGGTGTCGGTGATGATGGAAGCCAGCGCATCGATGATGCGCATCCCCAAGTCGTTGGACGATGTTGCCACAACTTCAATCGAGGTGGTCGTTTCAGGCCACATCACCCAGACAGCGCTGCTCCACAATGTTTGCAGGGTGGCATCGTCTTCACGGGTGGCATTGTCCAGCGAGAACGCTGGGAAGCGCCCCAGCCCGTCTGTGGGGTCACCCTCGGCCAGACGCTGCAAGTGTGGTTGGATGTCGGTGCTGGACGCCGCCAACGCGAATTGCCCATCGCCGAACAAGAAGCCGCTGAGCCCAATGATGTTGCCATGGGGCGAAACCAGCACGCCACCACTTTGCCCTCCGGTGATGGTTGCATCGGTTTGCAGGTACGTCAGTCCCCCCGCTTCCCACTCGCGCTGGCGTGCCAGAATACCGCGCGTGATGGTGGGCTGTGGGTCGCGCTCCACTTCGGCGGGGTAGCCGATGAGATAGACTTCGCTGCCTGTCGGGAGCGTTTCACTCTCTGCAAATGGAAGTGGTGTGTGTGTGTCGTCAGGCAATGTGATGACAGCCAGATCTCGGACCAGGTCCCACCCGACGATACGTGCCTCGGTGTATTCGACGCCATCGGGGAAACGAACGCGGACGGTCTCGAATGGCCAGACGACGTGGGCGTTGGTGGCCAGAAAACCTGGTGCGAACACGAAACCGCTTCCTGTGGCGATGGGTGTTTCGATGAACGCCACCGATGGTGAAACGCGCTGGAAAATCGTGACCGAATTCAGGGCAGAGGGTGTCGCTGGGGGTGTTGGTTCAGGCGGAGCAACCGCTTCGGGTGTGTTGGTGGGGCGTGTGGCGGTTTGCGTGGCGTAGATAGTCGCCGCGACTTCGGTGGCGATAGTGGCACGCTCTTCTTCGGAGATGCTGCTGCAGCTACTCAGAAACAACACGCTCACGAACAAAGTCCATATGACACATGTGCGGAGCATGCCATTTCTCCCTTCCTGGCGAGCTTAGTCGGTTTCGATGACGAAATCATGGGTCAGTTTGGTGACACCGCGAATCGTTGCGGCAACCGAGCAATATTTTTCTTTCGAAAGAGCGATGGCGCGGGCAACTTTCTTTTCATCTAGATTGGTGCCGCGGATGGTGTAGTGCAGGTGAATGTGGGTGAATGCGTAGGGTGGTTCTGCTTGTTGAGTAGTTTCTGCGCTGATCTCCAGGCCGGTGACGTGCTGGCGTTGGCGTTGCAAAATCATGACGACATCGTAGGCAGAGCAGGCGAGTAGACTCAGCACCAGGAGATCTGATGGTTTGGGGGCTTTCCATTCGACCCATTCTTCATCTTCACGTGGCCATGAACCGGCAACGACCACATGCCCGAAACTGTCACGCCCGATGAACAGCTGGCTGCCTTCTCCCATCCATTTGAGTGCTACATTTCCCATGCAGACGCTCCTTCTCGAGTATGTTGTTTCGGTTCTACGCACCACGCCACAGTGCCACGACAAGGCAGAACAGCCCAAACCCCCAGCACCAGTACGCGAAGAGATGCAATGTTGCGCGTTGCAGATAGCGTATCAAAAAACCAATACTCACATAGCCTGTGATGGCTGCTGCCAGAAAACCGAGCCCCACAGGAAGCAAGGTGGCTGTATCGATACCGGCACTGATGAGGTCGAGCGTTTTTTTGGCGCCGGCGCCGAAAACGATGGGTGCCATCAGCAGAAAGCTGAACCGTGCCGCTGTTGCCCGGTCGAGACCACGCAAGAGCCCAGCGGCGATGGTGCTGCCGCTCCGCGAGATACCGGGCGTAATCGCCAATGCTTGCGCGAACCCAATGATGATGGCATCGGGAAGATGTATCGTGTGCAGATCCTTCCCTGAATGTCGCCACCGTTCGCTGAACCAGAGCAAGCCCCCTGTGCCGATCAAGAAGAGTGCGACCCATCGGGGTTCGCCGAAAAGTGCTTCGAACTGACTTTCCAGCGACACGCCAATGAGTGCCGCCGGAATAGTGCCAACAATGAGAAGCCAGCCAAGGCGGGTGTGCTCATTCCAAAGTGTGCCACGGGACAGGCCTGTGAAAAAATCGCGTGCGATTGTCCAGAAATCACGCCAGAAAAAGGAAAACACTGCCAGCAATGTTCCCCAATGGACAATCGCGTCGTATGTAAGACTTGGTTCGTCCCAGCCAAGCAGCCACGGCACAAGCACCAGGTGTCCACTGCTTGAAATGGGAACGAATTCGGTTGCGCCTTGCACAATGCCAAGAATGATCGCTTGCACGGGATTCATCGACATCTCTCCACGTTGTGAGGTTGACAGGTGCGGCGGGAAGTATAGCATGCCGCATCGAAGATGCGAATGCACCATGAGTAGGGAGAGACTATGCGGGGCCAGCGTTGGTGTTCTCCGCTTGACTTGGTCGCCTGGGGATGGGTGTTGCTCTGGGGCGCTTGGCAAGGCATGCACATTCAGGCATACGCTTTTGACTTCGATGAAGGCGTCCATCTGATGCAGGCGCGGTTGATTGCCGAGGGGGCGCACCCATACCAGGACATAGGCATGCTGCTTCCCCCTGTCTGGTTTGAAATAACGGCCATCTTCTTTCGGCTGCTGGGAGCGCAGGTGGTGGTTGGGCGCTTGTTGGTCGTGGCTATGGCGTGTGCGGGTGCTTTGGCGATGTGGGCACTGATGCGCCGTTTTGGGGCTGGGGCTGGGATTGGCGCTGTTCTTGCGTTTACCTGCTTGCCACAAGGGCTTTGGTTGTCGCGAGCGGTCATGCTTGAAGTGCCTGCACTGGTATTTGTGGTGGTTGCGTTCGTGCTTGCGAGCCATGCAGGCGACCATATGCCGCGCTGGTTTGCAAGTGGCATGGCGTTCGGGCTGAGTTTGATGACGAAAGCCGTTGCGCCAGCAGCGCTTGTCGGGTTGGGATGGCTAGCATGGCATGCGCCTCGTCGTGTTCGGGCCATGCTAGCGCTCGTGGCTGGCACATTGTTTCTGGTAGGTGCGACCTTTGCGGTGTATGACGCTCGGGCAATGTGGCATTTCACAGTCGCGGTACGGGGGGCGATGCGGGAAGCCTTCCCTTGGGAGCCGGTTCACAACATGCGACGCATTGTTGCTGATGGCCTTCTTCCCATTGGTGGGCTGGCAGGGTTTGCAATCGCTGGTGTGTGGCACAACCGCCAGGAGCGGCTTGTGCAGGCGCTGGGGCTGTGGGGCATGGCAACACTGGTGCTGCTTTTCTGGCATACGCCTTTACGTGGGCAACATCTGTTTTCGTTGGGAGTAATTGCTGCGCCTTTGGCGCCCCTCGGTTGGCGTTGGGTATCGTATCGCACTCGCAGAAAATGGTTGGGGGCGGGAGCAGCGCTCCTCGTGCTTCTCGGGCAAATCGCGCTGACCTGGCCTTCCATTGCCCCAACGTATGCTCCTGATTACAAGTTCGACACGGGCAAAGCCCACCTGGAAGCCTACATCGCGGCAACGACAGCCCCCACCGATACGGTAGTGATTGATTATCCGATGATTGCATTTCGCGCTGGGCGGTCGAGTGTGCCTGCACTGGCTGAAATTTCGGATGGGCGTATCGCCTCTGGCTATCTGACGTCTGAAAGAGCCATTGCCGCAACCGAAGAGGCTGCGCCGGCGCTGATTGCATTTTGGAGTGGACGCTTGAAGAAACTAGAAGCATACACAGCGTGGGTGGAAGCGCACTACGTGTTCGACCGGTTTTTCGGGCGCTCGCACCCTGTCTATCGGCGAGCGCCCGACTGAGTGCGCAAGGATGCCTATGACGTGGTGTGCTGAATCTGCGATGGGGGGCGTGGCAGATGAATCACCTCGCGAACGCGGCAATAGTCGCCCCCCGCCAAGCGCCCGACCGGTTGGAGCGCCTGGATGTCGATTTTATCCCCATCGAACAAGACCTCATTTGCAACATGAACATGCACTACTTCACCAATGACGACGCTTCCTGCTCCTGGTTCGGTGCCGACTTCGTAGATGTGTACGACGCGGCATTCAAAGTGCACAGGGCTTTCGGCCACACGGGGTGGTGTTACCGCCACGGATGGGATTGGTGTCAACCCTGCGTAGGCGAATTCGTCCACATCGGGGGGAAGTTCGGTAGCGGTGCGGTTCATAGCGTCGAGCAATGGCTCGGTCACGATGTTCACCACGAATTCGCCTGTGGCATGCACATTGCGCAACGTATCTTTGGGGGCGCCGTCGGTGCTCCGAATGCCGGGGCAAAAAAGCACGTGCGGCGGATTGGAGCAGACCGCATTGAAGAAAGAGAAGGGCGCGAGATTCGGGCGCCCTTTTTCATCCACTGTGGAAATCCAGCCGATGGGGCGTGGTACGATGGCGCCAGTGAGCAACTTGTACAGAGATCGCCACGGAATATCACGTGCGTTCCGTTCCATCAGGAACCGTCTCCTTCTAGCCAGGATGCCCAGTAGCCTTCTTTTTCAAGTTCCAGTGCTTCGGCTGTGACTTGCAAGGGGCGGAACGTATCTACCATCACGGCCAGTTCTTCGGTGCCGGTTTTGCCGATACTGGCTTCGGTGGCCCCTGGTTGGGGGCCGTGTGGCACCCCAAAGGGATGCAGGGTAATGTCGCAGCGATCGATCCCCTTACGCGACATAAAGTTCCCCTCGCAGTAGTAGATGACTTCGTCGGAGTTCACATTGGAATGGTTGTAAGGAGCGGGAATGGCTTCCGGGTGATAGTCGTAGAGGCGTGGCACAAATGAACAGACGACGAAATTGAACGCCTCGAACGTCTGGTGGACGGGGGGCGGCTGGTGAATTTTGCCCGTAATAGGCATGAAATCGTGAATGTTGAAAATCCAAGGGTAGAGATACCCATCCCATCCTACGACGTCGAACGGGTGATGGTCGAGAATGTGGCGTGTCAGGCGGTTGCGCACTTTGATACGCACTTCGAATTCACCGCGGTCGGTGAACGTTTCAAGCACCTGTGGTACGCGAAAATCACGTTCGCAATAGGGAGCATGTTCCAGCAATTGCCCATACTTGTTGCGATAACGCTTTGGTGGCTCGATTTGCGAAGGCGCTTCGATGGTGAAAAAGCGGGCTTCGGGGGTGGTCAATTCCATCATCCAGGTTACACCAAAGGGAATGACGATGTAATCGCCAGGCATGAAATCGAGCCGCCCGAATTGCGACCGCAAAACGCCCTCGCCCTCATGCACAAACCAGACTTCGTAGGATTGCGCGTTGCGGTAGAAGTAGGTCATGCTTTCGGTTGGGCGACTCACCCCCAATTGGACGTCGTCGTTGCCCATGAGTACACGCCGTGCGGAGAGTGCATCCCCACCGGCGGGGATATTGGCAGTCGCAAAGGCGCGATGGCGGAGTGGCCCAAAATCCACGTAGTTGGGGACAGCCGGCCCCAAATCTTCGATGTGTTTGACACGTGGCGGCAAAAAATGGTGGTACAAAATGGATTGGATGCCTGAAAATCCTTCCAGCCCCATCACCTCTTCGCGATACAGGCCGCCGTCTGGTTTACGGAATTGCACATGCCGCTTTTGCGGAATATCTCCTAGGCGGTGGTAAAAAGGCATCATTGCCTCCTTTCGATACGTTGGTTTGCTTGTCAGGGGGTGGCGATGCGATTGCGCAACACCCCCAACCGTTCGACTTCTAGTTCGACAACATCACCTGGAGCAAGCCAGGGACCTTGTGCATGGGTGATTTCCAGCAAACAGCCCGTGCCCACGGTTCCCGACCCAATCACATCGCCGGGGTAGAGCCAAACATCTTCGGATGCCCGCGCAATCAGCTCGCCAAACGAGTAGTAGATGTCGTTCCAGTTGCCGCGTGAGCGTTCCTCGCCATTGACACGTGCCACCATGGTCAGGTCGTACACGCCTGGGCGGTCTGTGGCCACATCCGCGAGTTCGTCTGGCGTAACGATCCAGGGTCCAAGCGAGGTGGCGAAGTCTTTCCCCTTGGCGGGGCCCAACAAGACACGCATTTCTTGCATTTGCAGGTCGCGTGCCGACCAGTCGTTCATGATGGTGAAGCCGAACACGTAATCCATGGCTTCTTCGGGCGTGATGTCGCGCCCTGGTTTGCCAATGATGGCAGCAACTTCAAGCTCGTAGTCGAGGGCGCGGCTTCGGCGCGGGCGATGCACTTCTGCTTCGGGGCCGATGATGGCTTGATGGTTCGAGAAGTAGAAAACGGGAATTTCGTACCATTCGGGGGGCACCTCGCGCCCACGGTTGGCATAGGCCGTTTTGACGTGTTGTTCGAACGCGTAGAAATCGCGCAGGCTGGTGGGATTGGGAAGCGGCGACAACAGCTCCACTTCGTCAAGCGGTTGGACCAGAAGCCCTTCCTGCGTGGACATGTTGCGGCTATCACTTTGCTCGAGCACATCGTCCAGGGCATCGAAGAGTTCATGCCAGCGTTCGTAGCCACGGCGGATGAAGTCGAGCATGGTCACAGGCGCTGGCGGGCGCAAATCGTATCCAAAGGCACGTGCCCAATCCCATGCCACGGCGATATCCACAACTCGTTCCCCCAAGAGCAAACCGGCACGCGAACGCTTGCCATGCGGAAGACGGCGATAACTCACGAACTTCATGACTCACTCCCTTGTTCATCGATGATAGGACACGTCAAGTAGGAGAGGGGAACGCGGATTGCGCCCCTTTGCCTTGTTGGGGATACGCAATCCGCGCATCCTGTCAAACCGCAAGCAGCCACGTGCCGCTGATATCTGGCATTACAGGTTGCCCCGCCGTGCCTGTTCCAGTTCGATGGCTTCGAACAATGCCTTGAAGTTCCCCTTCCCAAACCCGCGGCTCCCGCGGCGTTGAATCACTTCGATGAACAACGTGGGGCGTTCTTGCAATGGTTTGGTGAAAATTTGCAGCAAATATCCTTCATCATCGCGGTCGACCAGAATGCCCAGTTCGCGGATGGCTTCGAGGGGTTCGCGGATTTCGCCCACACGTTCAGGCAGCACTTCGTAGTACGTATCTGGCACGCGCAGGAATTCGATCCCGTTGCGGCGCAATTTGCTGACTGTTTCGATGATGTCGTCGGTCAGCATGGCAATGTGTTGCACACCGGGGGTGTAGTAGTAATCCAGGTATTCTTCGATCTGGCTTTTGCGGCGGCCTTCGGCTGGTTCGTTGATGGGCATCTTGATACGGCCCGAGCCATCGCTCATGACTTTGGACATGAGCGCGGAGTACTCGGTGCTGATATCTTCGTCATCGAAGTGCAAAATCTGGCGGAAGCCCATCACGCGGTGGTAGAAATCGACCCAGTAGTTCATTTTGCCCAGTTGGACGTTGCCCACGATGTGGTCAACTGCGGCCAGGCCAGTGTGGTCGGCTTCATATTCGATGGGTTGATAGGTGGGGGCAAATGGTCCTGTGTACTCGGAACGGTCAACGAAGACGTGCAGTGTATCGCCATATGTGTGAATGGCAGCCGTGCGGTAGGCGCCGAAATCGTCGTATTCTTCACGGGGACCCCATGCTGGGCGAGCACCCCGTTCGGTGGTGACACGGAAGGCGTGTTCCACGTCGTCCACACCGAATGCGACCACTTTCACACCATCGCCATGTAGAAGGTGATGGGCGGCAATCTCGCTGGTAGCATGGTAGGCGGATGAAACCACGAGACGGATTTTACGCGATTCGAGCACGTAGGAGCAGAATTCGCGGTTCCCAGTTTCCAGCCCGGAATAGGCCACAGGCTTGAAACCAAACCCTTTCCACCAGTAGTACATCGCTTGCTTGGCGTTCCCCACCCAGATGTGGATGTGGTCGACGCCTTTGAGTTGCAGAAAATCGCCTTCTTCGGTCATGGGGCGAGTGTCAGGGGTATGTGTCTGCACCATAGGCCACGCTCCTTTGCATGTGTCTGGTTGTTTGAGTTTCTGGAAGTAAGCACATCAACGCACGGGGACGATGCGCTATGCATGGTACTGAAAGTGGTTTGGGATGGCAAGTGTCACGACAACGTGCCAATGTCCCAGCCAATGGATGCATATCGTCAAGACGAAAAGGAGAAATAGGGGGCTTCCACAGAGAGACTGGGGAGCGAGGGGTATTGTCCGTGAACATTTGTCAGCGTGATATGAGGACGTACAATCACCCATTGAATCAAATCAAGGAGGATCGATCAGATGCGCGTACTCATCACAGGTGCTGCTGGCTTTCTCGGCTCTCATCTTTGTGACCGCTTTCTCGCCGAAGGGCACGAAGTCATTGGCATGGATAATTTTCTGACCGGCCATACCGCGAACATTGCCCATCTTGCAGGCCATGATCGCTTTACATTCATCAAGCATGATGTGACCAACTATATGTTCATCGATGGGCCGCTCGATGCGATTTTGCACTTTGCATCTCCTGCCAGCCCCGTGGACTATCTGCGATACCCGATTCAGACCTTGAAAGTAGGGGCGTTGGGCACGCACAAAACGTTGGGGTTGGCCAAAGCCAAAGGGGCACGGTATCTCCTGGCTTCGACCAGTGAAGTCTATGGCGACCCCCTGGTTCACCCACAAAGCGAAGACTATTGGGGCAATGTCAATCCCATCGGTCCGCGTGGTGTGTACGATGAAGCCAAACGCTTCGCCGAAGCGATGACCATGGCCTATCATCGTTCGCATGGGTTGGACACGCGCATTGTGCGCATTTTCAACACGTATGGGCCACGTATGCGCATCGACGATGGGCGTGTGGTGCCCAATTTCGTCTCGCAGGCATTGCGGGGCGAACCGTTGACGGTGTATGGTGATGGCTCGCAAACCCGTTCCTTCTGCTATGTGGACGATTTGATTGATGGCATTTATCGTCTTCTGATGAGTGAAGAGGTGGGGCCGGTCAATATCGGCAACCCACATGAAATGACGATTTTGCAATTTGCCGAACTGATCAACGAGATGACAGGCAACACCGCGGGCATTCGCTTCGAACCGTTGCCTGTGGATGACCCCAAAGTCCGCCAGCCTGATATCACCAAAGCCCGCCGTATTTTGGGGTGGGAGCCCAAAATCTCTTTGGAAGAAGGTTTGCGCCGCACCATTCCATACTTTCGCGAACGGCTGGGGCTGTAAGCGTCGGCACCGAACCAGGTCTGTCAGGCCTTCTCTGCCTGACAGACCTGGGCGATTTGGCAACTCGCTCGCTTTCGACTACGCTTTTGCACGCACGCGAGCCCTACTGGTGAAAGAATAAGCGGTATCGGCAACCATATGTTGTGAGCAGAAGACACGTTTTTCGAGATGGTCCATGCGTTCGACTACGCGGCACGCACCGACGCGCTTCGCCGCCTTCTTGAAGAAGAATATGGCATACCCGCTCCCTCTGAACCTGATGACCCACTTGATACCCTGATTCGGGTGATTCTGGCCCAACACGCCTCGTCGCCACAGAAAGAGCAGGCGTTCAATGCCTTGCGTGCCCGTTTTCCAGATTGGGCGCTGCTTGCCGATGCTCCTGAGACGGAAATTGTTGGGGCTCTCTGGCATGCGGGCCTGGCACACCAAAAAGCACGTCGCTTGAAGCGCCTGATAACCACACTCCTCGAAGAACACGGCTCGCTCGACTTGTCGCATCTGCGCACTATGCCACTGGAAGAAGCCCGCGCCTGGCTTACTCGGTTGCCAGGGGTGGGGCCGCTCACCGCCTCACTGGTGCTCTTGTTTGCGCTAGAACGTCCAGTGCTGCCTATCAACACGGCCATTCATCGCGTGGCACAGCGCGTTGGGGTGCTGCCACCAGGTGTTGATGCCAAGCGTGCACACGACATTCTGCAAACGTTCATGCCCGACGACACAGCATGCGTACGCGCGTTTCACATCAACATGTTGAAACTGGCACGCACCTTTTGCCGTGCCTCGCGCCCCAAGTGTGGTGCATGTCCGGCACGTATGTTGTGTGTCTATGCACATGGCGGGATGCCACACCCGCTTGATGAACAACAGAAGCCGTTCTGAGAGGAGGTAGCCGTATGACCCATGTTCCCATGCTTCCCTTCCATCCGAGCGATACCGTGCTTTTTCCGGGTATGGTCCATGTTGCCGAAGTCCCGCCAGCATCGCGTCCCATTGTCGAACAGTGCTACCGCAACGAAACCCCGCTGGCGGTTGTGTATGCCCGGCATGGTCGCATTCCCGAACGGTGGCCGCGTGTGGGAACAGCCGGATACGTCACCCAAGTGGAAGAACTCGACACAGACGTGCTCAAATGCGCCATCATCGGCGGCGAGCGCATTTGGGTGGAAGGTGTGCGGGCACGTGGTGCGCATCCTCACGCCTACATCGCGCCATTTCCGATTGAGCAAACCGAACATGAAGCCTTACAGGATCTGAGTTCCGACGTTCGCCGCCGCTTGCTCACCTACCTGGCACTTCTGGAAGACATTCAGGGGGAACCATTGACGCGCCAGGCTCTCCCCGAAGCGCCGTTGGCGGTGGCCTTTTTCGCGGCTATTGCCATTCAACTGCCGGGCAACATCAAGGAATTTTTGCTGGCAATCCCTGGCCTGCGCCAATTGCTCTTCACCGAAATTGAAATTTTGCGGCATGAGATTGTGCTGCTTGCAGAAGTGTCCGAGCGACTGCGTCGGGATGCGTTGCCTGAATTGGTGGCAACACCGCTGGGTGCAGTTTCCTTGAACTAACCAGGGCTCTGCTCTTTCTGCGCAGGCGGGGAGCAATGGTGCTTCCCGTCTCTTTTGTTCTTGGTGATGACCCAAAACGTGGTGGAGGGTGAGTAGAGACGAGACGGAGCGTGGAAAAGGCAAGCCAGAGGCGCCCCAGGCCCCGAAGAGGGCGTATTGTGGCGCACCTACCGGGCAGCCTGAGCCTGGTGGGGCCATCACCGCTTCCAGCCAGTTCCCCTGGAACGCGTGCTCACCGCTGGAGAACGCCGCCTTCCTAGGAGGAGCGACGCACCTGCCAGGTGCGTCGCACCTCGAAGTACCGTCAGGCGTGCGTGCCTCGCGAGGTCAGGCGGGGTGCGTTTGTCTCCCTCGCTGCGCTGGAGCCGTCGGTCTGGAAACAGACGGGTGGTTGGTGGCTGAGGTGCTGCGTTTCGGGTGCCACACCGTCACGCCGTTGCTGGTGGCCTTGGGGGGGAATGGGATTGGAGCGCTGGATGCCGTGCTGGTGTTGGCCGCCTATCGCGCGTGAGGGCTCACGAGGGGGCCTCGGCCGCCGACACGCTGGAGGTAGGGCAGGGCGGGGCCGCTGGGCCTGAGGCGCGACGCACCTCTGGCAGGTGCGTCGCGCCTTGAGTCAGGCGGGGTGTGTTTGTATCCCTTGCTGCGCAGGAGCCGTCGGTCTGGAAACAGACGGGTGGTTGGTAGCTGAGGTGCTGCGTTTCGGGTGCCACACCGTCACGCCGTTGCTGATGGCCTTGGGGCGGGGAGAACGGGATTGGAGCGCTGGGCTTATGCCGTGCTGGTGTTGGCCGCCTATCGCGCGTGAGGGCTCACGAGGGGGCCTCGGCC
>WFOS01000018.1 GCA_015487975.1 Ardenticatena sp.
AGTAACATCAGTCGTGCGAGCCTCTCGAGGTCAGGCGGGGCGCGTTTGTATCCCTTGCTGCGCTGGCGCCGTCGGTCTGGAAAGAGACGGGTGAATGGACGCCAACATGCGCTCAGCGCTTCCTGTGTGGCTTGTGCCACTTTTTCGCTTGTTTGCAGAGATCTGGGGAATCACCAGCAGAAAGGGGGCTTTTGGCGTGGCATTCTGGCACCACTTTGCACTGCGAATGCGGTGCCGGGGATGTTGCACGTTGCCCAAGGGTGCCAGGTCTTTGTTCACGCTTCGTTTTCTAGCCGACGCAATGCGGCTTCGGCGGCGGCGAGTGTGGCTTCTTGTTTACTGCGTCCTTCACCAACGCCCCATACCTCATTGCCGATGCGCACTTCGGCAGTGAAGCGGCGGTCATGCTCGGGGCCACTCTCGTCCACAATGGCATACCGTGGTGTGATGTTGTAGCGGGCTTGCACCGCTTCTTGCAGGCGACTTTTGGGGTCGCGGCGGGCATGCCCACTGCGCCGTGTGGCTGCAACGGTTGGGGCGATGAAACGGTCGAGCACCCAGGTGCGTGCAGCATCCAGGCCCCCGTCGAGATAGATAGCCCCAACCACGGCTTCGAAGGCATCGGCGAGGATAGCCGTATGGTTGCGGCCACCGCTGAGCTCCATCCCGCGCCCCAAACGGAGCACACGCCCCAGCTCGATCTGACGGGCATACTCGGCGAGTCGTTCGGCGCGTACCAGACTAGCACGCAAAAACGTCAGAGCGCCCTCGGGCCAGTCGGGCAAGGCCTGAAACAGATACTCGGCCACTACCAGGTCGAGCACGGCGTCGCCTAAAAATTCCAGGCGTTCATAATCTTCGGTTTCTTCGGGATGTTCGTTGAGGTACGAACGGTGCGTGAGAGCGGTGCGCAGCAGGTTGGGCTGTTGGAATGTATAGCCAACAACCTGCTGCGCTTCTGCATACGACCACATCACGAACGTTTACTCCTCATAGGCTTTCAGCAAGATTGAAGCGTTGTGCCCACCGAACCCGAAACTGTTGGAAAGCGCATAGCGCACAGTGGCTTTGCGCGGTTCATTGGGCACGTAGTCCAAGTCGCATTCAGGGTCAGGGTATTCGTAGTTGATGGTTGGGTGAATGATGCCGTCCAGAATCGTTTGCACACAGACAGCGGCTTCGACGACGCCCGCTGCCCCCAAGAGGTGTCCCACCATACTCTTGGTCGAGCTGATGGGGATGCGGTAGGCATGTTCCCCAAACACGGCCTTGATAGCCTCTGTTTCGGATTTGTCGTTGAGCGGCGTGCTGGTGCCGTGGGCGTTGATGTAGTCCACCATTTCGGGGCCAACACCTGCTTTGCGGAGTGCCATTGCCATGGCACGTGCTGCCCCTTCGCCCCCCTCAGCAGGAGCGCTGATGTGGTAGGCATCATCACTCAACCCATAGCCGACCACTTCCGCCAGAATGGTTGCGCCACGCGCCTGGGCGTGTTCCAGGCTTTCGAGTACGAGTGCGCCAGCCCCTTCCCCAAACACGAACCCATCGCGCTGGGCATCGAATGGGCGTGAAGCACGTTGCGGATCATCATTGCGGGTGCTGAGTGCCCCCGTGCGATGGAACGCTGCCAGTCCGAAGGGCGTAATCGGCGCTTCGACCCCGCCTGCCAGCATGACATCTGCGTCGCCACGGCGGATGATTTCCGCCGCTTCGCCGACTGTGTGCGTTCCCGATGCACAGGCCGAGATGAGAGTGAAGTTTGGACCGCGCAGGTTGAAGCAGATGGCAAGATACCCCGCCGCCATGTTGGGCAGCATGTACGTCGCTACAAAGGGGCTGACGCGTTTTGGCCCTTTTTCGAAAAGGGTTTTGTGCCCTGCATAGATGGTCTCCAATCCACCGATACCAGTGCCGACCAGCGTCCCCGCCCGATTCGCCTGCTCGGGGTCTTCGATGCGCAAGTTGGCCTGACGCATGGCCTGCGCCGCCGCCCCAATCATCATCTGGATGTTGCGATCGATGCGCCGGGCCTCTTTGGGGGAAATCACATCCTTATACTCGGAAATGTCGAAGTCTTTGACTTCACATGCAAATTTGACCAGAAACTCGCTTGTGTCGAAGCGGGTAATCGGGCCAGCCCCGCTGACGCCAGCCAATAGATTTTTCCATGTTGTGGGCATGTCTTTGCCCAAAGCGGTGATCGCACCAATTCCCGTAACGACAACTCGTCGCGCTTGTTCACTCATAAATCGCACGCTCCTTTTGTCCTCTTTGGTCTGTGAGAAGCGAAAACGTCAACCGCCCAGCCACGCCAGCATCGTGCTGGTGGCGAACGGTAGCATGCTGCTGAAAAAGAGTGTCGCGGGATGCAACCAGGCTGGTAGGGGGCGCTTTCGTTGCACACCCCACAACATGCCCGCCAGCACCCAGCATCCCAGCGAAACCCACGCCAGCATACGAGCATACTCGGCGAGCGTCAAACGCCCACGCCCCAGTGTGAGCACCAGCGCCAACCCGAACAAAACGGCTTCCAGTGCGAAAAAGGTGCGTGGTGGCAGGTCGAACGATTCAGGTGATGCCATATTTCAAGCCGCTCCCCGTCAGCATGAGGACGATTGCTCCGTCTTCTCGGGTTCGTTCGCAGACTTCTTCCAGAGGGACACCCACAACGGCGCTGGTCGGTTCGACGAACAAGCCGCGCCGTGCCAGCCACTTATGCGCAGCACGAATCGCCTCGTCGGAGACGGCAAAGGCAGCGCCGCCACTGGATCGGATGGCGCCTAGTACTTCACGCCCACGTATGGGCTGTGCGATGCGGATACCTTCCGCGATGGTTGTGCCCTCGATCACCTGGATGGGGTCTGGTTCTTTCAAGTACCAGGCGGTGGTGATAGGCGCGCATGCTGTTGATTGCACGGCAAACATCCGTGGCATGCGGGTGATACACCCTGCGGCGCGCAACGCTTGAAAGCCTCGCCACAGCCCCAGGAACAAGCCGCCTTGCCCCACCGGGCAGACAATGGCGGTGGGCGCGTCTCCCAGTTGTTCCCACAACTCCCACGCACACGTCATCAAGCCTACAAGGTGCAAGGGGCTCCACGCATGGCTGGCGTACACATGCTCTTCGGCCGCACGAAGACAGGCCTCGCTAGCGGCTCTGCGTGGCCCCGGAACTTCCACCACATCAGCGCCGAAGATGCGCATTTGCTGCTTTTTGCCCTCGGCCGCATGGGCGGGGGTAAAGATGCGTGCGCGTATGCCGGCTGCTGCGGCATAGGCAGCCAGTGATGCCCCTGCATTGCCCGAAGAATCTTCCACCACTTCACGTACACCATTTTGTAAAAGGACATTGATGCTGATGGCGGTGCCACGGTCTTTGAACGACCCCGTCGGCATGGCAAATTCCAGTTTGGCCATCACGCGCGGGTCGGGTGTGTGCGAGAGTGGTACCAATGGCGTAAACCCTTCACCCAACGAAACGGTACGCTTCACGGGCAAAGAAGCGGCATACCGCCAGAGCGATGCCTCGTGCGATTCGATGGCATCGGGCTGGAACGTGGGCAGGAGAAGATCCAGCACCCCGCCACATGCGGGACAACGCCAGGCTGTCGGTGGGGCGGATGCGTGGCAGGTGGTACATCTCAAAGTCAGCATGACCATGCTCCTGTGCATGTCATTTGGTTTGGGCTTCGACAACAAGCACGGCATTGAATCCCCCGTACCCATCGGCCTCTTTTTCGCTGTTTTCGGGGTCGTCCAACCAGCGCTCGTTGTCTACCAGAAACTTGTACCCGTAGCGCCCAGGGGGGGGCAAAGGAATCGTAGCATGCCACATGCCCGGAGCGACGGTATCCATGGGCGTGGCGTCGGGGTGCCATGCGTTGAATTCGCCAATGACGCTCACGCGCTCGGCACGTGGGTCGTAGTAGACGAAGTGGACGGCGCCGTTGCGAATGTAGGGCGAAAGTGGCGTTTCGCCCAGTGTCCCATAGCGCAGGCGCAATGCTGCTGTCACTGCGGGCCCGGGCTGCACCACACCATAGCCCTGGCGCTCTTCGGGAACGTCGGCCAGTGGGCGTGCGGTACGTATCAGGAGCTCTTTGACCTGTTGAGGGGTGAGCGATGGATTGGCTTCGAGCATTTGGGCAACGGTGCTGGCAACGATGGGCGCGGCAAAACTGGTGCCATCCACATGCTGGTAGAAAGGGGTGACGAACTTGTTTTTGATGATGTGTTCATAGATGGCAGCGCGTTGGGCTTCGACTGGGGCATGGACGATCTCTGCTGGAAGATCGAGCACGTCGAGCGCATTGGCCAGCAATGTGGGCAGCTCATCGTCGCGGGCGCGGCGCAAGCGGTCGAGCAGAATGTTTTGCTCGGCGATGCGTGTGCCCGGCAACACCGGCGCGGCAATCCAGATGCTGGGGGCAATCAATTCGGGTTTGGGCGAGCCAGTAGTGGAGCGCCCCCAATTGCTGCTGTACAGTCGGTGTTCGCGAATGTCGAGTGCGTTGCGGTCGTCCAGGCCGCCAACGGTGATGGCCGATTCGGCCGAAGCGGGTGGGACGAGTTCGGCGCGGCCAGCGTTCCCCGATGCGGTAATGACTACTATGCCGCGTGCGACTGCCTGTTCGACCAGTCGGTTCAGCGCATTGTCGGGCCCCGCCTCGAGGGTGTCGCCCCCCACACTGAGGTTGACGATGCGGATACTGTGCTGCTCGGCGTGGTCGAGCAGCCATTGCATACCCCGCACGATTCCCGGCTCTTTCACACGCCTGCGGCTGTCGCTCACTTTGACGAGCACGACATGCGCATCGCGGGCGATACCAGCATACATGCCATCGCTGAGGAAGCCATTGCCAGCCGCAACCACTGACGTCATCATGCCATGCCACGCTTCGGGGCGGGGTTCGCTGAAATCAGCCGGTGCGATGGGGGTGCGACCGCCCACGTCGGCTGTGGCCACGATACGGTTGGTGGGCATGGTCAGGTCGGGGTGGGGGTAGAAGCCGCTATCCAGGAAGGCGATGGTGATGGTGCGCCCCGTGTAGTGCGGGTTGGCACGCAACCGCACGGCAATGGGCAGGACAAAGAGGTCGGGGTGGCCGTAGATGGGGTGTCCTTCCTGCAAGATGGGAAGGTCGTGTGGTGTTTCGGCGAGTGCGCGGCGCAGGTATTTTTGCACACAGGCCGGGCATGCCCCATCAGCACGGCGCCAGGCTGGGAAGGCGCGCCGGATCGCCTGCACGACGCGCTTTTCCATCTGCCAATGTTTCTCGAAGAGCGTGGCGGCCACGGTCTGCTGGCAGAGCGGGCAGATGACTTGGTCGGGGGCGATGTCCAGCACCAGCGAAGGGGTGGGCTTGCGGTCTTCCAGAAAAGTGCTGATTTCATCCAGCGAAGGTGCATGTTTGAGCGGCGTTGGCAGCTTGACCCACAGGGCAGCGGCCGCCGCGGCAAAGCGTACCGTGCGTTCCAGCGTCCACTCGTTCAGCAAGCCGTAGATGAAGCCAGCGCGGAAGATGTCGCCCGCGCCGCTGGTATCCACCGGTGGCAGCGGGAACGAGGGGAAGGTCTGCCATT
Organism: Ardenticatena sp.; assembly: GCA_015487975.1. GTDB lineage: Bacteria > Chloroflexota > Anaerolineae > Ardenticatenales > Ardenticatenaceae > Ardenticatena. Next base: position 5,584 of record WFOS01000018.1, read on the forward strand.
CGCCATCGGCGTCCAGAACGCGGATGGGGTCGCTTCCATATGTGAGGACGACGGTCAACACGCCTTGCGCGCGCAATCGTTGGGCGATGGTTTCTGGGGCTTCGTCGCTGTGGCGGCGAATGGTGGTCTGGCTGGTGATGGTGATGGTGCTCAACGCAGCCAGTGGATGCGAAGGCAGCACGTCGGCGCTCACGACGGGCACACCACATTCGTGCGCCAGACGAGCAACGGCAATGCCTGCCTCGCCTGCGTGGCTATCGGTCGTGACCAGGCGCACGTGCCTGATCTGTTCGGCGGTGGGAAGGAGCCACCGGGCATCTTCATGCCAGTAGTAAAGCGCGATGCTCTGTTCCTGGGGCGTGGTGAGCAGACGTGTGAAGGGTGTGCGCACGTGTGGGTCGGTAGTGAGCCAGTCGGTGTGAATGTGCCCATAGCGGCGGCGATGCAGCTCTTGCCATATCATCTCAGCGTAGGCGTCTTCCCCCAGGGCATTGCCCATGACGGCGGGGACAAGTCCCCACCGCGCGAGTGCCAGCGCCACCATGGCGGCTTCGCCCCCCACGCGGTAGTAGTCGGCTGTGACGTGGATGGCCCGCCCCGGTGAAGGGGGCACAGGCAGGCGTACACCGTTGAGGACATGCAATCGCCCATAGCACAGGACGACGGGAGCAGGTCTGGCGTCGTTCATGGCTCGGGCGCGTCTGCCTGAATTTGGTTGGTCATCTCGATCAGCCAATCCACGATGGCTTCTGCGGTGCCGAGGTTGGTGGCCAGTGGAACGTTGTGCACGTCGCAGACGCGCAGCAACGCGCTGACGTCAGGTTCGTGCGGCTGGGCGGTCAGAGGGTCGCGGAAGAAGATGACGGCATCGATCTGCCCCATTGCGACACGTCCCCCGATGATGAGGTCGCCCCCGTCGGGGCCATGCGTGATCCGTTCGACCGTGAGCCCCGTTTTTTCTTGCAGAATTTTGCCCGTGCCACTGGTTGCAACGAGCTCGTGCTGGCGGAAGATGTCGATGTGGTCACGCACGAACATGGCCAGATCGAGTTTTTTCTGATCGTGGGCGATAAGGGCAATGCGCATCGCCTGCTCCTTTCGATGGGTGTCCGGTTGATGTGTGAATGCGCTTTCATTATCGCGAATTTGGCCAACGTTTCAACAATTCATGCAACATGAAGCCGGTGAGCCCCCAGATGGTGTACCCCCGCCATTCGTAGAAGTGCACCGGTACGGAACGCCCCATGAACTGGCGCGTTTCAGTGTGGTGGCACTCTGGGTCGAGCAGGTCGGCAATGGGGATGACCACCACTTCGGCCACTTCGGCGGGATTGGGCTGGAAGGTGATGGTGGGGGGCAGTGCGCCCACGAAGGCATGCACATTCACGCGGGCACTTCCCGACGGCACCTTACCAAGACGCCCAAGCAGGCGCACGGCATGGGGCGGAACGCCCAATTCTTCGTGGCATTCACGCAGCGCAGTGGCAATGAGCGAGCGATCCTCAGGGTCGGCGCGTCCACCAGGAAAACTCATTTGCCCCTGGTGTGTGGAGAGTGTTCGTGGGCGTAGGGTGAAGACGAGCGCCCAGCCGTTGCCTGTGGGAAGGAGTGGAGCAAGCACAGCGGCATTGCCCCACGTGTCGGCAGGGTGAAAGCGCACCAAGACGGGAGCGTGCTGAGCAAAGGCGGTTTCAAGTTCTTCGAGTGTTGGGCGCGGGTTCATGCCTGGTAGCGTAAGCGCACGATTGATTGATGCTGGAACACGGGCGGCACGTCGAGCCCCATGCGTGCGTAGACTTCGGGGGCGATGCCAATATCGGCGAGATAGAGGTCGCCGACGATGAAGTGGCTTTCGCGCAGGCCACGCTTGGGCAGTGCCAGCGTGAGGGTCGCATCGGCTTCGATGCAGGGGCTGTAAATCGTGCCGTCGTCAGCGTCGAGCCCGCTAGGCAGATCGAGGCTGAGAATGGGCGTGCGGCTGGCATTCGCCAGTCGGATGAGGTCGGCGTAGAAACCACGTGGGTTGCCATGCAGGTTGTAGCCCAGCAGGGCGTCGAGAATCAGGGCGGCTCGCCCCCATTGCGGCGTTTTCTGGTCGGGCGTGGGTGGCGTGCTGTCGAAGTGCCAGAGTGGGATGCCCAGCGCCTGCAAGATGCGATACTGGCGCTGGACTTCTGCTTTCAGGCGTGTGAATGGTGTGGCGAGCAGCACATGAATGTCGGCCCCCCAGTTGTGGAGATGTCGTGCTGCGACGAGGCCACCACCACCATTGTGACCGGCCCCAGCCAGCACGATGATGTGTTTGCCTTGTACAGTCCCCCCCGTGCGCCGTCGTGCCACGTCGGCGAGGGCACGCCCGGCATGTTCCATCATCTGGATGAGCGGGATGCCCAGTTCTTCCACCATGATGCGATCGACTTCGCGCATTTGTGCCACGCTGAGCGTGGGAATGTGCTCGATGGCAAAGGGAAAATCTGTCAACATAGACGGCCTCGGTTGGATTGGTTGGCTGGCGGGGGCATTGTAGCCCAGCGAGGAAGGTGTGGCAATGGGGACAGGTCAGGTTGATGCTGCCAGCAAGGCTTCGGCAGCGGCAAGGACGGGTTCAACTGGAATGCCATGTACGCAGGGGTGATCGGCCAACAGATCTTCTGGCCAGTCGAGGCGATGGCAATATTGGCAGGCGAGCGAACGGGTGATGACCCGATGGCGTTCCGGGGGGCCCCACGGGCCGAAGGTGGCTGGGCTCACGGGGCCATAGAGATGGACGGTGGGAGTGCCCATGGCAACGGCGATGTGCAGTGGCCCGCTATCAGGCCCGATGACCAGGGCACAGCGTGTAAAAAGGGCAGCCAGAGTGGGCAGGTCGGTTTGCCCGGCCAGGTTGACAAGCGGCGCATGGATGTGCGCGGCCACAGCAGCGGTCAGGTCGCGTTCGGCAGGACCACCTGTCAGAACGAAGCGAGCGCCATAGCGGGCGTGAAGCGCGTCGGCAAGCGCCCCCCATTTGGCGGGGCGCCAGCGTTTCACAGGAGCGCCACTGCCCGGATGCAGCGCGACAAGCGGGCCAGTTCCGGGGGGAAGTGGCAACTGGCTGGCGCGGCTATGCGCAGTCTCTTTCACCGGAAAAGTGAGTGCGTGTGTCTGCGGCGTCAACGTGGCCGGAACACCAAGACGGTTCAGCAAGCGGGCGTTTTGCACCACTTCGTGCGTGCCGGGAACATAGGGCACTGCTTCTGTCAGAAAAGGAGTGAGCAATGGCGTGGCGTAGCCAATACGGCGGGGGATGGCAGCCTGCGCTGCCAGCCAGCCCCCCCACCAGTGGTCGAACCGCAGGATGACGGCGGTATCGAAGCGCCCGGCGAGTGTTCGTGCTGCACGAACGAGGCGGATGTATGGTTCGAGCCACGACGTGCGTGGTTGGCGGTCGAACCAGGGGAATGCCAGAGTCTCGACGGCGTCGAGCGCGGGGTGGTCGGCGAGCAGTGGGGCTGCCCAAGGGCCGACCAGCGCAGTGATGTGGGTGTTGGGAAGTGCCTCGCGCAGGAGCGGAAGCACCGGCGTCAGAAAGAGCATGTCGCCCAGGTGGTCGGGGCGGATGAGCAGCAGACGATGTGGCGTCTCTGGCGGGGGTGGGGTGGCGCGGCGCGTCGTCAGGTGGGCGGCGATGCGCAGGAAGAGACGGCGGGCGAGCGGGCGCGGATGGAAAGTCTGGTGGTTCATGGGGCTTGGGCGTTGTCGAGCAGGGATGTGTAGAGCGTTTCCAGACGCGGGACGAGCACGCGCCAGTCGTAGTGGGTGCGCACGTACTCGCGGGCGCGGGCGGCCATGGCAGTGGCTTCACGCTGATTGGTGAGCAGGTGCACGATGTTGAAGGCGAAGGCATCGGGCGTATCGGCGATGGCGAGGTGCTCCTCGTTGCGCAATCCCAGCCCGGTGCAACCCAGCGATGTGCTGACCATCGGGCGGGCCATGCTCAGGGCTTGAAGCACTTTCAGGCGCGTGCCGCTCCCCATGCGCAGGGGCGCGACGACGACAGCCGCGCCCTCGATGTAGGGTTCGATGTCGGGCACGGCGCCGGTGATGTGGATCCCCTCGATGGCGCTCAGCGCTTGTATCGCCTGCGTCGGGCGTTGCCCCACAATCCAGAAGCGCGCCTCGGGAACAGCCGCGCGTACGGCTGGCCAGATGTCGTGGGCGAACCAGAGCACAGCGTCCACATTGGGGCGAAAATCCATTTTGCCGGTGAACACCACCGCAGGATGGGAGCGCAGGTCGGGATGGGGGGAGACGCGCCCTGGGGCAAAGCGTTCTGTGTCCACGCCGTTCGGCACCACCAACGGGCGACGGCCACTGAGGGCAGCGAGACTGTCGGCGTCGGTGTCGCTGACGCAGGTCAGTCCGTGGAAGCGGGGCAACATGGCGGCTTCGTAGCGGCGCAGCTTGTGCCACTGAATGAACGAGTAGGCGGCGGCGTGCCAGCGGCGCAGTGTACGGCGGTCGGCACGCCAGGCACTGGCTTGCAAATCGGCTTCGGCGTTATGGGCGTCGTACACCCAACGCGGCCCGTCGGGGCGTGCGAGCCAGGGTTCGCACAGCGCCAGCAGTTCCAGCCCTTCAACCTGCACGATGTCGAATTCGTGCGCACGCAGGGTTTCTGCCAGAGCGTCGGCAATCTCAGGATGCCACAACCGCAATGCCAGGTCGGGGCGGGGCGAGGTGATGAGTTGCCAGAGCCGCTGCATGGTCGAACGACTTGGTTGTGACGCGAGCGTCAGCGAGGCGACATGGGTACGCATGGTCTGCGTGGCGGCATCCATGGATGATTGTCCGTGAGCGAGCAGCGCAAACAGATGGACTTCGTGGCGGCGGCTCAGCTCGCGAATGAAGGCCCAGTTGCGCAGACTTGCGCCCTGGTGGGGGGGATACGGCACCTGTGGCGTGAGGAAGAGCAGGCGCATGTGGGGCCTACTCCTCTGCCGAAGTGGGTCGTTCAGGCAGTGGCTGGCCGAGCACGCGCATGTAGACGCGCAAGTGTTCGTGGGCTGCCTTTTCCCACGAGAACATGCGGGCACGTTTCAACCCTTTCTCGCGCAGCATATCGCGCAAGGCCGAATCGTTGAGCACGCGCCAGATGGCGACAGCGAGTTCTTCGTCATCTTCGGGGTTGACACGCAGCCCAGCGTCGCCCACGACCTCGGGCAGACTGGAAACGTTGCTCACGATGGTAGGGGTGCCGCACGCCATGGCTTCCAGCGGCGTCAGACCAAAGCCTTCGTAGTAGCTGGGGTGCACGTGCACCATCGCGGCATTGTAGAGCAGCGGGAGGTCTTCCAGCGGAACACGCCCCAAAAAGCGCACCTGTTTGCCCAGTTTCAGCCGATGAACGAGTTGGAACACGTCTTCGTAGAGCCACCCTTTTTCGCCAGCCACGGCCAGCACCAGTTCGGTGCGATATTCGTTTTTCAGTCGGTGCAGTGCTTGCAAAAGCGTGGGCAGGTTCTTGCGCGGTTCGATCGTGCTGACAAAAAGGACGAACATTTGGGGCAGATCGTACTTACGTCGGATGGCGTCGAGCTGTTCCTGGTCGCGGATGGGGCGATAAATGGGGTTCGCTGCTTCGTGAATAACGGTGATGCGCTCGGAAGAGACGCCCAGCAGTTTCATGATGTCTTTTTTGGTGCTGTGCGAGACGGCGATGATATGGTCGGCATGCCGTACAGCGCGGTCGATTTTGCCGTAGTGACGCGCGGCATCTTCTTTCACAAAGTGCGGGAAAATAAGGAAGCCCAAATCATGAATGGTGATGACCGATTTGTAGGTACGCCAAAACGGCGGAATGAAATCCGGTGAATGGAGCAAATCGAGCCCCAACCGGGCAGTTTCGACAGAAAGTGCCCATGGTTCCAAACGGTGGTGGCTGGGTGTCCAAATCGTTGCGCGTTTGAAATTTGGCTGGGAAACGTAGGTGGAAAGGTCCTTGCGACTTTGCAAGAGGATGTACTCGTTGTCGCGGTCGATCCTGGCAAGGTGTTCGACGAGGCGGAGCGTGTACTGCCCAATCCCTGCCCGACGATACGCCAGGATGCGTGCATCGATTCCTATTCGCATGCGTGCTACGCTGTCCTCTTGGCGAAATCAATTGTTTGTTCAGGTACGTGTGCCGGCAGGGGGAGATTATATCGAGAGCGGATGGTTTGTCTAATGTGCGTGCTCTCACAGATGGCCCATTTGGGTGATGCGCATTGTGTACAAGGCGCCTGTTTGGGCGAAGAAGGGGTTTTTAGGCTTGCTTCTTGTCCGAGGGGGCGTAGAGGGGAAAAGAGGTGCCCTGCCAGAGATGGGCTGTGAGCGCTGCACCGAGCTGGCGCTCCTCTTCGGCTGTTGTGGGCCTTTGCAGGCCAAGGGCATCGTACAAGGCGAAACGGTGAACGGCAAACGTGGTTTCGACCTGTGTGGCGAATACGTCAGTTGCTTCTAGCGCCAGGCGATAGCCGGCCCACGCCAGCCCCAGTGCTACTGGTAGCGCCCACCACGCCCAGGTGCCCCACACCATCCCCAGTAGCGCCCAGAAGACCAGGCGCGCGGTTCCGCTCAGGTCGCCCCAGGCCGCAGCCACGTCCTGGCGGGCCTGCTCCGGCAAGACCATCCAGAGCGCCGGCCAGCAGATCACCCCGTCCAGGCCGTAACGCAGAAGCGGGCGCGTCTCGGCCGCCCGCAGGCGCAGCCCCAATTGCGTGGGGAGGGTCATGTGGGTTGGGTCGTCCGGGTAGGCGTGGAGCAGAGCCTCCAGGTGGCTCAGGCGCAGGCGTGTCCCTGGGTCGTGCAAGCGCCCCTGCTGGAAGACGTGCTGCAGCTGCTGCCACTCAGCCTCCAGGCGCTGATACCGTTGTTGGTGGCGCTTTCGCCCCCACCGCGCCAGCCAGGTGAAGGGGGGCATCTCCGGCCAGTACCCTTCCAGCCAGCGCAGGATGTGCCGGTCTAGGCGGCGGGCTAGCCCGTCCGAGGCGACGATGAGCAACGGCGCGGCCAGCAGCAGCGCGGCCTGGAGCGGTGCGGGCAGGGCCAGAAAGCGGGCTTGGGCGTCTTCCAGGCCGAAGCGCCAGGCGTAGGCCGCCGCGCCCAGCCCCCAAAAGGCGAGGGGCGTTCCGGTCAGCCGCGCGGCCCACGAGCGGGCCAGTTCGCTGCCAAGGGTGCTGTTGAAGGCGGAAATCATGGGACTTCTCCCCCGTTTGGCAAGGGGGCGTCGAAGTCGGGCGGGACGGTGAGGCGGCCCTCGAGCAGGCCCAGGCGGCGCTGCGCCGGCAAGGGTGTCAGCCGAGCCACAGGACGGTCCGCCCGCGCGATGATGGCCTCCTCGCCACGCTCCACCGCCTCGATGCGTTCGGACAGGTGGGTTTTGGCCTGGTGGATGTTCAGTATTTGCACCTCGCGCCTCCACATCAGCATGGTTTGGTTTACAGGATGTACGCCGTTCGATGTCGGGCGAACGGCGAAGGGGGAACTGGGGGGACACCTCCCACGTCCCCCGGCAGGGCGTCGCACCTTGTCGTCTTCACCTTCTCGCCCCTCATGATGAATCCGCTCGATCCAAATCGCAGCCGTGGATCGGGCAGGGGGGCGGTGTGACGGCCGCCACCCGCTGATACCAGACGTACTCGCACCCGGACGTAGGGCAGCAAAAGGCTGGCCGTTCCTGGGATGTTGGGCCGCCGGGCAAGCGTACCAGGCGCAAGTTCTCCTCTTCCAGGAGGGACGCTCGCTCTCGTTCCAGCCACGACTTGACCTGCTCGTGGCGGAGCAGACGCCGCCGGGCGCGGTTGAGTGCCCCTAGTTGGCCCCGCTTGGCTTGCGCAAGCAGGGCTTCCACCTCGCTCCGCGCCTCGGGCGGCAGGCCCACTTCGTTCCACACGGTGAGCAGCGAGCGCAACAGCTCGTAGAACGCCGCTTCCACAGGTGTCCAGTTGGGTTCTGGCATCCATACACCTCCTCAGCGAGGGGGAAAGGTGCGACGCACTTTTGCCACGTGCCTTGCACCTCCACCATCTCAGCAAACGCCCGTATACGTGAAGGCCGCCCAGTAGAAGGGGTGGGCAAAGCGCGGCCCCTCCCCCGTCAGGTGCAGGTCGAAGCGCCCGGCCGTCTCCGGGGAAAGCCACTTGAGGGTCGCCTCACGGAGGGCCGGCTGTTCCTCCATGTAGCGCTCCAGGTAGGCGCGGAATTCCTCCACCGTGCCGTCCCGCAGCCAGCACTGGGCGCGGCGCAGCGCCTCGGCGAGGGGCAGGCCGTCGTCCCGCCAGCCTTCCACGGTGCGGGCCACCAGCAGCGCGGTGCTGGCCTCTTCCACCGACCAGAGGGTGGCGACCACGCCGGCCACGCCCGCCTGCAGGAAGACCGCCGGCAGCCCGATGACCTCCTCCGGCAATCCCAGGCCGGGCACGCCCACCTCGCAGGCCGAGAGGAGCGCCACCGCGGGCGGCCAGGCGTGCTGCTGCGCCTCGTCCAGGATTTCCCGGGCCGTCCACGGGCCGTCGGCCAACCGGAGGCGGCTTTCCAGCGGTTTGGTCCACCCGGCCTGGCCGTGGCAGGAGAAGAGCCAGACGGTGTGCGCCTGCATGGCGGCAGCCACGGCCTCGCGGGTAGCCGCCCTACCAACCAGGCGGGTGGTCTGCTGCCAGCCGGGCTGGTCCAGCGCGGCCTGCACCTCCAGGGCGGAGAAGTGCAGCGTGCCGTCGGGGTCGTCTACGGCCAGCAGCGTGGGCGGCTGCTTTTGCCACGCTTCCCACGCCTGCCGCGCGGCCCCCAGGGCCGTGGCCGAGGGGACGTAGGTGAAGGTGACCTCGTCCAAGGCGTAGCATCGGCCGGTGGAGCAGGTTGCGTCTTCGGTCCAGGCGGCGTGGAGGGGCAGCAGCCCCAGGTAGCCGGTGGGGACGAGCACAGCCCGGTGCCAGCCCCGGTTGGCAAGGAAGCGGACCACCGCCCCATGGCTGCCTCCCAGAGCCAGCGGGTAGTGCTCTCCAGCGCGCGGAGCCAGGCGGTGCGGGCTTTCCAGCGCTCCTTTGGTGGCGTTGTGGGAAGCAGCGAGCGACGCCAGCGGAACATGGCCCCAAGGTACCCCCCCCACTGTCGCCCAGAACCTTCGACACGATGGCGCACCGCCTCTGCCGTCAGCGCGGGCAGGTCCACCGAGTACACCTCGTCGCCGTGGACGATGAGGGCCAGCCCACCGGCGGGGGTGGCGAGGAGGTAAACCAGGGGCGCATCCTGGGCGGCCCGGGCGATTTTCTCGAAGGTGGGAGGCAGGAGGAAATCCTCGTAGCCGGGGATTTGGCGGATCTCGGCGATGACAGCCTTCAAGTCGGCGTCCACCTGGCGCAACGCCTCGGCAATGCGGGCCGGATCGGGAGTGAACGTTGCCCCGGTTTCTCCCGGCGGTGGGCTCGCCCGGCCCTCGAGTTGGGCGATAAGGGCTTCCCATTGTTCGCTGAGGGCGCGGTAGCGCGCCAGCAGGCTCTCGTAACCCAGGTCGGCTAGGTACTCCAGGTCACGGCGGTTGCGCTCCAGGGCCTCGGCCAGCAGGCGGGCGCGCCCCCCTTCCAGCGCCTCCACGGCCTCACGGATCTGGCCCAGTTGGACCAGTGTGTAGGCATGGCGGACCGGCAACTCCTGCGCCTCCCGCAACCAGATCTCCTTCCCCGAGCGCAACAATTGGGCCTCCAGCAGGCGGTCTATCGCCTGGCGACCGGCCTCATACGCCTGGAGTGCTTCTTCCCACGCCCCTCGCTCGAAGGCCGAGCGGCCCCAGTTGCGTGCCGAACCCAGGGCCACTTCCGGCGCTACTTCCAGGCCACGTTGGATAGCCTGTTGCCAGTGGGAGATGGCGTCTTCCAGGTCCTGGAGGGTGCCGGTGCGGGCGTAGCGGTCGCGCAGGCCGTTGGCCAGGTTGTTGAGCATTGTGGGCCGGTCGGGGTGGCCTTCTGGCGTGAGGTCGACGGCCTGTTGCCAGAGCTCAAGCGCCTGGTTCAAGTCAGGGAGTTGGCCTCTCGCCCAATAGCGCCGCAAGTAGGCGCCGGCGGCGTCGTTCCACGCGGCCAGGCGGAAGCGCTCGTCGGCCTCCTCGAAAGCGGGGTGGTTCAGGATGCGCTCCCACGCGGCCACGGACTCGTCCAGGGCGGCCGGGTCGCCGGTTTGGAGGTAGCGCTGTTCGCCCTCCTGGGCGCGGCGCAGGTCGGCCTGGAATTCAGGGGGAATCTGTAGGGGCGCAGGGCCCTGCGCCCCTACTCTTCCACGCCCACCTCGCGGCAGCGGCGCAGGAGGGTGCGGTGTTCTTCCAGCAGGCGCACGCCATTCTCGTCGCCCTGCGTGCAAGCCGCCTCGATGAGCTGGCCCAGCAGGGCGTCGGCCTCGTCGGTCAGCAGCTCGGGATGTGCTTCCACGATGCGCCGGGATTCGGCCCAGGTCTCGGCGGTGATGAAGGCTTGCAGGTGCATGGCGAGGTCACCGTCCCCGACCATCGCCTCCACCATTTCCCGTGCGGTCGGGTTCTGTTCCAGCCGCAGGGCCTCAATAGCAGCCGCCACCGCCGCGATTCCTTGCGCTGCTTCCTCCTCGCCCAATTCGGCAGCCGCCTGGGCCAATGCTCCCAGGGCGGCCAGCACCTCGTCGTCGAATTCGTCCAGGTGCTGGCGGAGAAAGCGCTCCTTGTCTTCTGCTTCTTCCAACTGGGCCAGAAGTCTCGCTGCCCGTTCGGCAGCTTGCATCGCGCGGGCTGCTTTCTCCAGTTGCTGGTAGGCTTCGGGATCCTCCTCCCTCAAATGTTCCAGCGCCTGTTGGGTCTCCTCCGCCATCCGCCGCAGCGCGGCCTCGGGGTCGTCGCTCAGCGCGGCGGGCAGCAGCAGCCGTGGCACCATCAGCATTCCTTCCACCCACTCATCCCGCCACCCCTCGCCCAGCACATCACGCAGGTGGGCGACTAACATGGCCGCATGTTCGCGGTCCTGCTCGGTGCTGGTCTGTTGCGCGGGGGAGAAGATGAGCCGTGGCTCGGCGTCGGGGCGGTAGATGAGCAGGGGCGCGTCGGCCTCGCCGGCGGGCTGGCCGCAGTGGGGGCACGTGAGGCGGTGCAGGGTATCGTCACGGACGCGCGCCAGCAGGTCGGGGCGCTCCGCAGCGTCCACGACGAGCCAGATGGTGGCGTCGAACGTTCGATGACATGCGGGGCATTCGGTAGACGTTTGGGTCGCAAACGAGCGCATGGGCATCCTCCGGGCAGACTCGCTTGTGCATGGAGCGGCTTTTCTCGAAGTGGGGAGGCGGCAATGCGAAAAGCCTTGTTTTATTGTATTCGAGCGTTCGGTGCCTGGCAAACAGCAGGCGCAATTGACCCGCTGCCTGTGCTCGTGCTACAATATCGAACACACAAGCGCATCGTCGGTGGTGCGCTTTTTGTATGGATGGTCATCATGAGACACGAGTGCAGACATCTGAACCCGTACAACCTGACGTTCGAAGAGCTGCGCACCCTGCTTGCTGAGTGGGGCGAACCGGCGTACCGCGCCCGGCAGGTCTGGCAATGGCTTTACCGCCATCTGGTAGACGATGCTGACGCGATGACCAACCTGCCCAAGACACTGCGGGGGCGTCTGACAGAAACCTTTGCCTTCGGGGTATTGACCCCCGTGACCGAACTGCAATCCACCGATGGGCACACACGCAAGTGGTTGTTGCGCCTGCCCGATGGCGAGCATATCGAAGCGGTCTTGATGGAATACGACACGCGCAACACCGCCTGCATTTCGGTGCAAGTGGGGTGTGCCTATGCGTGCGCCTTTTGCGCAACAGGGCAAATGGGGCTGATGCGCCATCTCACCGCGGGTGAGATTGTGGCGCAAATCGTTCACATCGAACGGGTGCTGCGGGCGGCTGGTGAACGCCCCGCCGACGGTGGGCATGCCCTGACCAACATTGTCTTCATGGGAATGGGGGAGCCGCTGAGCAACTACCGCGAAACGCTGAAAGCGATTCGCATTCTCAATCATCGCGATGGGTTGTCGTTCGGTGCCCGCCGCATGACCTTGAGCACCGTTGGCCTTGTCCCCGCCATTCGTCGCCTGGCGGAAGAACCGTTCCAAGTGAACCTGGCGGTCTCGTTGCATGCCCCGCGCGACGACTTGCGCACCGCCTTGCTTCCCATCAACGCGCAATATCCCATTGCCGACCTTATGGAGGCAGTACGTGCGTACATTCACACAACCCATCGCCGCGTCACATTCGAATACGCCATGATCGACGGCATCAATGACGATGTGGCGCTGGCGCACGACCTGGGGCGTCTGCTGCAGGGCATGTTGGCTCATGTCAACCTCATCCCACTCAACGCGGTTCCTGGTTCGCTGTGGCAAGGCTCACCACGAGAGCAGGTGCGGGCATTTGCGCAGGTTCTCCAAGAGACGTATAACGTCCCGGTGACCGTGCGCGTGCGGCGTGGTATCGATATTGCCGCCGGGTGTGGGCAACTCTACGCCCAGGTCGAACGCCGTGGGCGCAGTATCGTGCCCCTGGATGCGTATCCCACCCATGCCGAAGCAGCACGCACGGCTGCGCGGCAACACTCGTCATAGCGAAGAGGAGCAAAGCAGCATGAGCGTCTGGATTGTCCCATCCATCTTGAGCGCCGATTTTACAGCGCTAGGCGATGCCGTGGCGGCAGCAGAAGCCGGCGGAGCGGATGCCGTCCAGGTTGATGTGATGGATGGGCATTTCGTCCCCAATATCACCGTGGGCATTCCGGTGGTGGCAGCGTTGCGCCGACGGACACGCTTACCGCTCGATGTGCACCTGATGATCGCGAACCCTGCCAACTATGTAGACGCTTTCATCGATGCTGGTGCCGACATTCTTACAGTGCATATCGAAGCTGACTATCATGCCCACCGCACCGTGCAGCACATTCGCAGCCGTGGGGTCAAGGCGGGCATTGCGCTCAATCCGTCCACCCCGCCCGAAGCCGTCGAGTACCTGCTGCCCAATGTGGACCTGGTGCTGGTCATGACGGTCAACCCCGGATTTGGGGGGCAGGCGTTCATCGAAACGATGTTGCCAAAAATACGCCGATTGCGTACCATGCTGGATGGGCTTGGGCGCACCGAAGTGCCCATCGAAGTCGATGGCGGCATCAACAGCGAAACTGCGCCGCGCGTGGTGGAAGCCGGCGCCCGCTGGCTGGTGGCTGGCTCAGCAGTCTATGCCTCGCCACTGGGTGTAGCGGGAGCCATTCAGCAATTGCGCACCTGCGCCGAAGAGGTGTTGCGCCGTGCCTGACAGGAACATTGACAAGCCGATGGAGAGGAAACCGGTGACCACGAAAAAACGGCCCCCTTGCGGGAGCCGTTGGCATCGTCCGCACGCCTTACGCCGATATCGACCCTTTGCGCGTCAACGTGCGCAGGCAGCGTGTGCAGATCTTCACCCGTTGGAACTTCCCATTGATGAATACACGCTTTTTCTGAATGTTGGGTGCAAACACACGCTTGGTGCGGTTGTGCGCGTGACTGACGTTGTGGCCAGTCGCCGGACCTTTCCCACAGACTTCACACTTGGCCATTGGTATCACCTCTTCGCTACTTGTTTTTGAGCCTCGAGGCTCGCCGATTGCAGACAAATGCCCCGAGGGCTAACCACGGGGCTGCTGGCAAACTATATCATAAAGGACATGTTGCGGCAAATGACACGAGAAACGAACACTGTCCATATCCAAACCGACTTGGGAACGATTACGATTGCTCCTGCTGCCATTGCAGGCGTGGCGGCACGTGCCGTCTTGCAAACCTATGGTGTCGTTGGTATGGCGCTCCCCAGCCTGCGTGATGGCCTGGTCGAAATGCTCAGTCGCGACCATTCCAAGCGCGGGGTAGTTGTCCACAGCCTCGATGATGGGCTGGCAGTTGACGTTTACGTTGTTCTTGCGTATGGTCTCCGTCTGTCCGAGGTGGCCAACAATATCAAGGAAAATGTGCGTTTCGCCGTCGAAAATACGGTGGGAATCCCGGTGCGACACATCAACGTCCATATTCAAGCCGTGCGCCCTGTCGAGGCGACAGACTGATCGAGGAGGATGGAAAACGGTGGCTGAGAACACAACACCTTCGAGCCTGCGTGTACATGAACCTTTGACAGTGCTGGATGGCACGCTGTTGCGTGAACTCGTCAAAGCGGCTGCGGCGTGGCTCAATCGCAACAAGGAAAAGGTCAACGCACTCAACGTCTTCCCTGTGCCCGATGGGGATACAGGGACGAACATGAACCTGACCATGCGCAGTGCTGTCAAGGAACTGGATGCCAGCCCGGCCACGCGTCTGGATGAAGTGGCAAAGGTGGTGGCACAGGGTGCGCTCTTGGGCGCACGTGGCAACTCTGGCGTGATTCTGTCGCAGTTGTTGCGTGGTTTTGCGCGTGGGCTTGAAGGGAAAGAAACCGCTACAACCGACGACCTGGCTATCGCGTTCCAGGCGGCCACCAAAGCGGCGTATAGCGCTGTGATGAAGCCTGTCGAAGGGACCATTCTCACCGTGGCGCGTGAAGCGGCTGATGCCGCCGAACGCAGTGCCGCCACGACCAGCGATATTGTCAAGTTGCTGGAAGATGTGCTCGACGCCGCTCAGGATGCCTTGCGGCGCACGCCTGACATGCTGCACGTGTTGAAAGATGCTGGTGTGGTGGACAGTGGCGGGCAAGGGCTCGTCTTCCTCTTCGAAGGTATGTTGCGATACTTGAAGGGTGAACCTGTGGAAGCAGAAGCCGAAACGAGCGCCATTCCCGACCATTTGCCCGAATTGGATGCGCCGCCCGAACCGCTGGCCGATGGCCGCTACGGCTACGACATTCAATTCCTCATCCGTGGCGAAAATCTGGATGTGGAGGCTATCCGTGAGATGATTCGCAGCATGGGCGATTGTGCGCTGGTGGTGGGGGATAGCAATGTCGTCAAAGTGCACGTGCACTGTCTCAATCCTGGGCCAGCGCTCGAATATGGCGCGAACCTGGGCATGCTCGACGATATCGTCGTCGAGAACATGGACCTGCAATATGAAGAATTCAAGCAGCAAGCCGAACAGACACCAGTTGCGCCTCCCATGCCGACAAAGCGCGTCAGTACCGACGCTGCAACTGGTATTGCCACGGTGGCGGTTGTGCCGGGGGATGGCTTGCGCAATGTGTTCGAAAGCCTCAACGTGAGCGCCATCGTCCCTGGTGGGCAAACCATGAACCCCAGCACACAGGACTTGCTGGAGGCGATCGACGCAGTCGAAAGCGATACCGTGATTGTGTTGCCCAACAACAAGAACATCATCTTGGCGGCACAACAGGCAGCTGAATTGAGCGACAAAACGGTCTATGTGGTACCGACCCGCACTGTGCCGCAAGGGATTGCTGCCATGATGGCATTCAACTTCAAAAGCGACGTCGAAAGCAACGTGCAGAATATGCAGGAAGCTGCAAACCATGTCGTGAGTGGCGAAGTCACCCGCGCGGTGCGCACGACCCAGATCGATGGAATCGAAGTCGAAGAAGGTGACTTCATTGGCATTCTCGATGGCCGCCTGGTGGTCGCAGGAAAGGATCTGACCGACGTGATGCGTTCGATGCTCAAAACGGCTGACCCATCGCGTTTTGAAATTGGCACTTTCTATTACGGCGCTGATCTTTCAGAAGAAGAAGCGCACCGTCTGGTTGAAGCGTTGCAGGCAGCGTTTCCAGCGCTGGAAATGGAAGTGGTCTATGGCGGCCAGCCAAATTATCATGTCTTGTTCTCGCTGGAATAAACTGATGGTTCAAGCCGCGTGTTTGGCAATTCTGCGGTTTAGCACACAATGAAGACATCATCACCTGTGAAGTCCAGGGATGTAAGGAAGATCGAAGGTTTATGAGCAAAATAGCAATTGTTACCGACAGTACAGCCGATTTGTCACCTGCCGAGCAGGCCGAATTTGGCATTCATGTTGTCCCTTTGAATATTCACATTGGCGATAACGTGTACCAGGATGGGGTTGACCTGGATCGGGAATCGTTCTTTCATATGCTCCGCGATCCGTCGATGCCGGCACCTTACACATCGCCGCCAACTGTGCAACAATTCGTCGATGTGTACACGCAGGCAGTTGATGCACTAACGGATGATCCGAACGAGGTGGTGGATATCATCTCCATCCACATTTCGCGCGAGATGAGCAAGACGATCGACGTTGCACAACAGGCGGCGTTGCAAATGGTCGGGCGAGCCAATGTCCACATTGTGGACTCGCGCCTGACGAGTGTGGGGTTGGGCTTGCTCGCCAAAGAAGCCGCCAAAGCCATTCAGGCGGGCTACTCCATCGAAGAAGTCGTGCGCATGCTGCGTGGCCTGGTCAACCATGTCTACATCGTCTTCTTCGTCGAGACACTGGACTTTTTGCAGCGTGGTGGGCAGATTGGCCCGGCACAGGTGTTGTTGGGCACCATGCTCAACATCAAGCCGATTTTGATGATCGAAGAAGGACAAATCGAGCCGCTGGAAAAGGTGCGCACGCGCGAAAAAGCGATCGAAAAGCTGGCCGAATTCGTCGCCGAGTTTGGGTATATCGAACATATCACCATTTTGCACCATCATGGCGACCCATCTGAAATCGAACATTTGATGACCTTGATTCGCAACGAGCGCCCAGATGTGTCGCTCGATGTGCGTGAGTATGGCCCGGTGCTGGCGGTTCATGTGGGGCCTGATGCACTGGGGGTCATGGTCTCGGAAGGCTTGACCGACAATCCGTGGGATGTGTAAGACGTTCAAATCTTCAACTTCTTCAAGGGGGATGGCAGGATGAGCAATATTCGTATCGTCACCGATAGTTCGGCCGACTTGCCACAACCAGTCGCCGATGCGCTTGACATAACGGTTGTGCCGCTCTATATCCACTTCGGTGAGGACACCTACCGCGAAGGAATCGACATCACACACGAAGAATTTTATCGGCGAATGGAAGCCGAAGCTCCGAACTTGCCCAAAACATCAGCACCCTCGCCGGCCGACTTCATGAAGGTGTACCAAGAAATTTTGGACGAAGGCGATGATATCATCTCCATTCATGTCTCGGCGGCATTCAGCACGACCTACAACAATGCTCGCCTGGCCGCACAAGAACTCGACCCTGAACGCATCACGGTGATCGATTCGCGGAATGTTTCGATGTGTCTGGGGTGGGTCTGTATTGCTGCGGCCGAAGCTGCGATGCGTGGCGACGATCGTGAAGAAATCATCGAAATCGTGCTCGATATGCTGCCGCGCTTGCGTATTCCCAGCTTCCTCGAAACGCTGGAATATGTGCGCTACGGCGGGCGTATTGGCTCGGCTGAAGCCTTCTTGGGCACCGTACTGGATGTGAAGCCCATCCTGGCAATCGAAGATGGGAAAGTTGTGCCGCTCGAAAAGGTACGCACCCGTGGGCGTGCCCTCGACCGCCTCGCTGCCATGGCGCGTGAACTGGCTCCCTTCGAGGATATTGCGGTGATGCACACCCATTCCCCAGAAATGGCCGAGAAACTAGCCGATATGCTGGCGGATGTCCATCCGCGTCAGAACATCTTGATTGCGCAAACTGGTGTCGCGATGGGGAGCCACGTTGGGCCTGGCGCGGTAGGAATTTGCGCGGTGGTGGCGAAATAAGGCTCATGATCCAGGTGCTGACCGATAGCACGGCCGACATTCCGCCAGAGGTGGCCGCCCGTGAAGGCTTGCTGGTGGTGCCCGCACAGGTGATTGTCGGCGACCATTCGTATCGCGAAGGGGTGGAACTGACTAGTGACCACCTCTTTCGTGTCTTACGGGATGGGAATGCCGTGCCGCAAACATCGTTGCCACGTGGTGATGATTTTGCCGCCGTCTATCAGGAAGCAGTGGCGCGTGGCGCGAAAGGTATTCTGGCCGTGCATATCGGCAGTGGATTCAGTGGTTTGTTGAATGCCTCGCGGTTGTATGCCCGCGAAGTACCCATTCCCACCGCTTTTGTGGATAGTGGCACTGCTTCTATGGCGCTTGGGTGGCTTGCCATCTACGCCGCCCGTCGCGCCCGTCAGGGGGTGCCGCTGGAAACGCTGGCGCAAGAGGTACAAGCCCTCGCTGACCGTGCCGCTTTGTTCGCTATGCTTGACACGCTCGAATTTGCACGGCGTGGTGGGCGTGTCGGGCGCTTAGCGGAATTCGTGGCGGGGGTGCTCAATATCAAACCCATCTTGCGTGTGGCGCAAAACGAAGTCACGTTGATGGCGCGCACTCGCAGTCGCCGCAGGGCATTGGATTGGTTGTGCACTACCGTGGCCGAAACGGCTCCCCATTTTGGCGTGGCCGTTTTGCATGCCGACGCACTGGATTTGGCACACCAGTTGGCAGCGTGTGTTCGAACGCATCTTTCAGCGGAAAGCGAGTTCCTGCTGACGACGGCCGGGGCTGTGCTGGGAGCACATGCTGGCCCAGGTGCGGTGGGAGTGGCATTGTTGCCAACATCTTCCAACGATCGTTGACATGTATGTGAGCCGATGACGACACCGATGAAACATCTGTACGAAAAACTGGCCAAGATTCTGCAATTGGAAGTCCAGCGGGGCTATACCAATAGCGCCGTCATTGGTGGCATCGATAGCTTTTTGACGTTCTGGTATCAGGAGGCGCATGCCTGCGCACGCGGCGAGGAGATTTTGCGGGTGGATGAAATCGTCACCGCTTTGCGTCAGTACAGTACGCTTTCACCCGAAGACCGTGCGCGTGTGGTAGCCGATGTGTTGGTGCGTATGGGCTTTCCCGCGCCGGCTGCACCGCCCTCACGTGAAAAAGCCACGCCACGACGTGAAGCGCCTGCACCAGCACAGGCCCCCGAAAAACCATCCCCACCATCGCCAACAGCGGAAGAGTCGGCCGAACCAGTATCTGGGGTGGCACGCTCTTCTTCCAAACCGGCGCCGACAGCTGCCGCGGTGGATGCTGAAGCGCTGTTGGCGGCTGATGCTCGCTTCGATGAGCCCGTGACGGTTGTGCCACGTGTGGGCCCCAAATGGGCGAAGCATTTGCAGCGCCTTGGTATTACTACCGTGCGTGACTTGCTCTACCATCTGCCGCATCGCTACGACGATTTCAGCTGCCTGAAAACCATCAGTGAACTGATGTATGGCGATGTGGCCACGATCACAGGCACGGTTGAACAGACGCAAACGCGCCAGGGCAAGCGGCGCGGGACACTCATCATTACCTCGCTCATCAGTGATGGCACCGGTGTCATTCAGGCCACGTGGTTCAACCAGCCGCACCTGGTGCGCCAGCTGCGTGCAGGGCGTGCGGTTCGCCTGAGTGGGCGTGTGGGGCAGTACATGGGACGGCTGGTCATGGAAAGCCCTGAATGGGAGCCGCTGGATGGTGAACAATTGCACACTGGCGGCATTGTCCCCGTCTATCCGTTGACACAGGGCGTGCCCATCAAATGGTTGCGTGCCACCATCCGCCGGGCGCTGGATGCTTTTCTCCCACACTTGCCCGACCCCGTACCCGCCTGGGTACGCCAGCAGTTCAACCTGCCAACCCTACACAAAGCCTTGCGGCAGGTGCATGTCCCCAAGTCGCAACATGATATCGAGGAAGGCCGCCGACGACTGGCGTTCGACGAGCTGCTCATCATCCAGTTGGGCGTGTTGCAACAGCGGGCGGCATGGAAAAGCGTGCCAGGCACACCCATTCCCACCGACGAAGCCGCGCTGGCGCGTTTTCGGGCGTCGTTGCCGTTCGAGATGACAGGGGCACAGCAGCGTGCCCTACGTGAGATTTTGAACGATATGGCCCAGCCTGCTGCCATGAGCCGCCTGTTGCAGGGGGATGTGGGGGCAGGGAAAACCGTTGTCGCGGCGGCGGCGCTGCTCAACGCGGTGGCAAACGGGTTTCAAGGGGCATTGATGGCGCCAACCGAAATTCTTGCCGAACAACATGCCCGTTCGCTCGAAAAATTGCTCAACCCCGCTCCCCCCTTGCTTGCCGATGGGCGTCCCGTTCGTGTAGCACTGCTCACGGGCAGTCTTTCCGCTGGCGAACGTGCCGCTTTGCTGAACGATCTGGCACAGGGGGCGGTTGATGTGATCGTGGGCACTCATGCCCTCATCCAGGACGATGTGCATTTTCACCGACTGGGGTTGGCCATTGTGGACGAACAGCATCGTTTTGGGGTACGCCAGCGGGCAACATTGCGCGAAAAAGGCTACAACCCCCACATGCTGGTGATGAGTGCTACCCCTATTCCGCGCAGTCTGGCGCTTACCATCTATGGCGACCTGGATTTGAGTATCATCGATGAATTACCCAAAGGCCGCCACCCCATCAAAACCTACGTGATCCGCGCCAGTGAACGTGAACGCGCCTATACGTTTATTCGCAAGCAGGTGAACGAAGGCCGCCAGGCGTTCATCATCTGCCCGTTGGTGGAAGAAAGCAAAAAAATCGAAGCCCGTGCCGCTGTGGAAGAACACGCGCGCCTGAGCCGCGAAGTATTCCCTGAGTTTCGCCTGGGATTGCTCCATGGCCGTATGAGTGCCGAGGAGAAGGATGCCGTGATGCGGGCGTTCTACGCAGGTGATATTCACATCCTCGTCTCGACGGCGGTCGTGGAAGTTGGTATTGACGTTCCCAATGCGACGGTCATGCTCATCGAAAGCGCCAACCGCTTTGGGCTGGCACAGTTGCACCAGTTCCGTGGACGTGTGGGACGTGGCCCCCATCAAAGTTATTGCATTCTGGTGGCCGAAGAAAATCTTTCTGCTGAGGGGGAAGCGCGCCTGCGTATCATGGCAGAAACGAACGATGGCTTCCGCCTGGCGGAAGAAGATTTGAAAATGCGTGGTCCTGGTGAATTTTTCGGCACACGTCAGAGCGGCTTGCCTGATCTGCGTGTGGCACGCCTGGGCGATTCGCGCACGCTGGATATGGCACGCCGTGCAGCACATGCCATCCTCGAACGCGATCCCGCGCTGAAAGATCGACAACATGCTTTGTTACGCAAACACATGGAACGCTTCTGGGCAAACGCCCAGGGCGACCTGAGTTGAGGAGGGCGAATGCGTATCATTGGTGGTGTTGCCAAAGGACGTAAAATCGCTTCTCCCAAGGGCGTGGATGTGCGCCCGATGATGGACCGTGTGCGTGAAGCCGTGTTCAGCATGTTGGAGCATTTGGATGCGTTGCAGGGGCGCGTCCTCGATCTCTATGCGGGCACGGGCGCAGTGGGGATGGAAGCATTGAGTCGCGGCATGGATGAAGCCCACTTTGTCGAACGTGACCCGCGGGCGGTGGCGACGATTTGGCAGAACCTGCGCACGCTGGGCTTCGACCAACAGGCGCAGGTGCACCGCCGCAATGTGGAGGATGTGCTCACCAAGCCGCATTTGCTGGGCACGAGCGAGCCGTTCGACCTGATAAGTGTGACGCCCCCGTATCGCGAGGTGGACTACAACTGGCTAGTCCCTGCCGTGGCGGCTTCGCCTTTTGTCAAGTCGGGGACGATTGTGGTAGTGGAATACCCGCGCGAATTGGGGGAATTACCTGAACAGGTGGGCTGTTTGCAGATGCTGCGGGATCGGCAGTATGGGCGTACGCGAGTTGCTATTTACGAAGCCCGCGATACGAATGAAGCGCGGGCGGAAGAGGAGGAACACGAGCAGTGACCAAGGTGTTTTATCCGGGAGCGTTCGACCCCATTACGAATGGCCAGATTGATATTGCTGTGCGTGCCGCCAGGTTATTCGACGAGGTGATTGTTGGTGTCTATGCACGCCCCAACCGCAAGGTGTTGTTTCGCGCCGAGGAACGTGTGGAAATGGCACAACAAACATTCGAACATGTTGCCAACATCTCCGTCGTCACGTATGATGGCCTCACGGTGGAGTTTGCACGCGAGATTGGTGCCCATGCCATTGTGCGCGGGTTGCGTGTCGTGAGCGATTTCGAGCATGAGTTTCAGATGGCGCTCATGAACCGCCAACTCGCACCTGACATCGACTTCGTCTGTTTGATGACCAACATCGAACATACCTATCTGAGCAGTGGTATCGTCAAAGAAGTGGCACTGCTGGGTGGCGATGTGAGCGAATTTGTGCCGCCACATGTCGCTGATCGGCTCTATGCCCGCATTCGAGAGTTGGGGGACAACGGCGATGACTCCGTCGAAGTCGTTTCGATTCGCAACACCTGAGGTTGGGGAGGAAGCCGCCATGGCCGACATCATGTATCTGGTCGATCAGTTGGAAGCGTTGCTGGAACGGGGCTACCGTGTGCCTTTTACCACCAATGCAGTCATCGACGAGGACGAGTTTTTGAACATCCTCGATAAGATGCGTGTGTCGATCCCCAGAGAATTGCACGAAGCCCAGCGACTGATGCAGGAACGCGACCGCGTGTTGGAAGACGCTCGCAAAGAGGCTGACCGCATCATCGCTGAAGCCCGTTTGAAAGCCCAGCAGCTTGTTGCCGAGGAGGAGATTGTGCGGCAAGCCCAGGAACAGGCCGAACAGATTCTTGCCGAGGCACGCGCCGAGGCTGAGGAAATCAAGCGGGGGGCGGATGAGTACGCGATCAACGTGCTGCAAGAGCTGGATGCCTATTTGCAGCGCTTTGCGCGGCAGGTTCAAAACGGGCTGGCGCAGTTGCAGGAAAAACGATAACCAACAAACGTCGATGTGAGTCGCTTCGACCTGTCAGGGAGACACCTGGCAGGTTTTTTTGTCGCTTTGCGTAAGGGGGAAGGTCTGATGTGCAACCAGAAAGAATCTGCTTGCTTCAAACGTGATGAAGCCGCTGCGTATTCCAAACGTGCCCGCACCTGGCTGGCGCGTGGAGATGGCATGCGCCCTGTGAGCGAGCGTATGTTCCAACGTGTGGCTATTGCTCCTGGTGCGGTGGTGGTGGACATGGCATGCGGGCCAGGCTGGACAGCATTGGATCTGGCGCGGCGTGTTCGACCAGGCGGATTGGTGATGGCAGCGGACATTGCCGAGGGCATGGTGCAGGTTGCTGCTGAACAAGCCGCCCAGCATGGGATTGACAACATGGCCTGCGCTGTGATGGATGCTGAAAGCCCAGCCTTGCCTGCCAATGCGGTGGATGTGCTTTTCTGTCGCTTCGGGCTTATTCACTTCCCACAGCCGGAACGGGCGCTGCGGGCATGGTATGACATTCTGCGGCCAGGGGGGCATGTGGTGGTAAGCGTGTGGGGCGCACGTGAGCGGGTTTTACCACTGGGTATCATCGTTGAGTGTATCGAGGATGTTGCGCCGGCCGTTTTGCGGGATGAAGGCCCTCTCTGGTTCACATTCGGCGCGCCTGGCTCGCTGGCGTTGGCGTTTCGTCGTGCAGGGTTTGTCCCGTTGGGAGAAGAGCATGTGCCTTTGCCGCGACGTTTTGCTTCGGTGGAAGACTTTTGGGAGACCCAGACGGCGTACAGCGGGCGTCTGGCGCTCTTGCTTGCACGCCTTTCGAGCCGCGAGTACGAGGCAGTGCGAACGTGCGCCTGCACACGGGCTGCGGCGTATCGGACGCCTGTAGGGGATGTGATGCTTCCTATGGATGCGGTGATAGGGTGGGCGCGGAAGCCATCGGACGCAGCGGGAGCGGAATAGGGGCATCTGGTTTGCTGCTGGGCAAAAAAACACCCCCCGTTCGAGGGCGGGGGGGGGCAGTCGGGGAAATTATGGAGCCTTCACGACAATTTCCAGGCGGCGCACTTCGGCTTCGTACTCCGTGAGCGTAGCGGCAAGCGTGCGGAGTTCTTCCTGCTCGGTACGGACGAACCGCGCATACGGTGCGATGGCTTCGTTGAGCCGCTTCACACTGCGTTCGATTTCGTGGGCAAAGGCGTCTTCCAAGACGCGCACGAGCTGGCGTTTCAGGTGCTCGATCTTTTGACGGAATTGCTTTTGGGCCTGACGCCGACGATAGGGGATGATGCCCAGCCCCAGAGCGCCAACTGTGCCCGCGGCAATCAGGCCGGTGAAATCGGCAGCGGACGTGGTCAGCAGCGCGGTAAGAATGGTGCCCAGGCCAATCGCGCCTGCTTCGGTCAGGGCGACTTGTGCCAGGGCGCTTTGCACATTTTCGACCAACATACGCGCTTCGGCGGTGCGGTCGTAGCGGGCAAGCACGTCTTGTGCGGCGCGCCCCACACGATCCAGCAGTTGCGTGCGGTTGTACTCGAACCCACTGGCCGCTTCCTGTGCAGCCCCTTCCAGGTGCTCGGTGGCGCGGCGTTCACCTAGCAACCGAGCCATCACACGCCATTGGCGTGCTTCGCGATCGACCATCCAGTCAATCAGGTCTTGCACCTGGCGTTCGATTTGTTGCGGCGTGTCGGCAATCACGTCGCGCTCGAACGCCTGACGGAGTGCGCTGCTATTCAGCAGGCCGAAGAGGCGCGAAATGCGCAACGTTTCGTCGAAAAAGGTTTCGCCACGCGCCTGCATTGCGTTCAAAATGGCCTGGATTTTCAGGCGATGGTAGTCGAATTCCTGCGCCATGTCTTGGCGATAGCGGCGCAGCTCTGTTTCGACCTGCTCGATGGTTGCCAAGTCTTCGGCGAGGAGGGCTTCACGGTCGTGCAGACGGGTGAGCGTGTCGGAGAGGATGCGTTTGGCGACGCCAAGTGGGCTGGTCAGCTTGAGGCGTATGCGCTCGTCGGCGCTGAGTGTTTCGAATAGGTAGCGTTCCAGGGCCGCCCATTCGGGTGGGATGGGCAAGCCACTTTGTTTGGCTTTGAGTGCCTGACGGGCGCTGACAGGGAAGATGGTGGGCGATGTACCCAGCAGGCGGCTGGCATTTTCGCGCACAAATTCGACCACTGTTTCGCGAGCCTGAGGCTCTTCCAGCATGTCTATTTTGTTGATGACGAAGATGATTTTCTTGCCCCAGTCGCGAATGGTTTGCAGGAATGCGCGTTCTGACTCGGTGAAGGGGCGGTCGGCGCTGGTCACGAAGAGCACCAGATCGCTGCGTGGCACGAAGTCGCGGCTGATGGCTTCGTGTTCGCGCAGGACCGCATTTGTGCCAGGTGTGTCTACGATGTGAATGTCGCGCAGGAAGTCGGCGGGGTAGGTGACCACCCAGTACCCTTCCTCGGTGCGGTGTGGTTCTTGCTGGGGGCCGTAGCGCAGAATGTGGATGTGCGCTGTGGTGGGGGTTACCCCTTCGGTGACGTAGCGTTCGCCCAACAGCGCATTGATGAGCGCCGATTTGCCGCTGTTGAATTCGCCGACAATGACCAGCAAGAAAAAGTCATCCAGGTGTTCAAGCGCTTCGTGCAGGCGCTGAAGATGTTCTGACGGCGTCTCCCACGTTGAGAGGGTCGCCAGCATGTTTTGGAGCAGGCGGCGCTCTTGTTTCAACAGGGGCGCGTAGCGTTCATTCAAAGTGTGCATATGGGCTCGTCCGTGTTGGTTGATGTTCTTTCGGTACGCTTCCTCATCTGGCAGGCATTGCGTCCTGCTCAGTCGTAGCGAATGCCCTTGTTGGGGGTGTGGCCTTCTTGTTTCCACACGGGGCGGTCGTCCATCAGCGTCAGAGTTTCACGCAGCTCTTTGATTTGGTCGCGCAACATGGCAGCTTTTTCGAATTCCAGTTCTTTGGCGGCGGCGTGCATTTGTTTTTCGAGCGTGGCAATCATCCGCTCGATTTCTTCGCGTGGCAGGCGGCTCACGTTGTATTCGGCTTCTTCTTCGGCGACGTGCCGCACGCGATCCGTGAGGTCGCGCACGGCTTTGGAGATACTGCGTGGCTCGATGCCATGCGCTTCGTTGTAGGCTTGCTGAATGGCACGGCGGCGGTTGGTTTCTTCGATGGCACGGCGCATGGCGTCGGTGATGCGGTCAGCGTACATGATGACCGTGCCATTCACATGCCGCGCGGCACGTCCAATCGTCTGAATCAGGGCTGATTCGGAACGTAGAAACCCCTCTTTGTCAGCATCTAGGATGGCCACGAGTGAGACTTCGGGCAGGTCCAGCCCTTCGCGCAGCAGGTTGATACCAACGACGACATCGTACACACCCATGCGGAGTTCGCGCAAAATTTCCACGCGCTCGATGGTCTGGATTTCGCTGTGCAGGTAATGCACGTTGATGCCCAGCTCGGCGAGATACGCGGACAAGTCTTCGGCCATGCGTTTGGTGAGCGTGGTCACCAGCACGCGCTCCCCACGGGCGCGGCGGGCGTTGATTTCGGCTACCAGGTCGTCGATTTGCCCGTGGGTGGGACGCACGTGAATGACGGGGTCGAGGATGCCTGTGGGGCGGATGATTTGTTCGACAATTTGCTCGCTTTTTTCCAGTTCGTACGGCCCTGGTGTGGCCGAAACGTAGATGGCCTGGTGGATGTGCTGCTCGAATTCCTCGAACGTAAGCGGGCGGTTGTCGAGGGCGCTGGGCAAGCGAAAGCCGTATTCGACCAGCGTTTCCTTGCGGCTGCGGTCGCCATTGTACATGCCGCGAATTTGCGGGATGGTCATGTGGGATTCGTCAATCACGATGAGAAAATCATCAGGGAAGTAGTCGAGCAACGTCCACGGTGTGCTTCCTGGCTCGCGCCCGGAGAGGTGGCGGCTGTAATTTTCGACGCCCGAACAGTAGCCAATTTCGCGCAGCATTTCGATATCGTAGCGTGTGCGTTGTTCCAGACGTTGGGCTTCTAGCAATTTCCCCTGGGCGCGGAGCTCCGCCAGACGTTCTTCCAGCTCTGCTTCGATGCTGGCGATGGCTTGCACTAGTTTTTCTTGCGGGGTGATGAAGTGCTTGGCGGGATAGATATCCAGCGCGGTGTACGTCTGCACGATTTCCCCCGTAAGCGGGTTCACTTCGGTGATGCGCTCGATTTCGTCGCCCCAGAATTCGATGCGGTAGGCGGTTTCAGCATAGGCTGGCATGATTTCGATGGTATCGCCTCGAACACGGAACGTACCGCGCCGGAGCTCGTAGTCGTTGCGCTCGTAGTGAATGTCCACAAGGTGGCGCAGCAGTTTCTCGCGCCGACGCACTTCCCCCACACGGAGGTTGATGACCACTTTGCCGTACTCTTCGGGTGAACCCAGCCCGTAGATGCACGAAACGGATGCAACGATAATCACGTCGCGGCGTGAAAAGAGTGCCGATGTTGCCGCCAGCCGCAGGCGGTCGATTTCATCGTTGATGGAGGCATCTTTTTCGATGAAGAGGTCTTGCTGAGGGACGTAGGCTTCGGGTTGATAATAGTCGTAGTAGCTGACGAAGTATTCGACCGCATTGTAGGGAAAAAACTCTTTGAACTCGGCATAGAGCTGCGCTGCGAGTGTTTTGTTGTGTGCGATGACCAAGGTCGGGCGTTGCACGCGTTCGATGACGTTGGCAATGGTGTACGTTTTCCCTGTGCCAGTCGCTCCCAGCAGGGTCTGGTGTTTGTAGCCTTTTTGCAGGCCTTCGACGAGCTTCTCGATGGCCTGTGGTTGGTCGCCGGTGGGGTGAAATTCGCTGACAAGTCGAAAAGACGGCATACGTCCCTCGTCTGTTTTCACTCAGTCTGAGTTGGTTTGCAGACCTCTATTGTAGGAGAGGCCGAACATTGCTCAAAATGCAGATGACGCACGACGATAGAGCAGGATGGGATTTTCTTCGCGCTCGACCTCGTCCACGTTGGCGAGTGTGAGGTAGCCGCGCTGGTAGAGGTATTCCACATGGGCGCCTGCTTCGGTCAGTGCAAGGATGATATCGTAGCCCTGGCGCTTGCCGTAGTAGTCCAGCGAGAGTTCGGCGATGGTGCGCGGATGTGAACATAAATTGTAAAAGCGTTCGAGTTTGCGTTCATGCGAGGTGCGGATTTGTTCCACACGTGCCACCAGGTCGTCCAGCGGTTCTTCGTGCCCGCCCAGCACCAGTCGTACGTGGCGGGCAGCTTCGACGATGGTGTCCAGCGAGGCGAAGTAGTGCCCCAGGCCAGTGTAGGGGGTGATGCTTTCGGGCGCCAGATGCGGCGATGTGCGCGGCAAAATGTGGTCGGCGCTGAGGAGAATGTCGTCGATGAGCAGGCATACCTGCCCTGGGCAGTGCCCTGGTGTGTGGATGGGCACGATGTCGCCCAGGATATCGCCTGCTTCCGACAGTCGCCGAACGCCCTGAATGGGCGTGACCAGCGATTTGACGGAGAGGTACATGTCGAGCAGGCGGGCACGGCGTTCGGGGCTTACGCCTGCACGTTGTAGGAAGACTGCCAGCGCTTTGGAGGCCATGACGAGCCGCTCGCGGTAGTCGTTGAGGATGCCCAGGTCAAGGTCGTGGACGATGATGGGCGCGTGCACGTCATCTTGCAGAACGGAAAGCCCGCTGAAATGGTCGATGTGCCCGTGCGTGATGATGATGAGGTCGAGTGTATCGAGGCTGACGGGCTCGTGGTAGCGTTCGCGGACGGTGTCGAAATGTTCGCGCAGCGCTTCGACCGACTGTGGCATGACTGAGCCAGCGTCGATGAGGATGGTGCGTGTATCTTCCACCAGCAGGTAGGCGTAGCCAATAAAGTTAGGGAACACTTCGAGCGGCAGCCGGTAGAGCCGTCGCCCACTATTCGTGGTGTAGCGTTCGATCGAGGCGTGCATGGTCTTGCTCCATTGTCGTCGTTGGCATGTGTTGTATGAACAAGAGACCCGCAGGGATATGCCTGCGGGTAGGTCCTGATACCTTGCAGGCATCAAGGTTTCTTGTCAACGCTCGTTGTGGAGCGGCGTTTCTTGCGTGTGGTTGATGTGGTGCGCTTGCGTTTCGACTTTTTGGCCCCGTTTGTTTTGGAAGCGCTGCTGGTTTTCTTCTGGCGTGATGGGGGACGTTTGCGTGAGCGTGCCGGTTTGGCTGGTTCTGGCACGGGGCCTGTGGTGGGGGTGGCCAATGGCGTGGTTTTCCAGATTGCCAGTGTCTGCACGCTGTCTTGTGCGGCACGTTTGAAGGGTTGGCTGCCGCGTGCTGTGCGGCTGGCTTCTTCCACACGTGCAACGGGGAGCAAGATGCTTTTGCGCTGTGTGTGGAGAATGAGTTTGTCAGTGGTGCGTACCACGCCGCCACCTACCACTGTGCCAACACGCGGGCTGAGTTTGGTGGCAATCACGCCTTTGCCATAGCGTCCTTGGATGGGAAATTCGTCCAGTGGGGTTCGTTTGGCATAGCCTTGTGTCGTCATCACCAGCAAATGCGTACCTTCACTGCGCAATCCTGCTCCTACGACGGCGTCGTCTTTGCCTTGCAATTTGATGCCCATGACACCGCTTGCCCCTGGCCCCATGGGGCGCACTTCTGTGAGCGCAAAACGAATCGCCTGCCCCTGGCGAGTGAGCAGCACGATCTCGTCGTCTTCGGTTGGCGCGATTCCCGCCCAGAGCACAGCATCGTTTTGGGAAAGCGAGAACGCATTCACGGCGTCGATCATCGCGCCAAAACTGGAGGCGGCAATACGCATGACGCGTCCTTGTGTACTGACCAGCACCAGCGAGGCGGGCGATTGCTCGTCGCTCAGCCAATCGGTGGGAAAATCCACAAGGGCAGCGAATGTGTGGCGACGTTCATAGGCATTCAGCCACTGTGCCAGCGATGTGGTGGTTTGGGTGTTGGTGCGTTGTGGCACAAGGTGCACACTTCGTCGCCAAGCCATCCCGTCGCGGCTGATGACAAAGCATTCGTGGCGGTTTTGCATGGTGCGCACAAAGCGCAGATGTGTTGCCTGACGTGGGGCGTCGGCCAGGTTGACAATGCGTTCCACTTCTTCTTTTTGTCCCACTGTCACGACTACCGGTGCATCAGCGATGAGCGCATCGGTGCTCACAGCACCTGTGTAGTCTGTTTCAGTGACGATGACTGTGCGACGCGGATCACCGTAGGTGCGTTTCAGTTCGACCAGTTCGTCGCGGATGGCGTGCAGAACAAGTGCTGGTGTGGCGAGCAGGCGTTCCAGTTCGGCGATTCGCTTGCGCAATACCTTGTATTCTTCTTCGATTTTACGGCGTTCCAGCGCGGCAAGACGGCGCAATTGCATAGAGAGGATGGCTTCGGCTTGCGTTTCGGTCAGTTTGAAGCGCTTTCGCAGATTGGTGCGTGCCGTCTCTTGTGTGCGCGAACGTCGGATGGTTTCGATGATGGCATCCAGCGTATCCAGCGCGATACGCAAGCCTTCCAGCACATGGGTGCGGTGGCGGGCGCGGTCCAGTTCATACGCACTACGGCGGCGGACGACCTGGATACGATGTTCGATATAGTGCAGGAGTGCCGATTTGAGCGTGAGCATGCGCGGTTGCCCGTCCACCAGCGCCAGCATGATGACGCCGAATGTTTGGCGCATGGGTGTCTGTTTGAAGAGCGTTTCGAGCGTTTCGGTGGGGTCGGCATTGCGTGTCAGTTCGATGACGATGCGCATACCGCTGCGGTCGGATTCATCACGCAGGTCGCTGATGTTGTCGAGTTTGCCGTCGCGCACAAGTTGCGCAATGCGTTCGACCAGATTGGCGCGGTTCACCTGGTAGGGGAGTTCGGTTACCACAATGCGGTGGCGCCCACGGCTCATTTCTTCCACGTGCGTGCGAGCCTGCACCACGATTTGCCCGCGTCCTGTGGCATATGCATTCAAAATGGTGTCGGTGTTGTCGTGGTTGCGGTCGCTGCGGTAACGATAGATGATGCCGCCTGTGGGAAAATCGGGACCCTGGACGAATCGCATGAGGTCTTGTGCGGTGATATCGTCGCGTTGGTCGTAGTGATCGATGAGATAGCAGAGCGCGTCGCATATTTCGCCCAGGTTGTGCGGCGGGATGTTGGTGGTCATGCCGACGGCAATCCCGCTGGCACCATTCACCAAGAGATTGGGCAGGCGGGCAGGTAAAACGGCGGGTTCTTGCAGCGTACCGTCGAAGTTATCTACAAAGTCCACGGTCTCTTTGTCGATGTCGGCCAACATTTCCATGGCAATGGGCGCAAGGCGGGCTTCGGTATAGCGCATTGCGGCGGCGTTGTCGCCATCGATCGACCCGAAGTTGCCTTGCCCATCCACTAAGGGGTAGCGCATGGAAAAATCCTGCGCGAGGCGCACCATGGCGTCGTACACCGCGCTATCGCCATGGGGATGGTATTTGCCCAACACTTCCCCAACGATGCGGGCGCTTTTCTTGTAGGACTGATTGGGGCGCAAGCCCATATCGTACATGGCGTAAAGGATGCGCCGGTGGACAGGCTTCAGCCCATCGCGTACGTCGGGCAGGGCGCGGCTGACGATGACACTCATGGCGTAGTCGAGGTAAGCGCCGCGCATTTCTTCATCGATGTTGATTTTGCGAATGGTTCCAGTATGCATAGGTCATTCACTTCCTTTGTCGCAGGGCGCTTGCGAAAGATACAGTATCATCAGTATAGCGCAAAAAGCCTTGAAAAGCCAGTTTTGTAGAACGTGTGTTCTTGTTATTTCTTGAAACATGTTGTGTTGCAGGGGGAGAGATGGCTGGTGGGAGTACCGTCCTATTGTTGAGGGGACGCAGGGTGTGTAGGGTAGGATGTGGTGTAAGGATATCCACACGATGGAGGGAGAGGCAATGCGTTTTTTGTTAGACCAGGCGTCTTACGATGAGATGAAACGTCGGAAAGACCACACGCCTGATTGTTATGTGCGCCCTGGCGAGTATTTACACCATTTGTATCGGGATGGTGTGAAATATGTCGTGGCGCGTGCGCTTTTCGAGTGTATCAAAGAAGCCAAAGCAAACTATGATACCGAAGCCCTGGCGCATTTGATGTTGCATAAGCGTCAGCTGGACAAATTGGTGGCCGAAGCCAAAGCCAAAGGTCGTTTGAACGGGCGCACCATGTTGGGCGACCCACCGCCGAGTGATGAAGAGGCGCTGAAAACACCTTCTTCGATATTCAAACCTCCCGTGCTCAAATCTTG
Organism: Ardenticatena sp.; assembly: GCA_015487975.1. Taxonomy (GTDB): domain Bacteria; phylum Chloroflexota; class Anaerolineae; order Ardenticatenales; family Ardenticatenaceae; genus Ardenticatena. The sequence goes on from WFOS01000018.1 coordinate 37,565, forward strand.
GGATGAGACGGGGCTGGAACGTTCGTTTGGCTACGAGATGATTTTGCGCGTGGTGTACAACCGTGGGCGTGCCACGGGGGTGCAGATTGCGCGAGACTTGGCGTTGCCGTACAAGGTTATTGAGCCATTGTTGACTGAGATGCGTCAGGCCGAATTGATCGATGTGGTTGGGCAGCGGGGGTTTAGCGATCTGAATTATGAATATGCCCTTATGAAGCGTGGTACAGAGGCGGTGCATGAGGCATTGAAGAAGACGGAGTACAATGGGCCTGCCCCAGTTCCGTTCGAGACGTACGTCAAGGCGGTGGAAGCCCAGTCGCCCCGCTACCTGGTGGTCACACGGCGTAACATTCGCGAGGCGTTCAAAGATCTGATTGTCACTGATGCTGTCCTCAACGAAATTGGGCCTGCGATCAACTCGGCTTCATCCATTTTCCTCTTTGGCTATCCTGGCAATGGCAAAACCAGTATCGCCGAGCGTATTACCCGCCTGATGGGGGATGCTATTTACATTCCGCATGCCGTTATTGTCGAAGGGCAGATCATCAAAATGTACGATTCGGTGGTGCACGAGGCCCTGGATGACCATACCGTTACACGCGAATGGGACTACGATACGCGTTGGGTGCGTATCAAGCGGCCTGTGGTCGTGACGGGTGGGGAATTGACCTTACCGATGCTGGATTTGTCGTACAATGCGGTGGGAAAATTTTATGAAGCCCCGCTGCAAATGAAAGCCAACGGCGGCATTTTCATGATCGACGACTTTGGGCGTCAGCAGGTGCGCCCCATGGATTTGCTGAATCGTTGGATTGTCCCATTGGAAAAGCGCTACGATTACCTGACGATGGTTACGGGGAAGAAGCTCGAAGTGCCCTTCGAGCTGCTGCTCATCTTCTCGACCAACCTGGACCCCCACCAGTTAGCCGACGAAGCCTTTTTGCGACGTATCAAGTTCAAAATCGAAATTCGCGACCCCGACGAGTGGCAATGGCGGGAGATCTGGCGGTTGGTTTGTCGTGCCAAGGGCATCGAGCTGGACGAAGCCGGATTGGATTACATGTTGCAGCGTTGGTTCCGCCCGTACAACCGTCCGTTGCGCATGTGTCAGCCACGCGACATTCTCAACCAGATGATGAGCATTGCGAAATACAACATGGAAAGTGTGACCTTTTCACCTGATTTGATTGATGCCGCCATCCAGACGTATTTTGTGAGCGAAGAGGCACGCGATTTTGGTGCAGCTGTGCGGCTGGCTTGACGAGCATTGCCTACGAAAAAACGCCCCCACAAGCGTGGGGGCGTTTCCAGTGGCATGCTCGCCTTAGAACTCGTCTTCCTTGGACTCGTCTTCTTCGAATTCTTCTTCCGCGAGTTCGTCCAGCGATTCTTCGATCTCTTCCTCGTCGAGTTCGATCTCCTCGATTTCGATATCCTCAATCAGCTCATCGAGCACTTCGGTAATTTCTTCCTCTTCTTCCTCTTCTTCGCTTTCTTCCTCGATGGCTTCTTCTGCTTCTTCCTCTTCCTCGTCTTCTTCCTCTTCTTCATCGAATTCTTCTTCGAGCAGCTCATCCAGGTCGGCAATATCGGCCAATTCGTCGAGATCGAACTCTTCATCATCTTCCAGGTCTTCATCGTCGAGTTCGATTTCTTCGACCTCTTCTTCCTCGGCGAATTTTTCGGTGCGAATCTTCTGCTCGATTTCGGCTTCGTCCTCGCGGTGTTCAGGGCGGAAGCCGGTGCCGGCGGGGATGAGCTTACCCAGGATGACGTTTTCTTTCAGCCCTTCCAGCGGATCGACGCGTCCCTCGATGGCTGCTTGTGCCAATACGGTGATGGTGTGCTGGAACGAAGCCGCTGACAGGAACGATTCAGTGTTGAGCGCGGCTTTGGTAATCCCCAACAGCACCTGCTCGGCCACAGCAGGTTGCAACCCACGTTCGATGAGCCGCTGGTTGACTTCTTCCAGTTCAAGGCGGTCAACCAGGTCACCTGGCAGGTACTTCGTATCGCCCGACTTCTTGATGCGCACTTTGCGCAGCATCTGGCGGATGATGATTTCGATGTGCTTGTCATGAATCGAAACGCCTTGCGAGCGATAGACGCGCTGAACTTCTTGCAACAGGTATTGCTGCACTGCTTCGCGCCCTTGGATACGCAGTACCTTGTGTGGGTCTTTCGCCCCTTCGGTCAGTTGATAGCCAGCTTCGATAACCTGACCAGGGCGTACACGCAAGCGTGCCGTGGGCGGAATAGCATATTCGCGCGTTTCGGTTTCTTCCGACACCAGCACGATGTGGTTGTTCTCGAAGAGCACGATGCCCTTCTTCGGTGCCTGCACCTCTTCACCATCTGGCCCTGTTGCCAGCACGTCTCCCTGATTGACGATGTCGCCTTCATCCACGAGGATGGTATAGCCATCGGGAATTTCGATGTCCTCGCGGATTTGTTTGGCGTCGACGATACGCACAATGCGCATGTCGCCCTCATCTTCGATTTCGACGCGCCCACCGATTTCGGCCAGCGGCGATTCACCCTTGGGCACACGTGCTTCGAACAATTCCTGCACACGCGGTAACCCTTGCGTAATGTCGCTGGCGCCAGCCACACCACCTGTGTGGAACGTGCGCAGGGTCAGCTGGGTGCCAGGTTCACCGATGGATTGGGCGGCGATAACGCCAACTGCTTCACCCAGCGGGATCAAGCCGCCACGCCCCATGTCGCGGCCGTAGCACTTCACACAGACCCCTTTGCGTAGGCGGCAGCCCAGCGGCGAGCGCACGTAGACTTCGGTAATGCCGGCATCGATGATGGCGCGTGCTTTGCGTTCCGTAATCAGCTCATCCGCGCCGACAATGATTTCACCCGTTTCGGGGTGCGCGATGGGGTCGAGCGTGAAGCGCCCCACAATGCGCTCGAACATTTTTTCCTGCATAAGGCGCGAATCGTCGGCGGTAATACGAATCCCCTCGCGTGTGCCGCAGTCTTCGGCACGCACAATCACGTCCTGCGCTACGTCCACCAGACGGCGGGTAAGATAGCCAGCGTCGGCGGTACGCAACGCGGTATCGGCCAGCCCCTTGCGCGAACCGTGCGTCGAGATGAAGTATTCCAGCGCATTCAAGCCTTCACGGAAGTTCGAGCGAATCGGCAACGCGATAATGCGCCCCGAGGGGTCGGCCATCAGACCGCGCATACCGGCCAGCTGCGCCACCGTGGTGAACCCACCTTTGGTCGCGCCAGAGTTGGCCATCACAGCAATGGGACTGCGCGGGTCCATGTGGCGCTGCACAGCCTCGGAAATGTCTTCCTTCGCCTTGCTCCAGAGTTCCACCGTCTTGCGGTATTGCTCTTCGGACGTAATCAGACCGCGGCGGTACTGACGCTCGACTTCTTCAACCTGCTTTTCGATTTCAGCCAGAATCGTTTGCTTTTCGGGCGGAACCGTCACGTCGTCGATCGCGATCGTCGTCCCCGACTTCGTCGCAAACTTGAAGCCAAGGTCTTTCAGATCGTCGGCGAATGCGGCGGTCTTTTCCATGCCAAATTCAGTATACACTTCGGAGACGAGTTCGCGTACACCCCCCTTGTCGAGCAAGCGGTTCTTGAAGCCCAACTCAGGCGGTGTGGTTTCCCACACAAGCAGTTGCCCGACGGTTGTTTCCACCAATTCGTTGCGGAAGGGGAAATTGTCCGGGTCGATGTGGGCTTCGGCAAGCGCTTCTTCCAGGTCGCGCAACGCGGCACGCCCAAAGCCGGGAATGTCGAGCAAGCGGCTCTTGCTCTGTTTGAGCGTGTCTACCACGTCGCCCAGGTCGGTATATCCGGCGCTTTCGAGCAAATCGTGCACGCGCTCGGGCAAAGTAGTGAGTGTGCTCAGCGGCATACCATCGAATGGGCGAGGGATGCGCACCTTGATGGGCGCGTGCAGGTGCAGTTCACCGATTTCATAGGCATAGATGGCTTCTTCGGGCGATGCGAAAATGCGCCCGGCGCCCTTCTTGTCGGGTTCGGGCGGCATGGTCAGGTAATACAGCCCCAGCACCATGTCCTTGGTCGGGCTGACGGTGGGCTCACCATCGGCTGGCTTGAGCAGGTTCTTCGACGAGAGCATGAGCTCGTAGGCTTCCTTCACCGCCTTTTCACTCAGCGGGACATGCACCGCCATCTGGTCACCATCGAAGTCGGCGTTGAATGCCGGGCAGACCAGCGGGTGCAATTGGATGGCATCACCTTCGATGAGAATCGGCTCGAAGGCCTGGATACCAAGGCGGTGCAGCGTCGGCGCACGGTTGAGCAGCACAGGCCGCCCTTCGATGACTTTTTCGAGAATGCCCCACACTTCGGGGCGCATTTGTTCGATGATGCGCTTGGCACCCTTCACATTGGCGGCATAGTTTTCTTCCACCAGCTTGTGGATGACAAAGGGCTTGAAAAGTTCCAGTGCCATTTTCTTGGGCAGACCACACTGGTGCAGTTTGAGGTGCGGCCCAACCACAATCACCGAACGCCCGGAGTAGTCTACGCGTTTCCCGAGCAGGTTGCGGCGGAAGCGGCCTTGCTTCCCTTTGAGCATGTCGCTGAGGCTCTTCAACTTGCGTTTGCCGCGTAGGCTCACGGCTTTGCCACGGCGGCTGTTGTCGATCAGGCTATCCACCGCTTCTTGCAACATGCGTTTTTCGTTGCGGATGATGACGTCGGGTGCTTCCAGTTCCAGCAGGCGCTTCAAGCGGTTGTTGCGGTTGATGACACGGCGGTACAGATCGTTGAGGTCGCTGGTGGCAAAGCGCCCACCGCCCAGCTGCACCATGGGGCGCAGTTCCGGCGGAATGACGGGCAGGACGCGCAGGATCATCCATTCGGGCTTGTTGCCACTCTGGCGGAACGCTTCCACGATTTTGAGGCGCTTGGTGGCTTTTTTGCGGCGCTGCTTCGATTTTGTGCGGCGAATTTCCAGGCGCAGTTCCTTCGCCATGGCATCTAGGTCGAGGTTCTGGATGATTTCGAGCAGCGCTTCAGCCCCCATCCCTGCGCGGAAGATATCGCCGTACTTGACGTAGAGGTTGCGATATTCGATTTCGTTGAGGAACATGCCGACTTTCAGGTTGCGCAGCTCATCGCGTTCATCGTCGTGTTGGGCGCTCACCTGTTGAATACGGCGGGCGAGATCGTCGCTGATATCTTGCTTGCGCTGCGCCAGTTCAGCGTTGATTTCATCGATTTGCGTGGCTGCCAGCGCTTCTTTGTCACCTTTTTCCTGCTCGAAGATGGCTTGCACTTTGTTCAGTTGCTCTTCGACCAGTGTGTTCAACTCGGTGATGTGCCCATCTTCGATGCGTTCGCCTTTGGACACAATGGTTGTGCCTGTTGGCGCAAAGACAACATCTTGCGGGGCGTTCTTGCCCTTGTTGGTGTTGAGGTAGTCGCGCAACTCGCTAGCAGCGGACATGAGTTCGTTGACGCGCTCGTCGCGCTTGGTTTCGAGCGCTTTCAACGCGGCATGCAGTTCATGGCGAATCTCATCGATGCGGGCTTTGGCAGAGGCTTCGAGGCTGGCAATTTGTTCCGCAGCCTGGTGCCGCCACGTTTCGACCTCGCGATCAACGCTTTTGTCGATGCGTTCGAGCGCTTTTTGGCGGGCTTCTTCATCGACGTGGGTGATGATGTATTGGGCGAAGTAGAGCACGCGGTCGAGGTGGCGGCGGGAAATATCAAGCAGCAAGCCCAAATAACTCGGTACACGGCGTGTGTACCAGATGTGGGCAACAGGGGCAGCCAGTTCGATGTGCCCCATGCGCTCACGTCGCACGGACGATCGCGTGACTTCGACGCCACACTTGTCGCAGACAATCCCCTTGAAGCGAACTTTTTTATACTTCCCACAGTAGCATTGCCAGTCGCGCGTGGGGCCAAAGATGGCTTCGCAGAAGAGACCATCGCGCTCGGGGCGTAAGCGGCGGTAGTTGATGGTCTCGGGTTTGGTGACTTCCCCGTACGACCAGGAACGAATTTCTTCGGGCGATGCAAGACTGATGCGGATGGCCTTGAAATTTTTGATCTCCACGCAGATTCCTCCTACTTACGTGAACACTTGTGCGCACTTGGCTCACGATGACTTGACGCAATTGCGGGCTGAAAGACAGGGGTGAGGGGCAACATGTGCGTTGGACGGAAAATCGCATGTGCTCTCTCTAGCACATGCGTGAAGGCAGTTTCACAATGAGCAGACAAGACAAAAAGGCCCGTTTGTGAAAAGCGGACCTTGCGATTTGTCATCGTCACGGCGTTTGGTATGTCCTTTGATTGGATTTTGTGCTTGAAAGCGTGAAGGCGCGCCCACATCCGCTATCTTCCAGCAAAACATAAGTATAGGCACAAAGCAGGAAGGTGTCAAATCAGTGGCACCCTGGTGATTCCCCAGATCGCTGCAAACAAGCGAAAAGGCACTGCTCCGTATAAAACGTGGCACAAGCCACGCAGGAAGCGCTGAGCGCATGTTGGCGTCCATTCACCCGTCCGTTTCCAGACCGACGGCGCCAGCGCAGCGAGGGATACAAACGCACCCCGCCTGACGTTCAAGGTGCGTCGCACCTGCCAGAGGTGCGACGCACCTCCTGAGCTGATCTCCAGCGGCGAGCACACGTTCCAAGGACCAGCAGCCCCGCCCTGCCC
>WFOS01000019.1 GCA_015487975.1 Ardenticatena sp.
GGGATACAAACGCACCCCGCCTGACCTCGAGAGGCAAGCTCGCCTGACGTTACTTCAAGGCGCGACGCACCTGCTAGGTGCGTCGCGCCTCAGGCCCAGCAGCCCCCGCCCCGCCCTGCTCCCAGCGTGTCGGCGACCGAAGGTCCCCTCGTGAGCCCCCACGCGCGAGAAGCAGCCAACACCAGCACGGCATAGCCCCAGGCGTTCCAATCCCGTTCTCCCCTCATCAGCAACAGCGTGATAGTGTGGCACCCGACACTCAGCGCTTGGACCGCTTCCCGTTCTCACAGGAGCCCCCCCCGAAGTTGAGGAGGTTTTCTTCAGGGTGCGTCGCACCCCTCCTGTCCAGGAGGTGCTCCTTTTTCAAAAAAGGCCAAACTTCAGAGGGAGCAATGCTCCCCATTGGTTGCTCCCCTGCCTCTCACCACTTCCAGTGCCAATCCTTGACTTCCACGGCGTGCATCGCCCCTGCGCCTGTTTCACCCGGATAGAGGCTAATTACCTCGAATTGCAAACGAGCAGCGATTTCGGTTCCCCAACTGGCGTCTTTGGACGTTGCTGCAACCGGCAATTCGAACACGCGATTGTCAATCCGCAACCGCGCACGCCCCGCCGGGATGTCCAGCCAGTAGCGCACACGATGCCAGCGATTGTCCGGCAAGAGAGAGCCAATTGGCACCCATACGCCTCCCTTTTCGCCCGACCATGCTCGCAATTCCCCAAACGAAGGTGACCACGGGTTGACGACCCACTGGAACGCCAGCCCATACTCCATACGTGTATTTGCCCCATCCCACACAAACAAACCACCTTCCACGGTTTCACCATTCATGTCAGGTGCATCCAGAGAAGGCGTGAATGGCAAACGGAACACGTAGTGGCATTCGTGTGCAGCGCGGAGTGTGCGCTCGTCCACAATGCGTAAGAATGTGATGTTGTGCGCCATAATAGGGCGGCGTTGGATGTTCGCCTGTACGAGTGAGGATCGGCGCATATGCACGGTGGCGATATCGTCCGAGCTCACAGGCAGTTCCCCCGGCGCGGCATACACACCATCCCCCACAACAACCGACCAGCCCTCGAGTGTTTTACCCCGCAATCGTGAGGCTGGGCGTGCAAGCACGTTTGGTGACACCTTCCAGGGGTGTGCGAATGCAAAGGCAGCAATGGCTTCGTGGAACGTGCGGCGTGTCAACATAGGCTCCCTCCTCGATGCAATAGGCTCGGCAATGGCTTTCATTCTCAACATACACGAGGGAGCACGAAATTTCAATGAACAGATATGCCCATTTCAAAGGAGGGACCAAAGGTCTTAGCAAGGAGGCAAAAATGCCCCCTTCCATGCTCAGACAGAGGGGAGCAACTCGATCAATTCATACATGAGAATGGGCTCGCGGCGATTTTTGACCATTTTCTGAGCCACGAAACGGGCTGCCACCTGATTTCCAAGCGACGACCAGGTCGTATGACTAGCATAGATGGCACCAGGTGGGGCCTGTGTGCACAAATAAAACGCAACATTGGTCGTATCACCAATTGTTGCATACTGGTAGAACTCACCACCACCAACATACCCTGCCATAATTTTGCCCGTGTGAAGGCCAAACCCAAAACGCAATAAGGGCAAACCTCGCTCGGCAATTTGTTCGGCAAAGGTGTCCAATGCAACACGTGCATTGAAAGCGGCCCGCGTAGCCCGCATCGCATGATCTGGCTGCGCATCGGGGACATTGAAAGCAGCCATGATCATGTCGCCAGCATACTGGATGACCGTCCCACCCTGCGCCCGAATTTCATGCACCAAGACCGCCCAATGGGCATTGAGCACATCGAACAGTTCTTCCACAGAACATGCTTCCGCAACGGCGGTAAATCCGCGGGCATCGGCAAAGAACATCGTGGCGATACGCTGCTCTCCCACGGGGGTTGGGGCATGCGTTCCTTCGATCAGGGCATCGGCCACCGAGGACGGCACAAAGCGACGCAGCACATAATCAAGATGATCACGTGCCCGACGCAACGCCGCACGCTGCATCATCAACTCGTTGCGCTGCTGGCGCAGTTCCTGTTCCAACCGAGCACGGTCAGACACATCGAGCAAGGTAATGAGCAAAAATGATTCGCTGTCTTGAATGGCAACTGGCTCTATGGAAAGATCGAAAAAACGCCCATTGTGTGCCAGATACGGAATAGTAAAAGGAGCTCCCCCTTGCATCGCCAGCATGAACAAGTGATGTTCGACCCCCACAAGAGCCGGCAAGAGGTCGGGCAGCCACGCCCCATCTATTTCGTCATACCCCACCCATTTGCAAAATGTCGCATTGGCATGACGAAGACGGAGTCGAGCATCTGCGAGTGCCAGCGCCAGCCGCGAATGATTATGTATCAGACGGAACACACCATCCGCATACCGCCTGTCGCACATGTCAAGCACCAGCTCCCTCGGGGTCGCTCAGCAAACGTTCAACCAGCGTGACCAATGCGCTCAATTCCACAGGTTTGACCAGGAAAAAGTGGGCGCCCAATTCTTCCGACAAATCGGCGTATTGCGACTCCGCCGAAATGACAATGATGAAAGTCCCTTTGTGCCGTAACTCTTTGGCACGCTCACGCAAAATATCGGTCGAACGTTCACCTTCCAGCCGAATGTCGAAAAAAACCACATCGAAGTGCTCAATGTCAAGCCAACGATTGGCTTCGGCAAGCGTAGACGCCTCGCGCACCTCGTAGCCAGCACGGCGCATGGTGCGTGCATAAATAAACCGCAAATCCTCGTCGTCTTCCAGAATCAACACACGATGCTTGGTTTGTGCTTGGTTGCTCATTGTACAAACTCCTTATCGTTGAGTCATTGAGTGTACCGAAGTGCATATGCGCTACTGTGAAACAACAGCGGGCACGCGAACGGTAAAAACGGCCCCCTCGCCAACGACACTGGCGACCTGAATACGCCCTCCCATGAGCTGTGCATACCGTTGACTGATCGCCAACCCCAGTCCGGTGCCGCCATGTTTTCGATTGCGTTCGGTGTTGATTTGATAGAAGGGGTCGAAAAGTTTCTGCAAATGTTCGCTGGCAATCCCAATGCCGGTATCGCGGACTTCGAAGACCAGCATCTCTTGCTGATTGTCCCGTTCACCCCAGACGCGGAGTGAAATCTCTCCATCATCGGTAAATTTGATGGCATTACTCAGCAAGTTCAACAAAATTTGTCGGAGTTTGACGACATCGCCGACAAATTCATGTACACTTTCATCGATTTCCAGCGAGAACCTATTCGTACTGGCGGCAACCAACGGTTCGATATGCTGCACGATCGATTCGACCAGGTCGTGCACATCTACTTTTTGAATATCGAGTTCGGAGATGCCGGCTTCGACTTTCGTCAGGTTCAACAAATCATTGACGACATGGAGCAAGTGTTGCGCGGCACCCAGGACACGTTCCAGCCCATGGATCAGATGCGAATCTCCCAACTCCTGCGCATCTTCGAGCAACATTTCGGCATAGCCAATGATCACCGTGAGCGGCGTGCGTAATTCATGGCTGATATTGGCAAGGAAGGCACTTTTCGCACGGCTGGCGGCTTCGGCGGCATCACGGGCAACTTCGAGGTCACGGATCAGGTGGCGTTGCTCCTCATAGAGTTGTGCATTACGCACAGCCAACGCCATCTGGTCGGCGGCGGCAGACATGAGGGCAACATCTTCTTCGCTGAAGAAATGCGGTTGCCCGGCAAGCAATGTCATGACACCGAGGACATCATCGTCATGCGAAATCGGTACTGCCAGCGCAGAGCCTTCCACGAACGGCGCATTGGGGTATTTTTCCCAACGCGGGTCGTTGGCAATATCATCGATACGAATCACCTGACGTTCTCGAACGGCCAGCCCCGCCACACCACTTTTGATGGCGCGTGTTGCCAGGCGGATTTTTTCTTCCTCATCGGCCTGCTCACGTGCCAGAATGCTATGGGTGACCCGCCCTGCCCGATCGAGCAAGAAGAGACTGCCACGCGCTGCCCCTGTGGCCGAACAGGCGACATCGAGCATGTCATGCAGGGTCGCTTCCAGCGATGGCCGCCGACTGGTTGCGCGAGCAATTTCCGCCAAATTGCGGAAAAGTCTGCGCTGGGAACGCAACTCTTGTTCCACGGCAATACGCTGGGTGATATCACGGGCGATACCATGGTAGACGACGATGGCATCACCAACACGTTCGGGGGCGGCGGTTATTTCAACGAACAGATAGGCTCCGTCGCGTCGTCGCAGACGTACATCGGTGCGAACAATACGACGTTGGCGAGCGTATTCACGGGCTTCAGCAAGCAAATGCGTATCGTCTTCATGAACCAAATCCAACACATTTTTTCCAATCCACTCATCGCGGTCCCAGCCCGTAAGGGTTTCAAATGCTGGGTTGAGCGTCAACAATGTTCCATCACTCCGCATCGCAAACACGATATCCGGGGCATATTCCACCAAAGCGCGGTAGCGATTTTCACTTGCCCGCAAGCGCTCGAATGCTTGCGCAACATCGCTCACATCTTCTGCAATCACAAGAATGTGTTCACTGTTGTCAAGGGGCACCACAGTGGCTTCGAGCGTCAAAATGGTCCCATCGGGGCGTGCCACCTGAAAACGACGAATCCAACGCCCTGTTTGCTGCAATGTCGTTCGAATTTCCTGCCACCAGGTCCTTTCTTCAAAAGAGGAAAGCCCCCATACACTCGTAAGAGATGCCCCCTGCAATTCGTCGATCGAACGACCTAACAGCACTTGCGCCATCAGATTGGCATCCACAATACGTCCACTTTGGTCGCACAGGAAGAGCGCATCGGCGACATTGGCATACATGTGCAGCTGGTGGGCTCTATCAGGCACATCTTGCTTCAACGCATCCCAACGCATCACGAGCGACTCACGGCGACGGCGTTCGGCTTCGGCCAACATATGTGCCACATGCACGGCAAATTGCTCATCCGCAGGGGAAAACCACTGTTGCGTTGGCGCAACCAATGCCAATACCCCAATCCACTTTTCGTTTAGAACAAGTGGCACCAAGGCATAGGGGGGATCTCGCCACACATCCCCACGTTCGAGCGTTTTGGCAACATGAGAAGGCAGCGGAGGTTGCCAGGGCCAGGCAGCATGTTCGGGGCCATATTGGGCCGCATACGCCCCCCGCCATGCCTGTGAAGCCTCGTACTGATTGAGGACAATGGTCACGGTTTGGGCGTGCGTTGTTTGGGCAACACACCGGGCAACTTCCGCGGCAACATCCCTCCAACGAGCCGAACGAATCAGCAATGTGCCGATATGCCCCAATGCATCGAGGTAGGTATGAACATCTTGCATAAGAGACGCTCCCTGTACGCCACGCACATTTACGAACCAGATTTCTGCACAAGTATATCGATTTTCTGCAAAAGGCGTTGGAAATCCACAGGTTTGGTTTCGTACTCATCGCATCCTGATTCCAGTGCCCGCTCACGGTCACCAATCATGGCATGTGCCGTCAACGCCAGCACCGGAATATGCGCCGTTTGGGGGTTTTGCTTGATATGTTTCGTGGCTGTCCAGCCATCCATCTTGGGCAAACTCATATCCATGAGGATGATATCTGGCATGTGCTGGCGAATCATGGTCAGTGCTGCTTCGCCATCCGGCGCCGTGATGACATCGAACCCACGCCGCTTCAATCGTCGCGCGAGCATATCGCGGTTCAATTCGTTGTCTTCAACCAGGAGTATGCGTGTCATCATTCGTACTCCTCTTCACGTGGTTCTTGCTTTTGGGAAACAGTCGACGCCAGAGCATTGTGCACGATGTTCAAGAATTGGGACCGATCGAAAGCGCCTTTTCGAATGATTTCTTGTGTCGAGCGTCGCAATCGCTCCCGTTCCTCGGGTGAAAGGTCCCGCGCGGTCACCACAATGACAGGGAGATTGGTAAATTCTGGGTCGGCTCTCAGCAAGGTCAAAAACCGAAAGCCATCCATCTCCGGCATCATCAAATCAAGCAGAACGAGGTCTGGGACTCGAGCACGCACATAATCGATTGCTTCACGGCCATTTTGGGCTTCATCAGCGTGGATATGCATACGGTCGAGTAAGCGCACCAGCAGTTCACGCATCGAAGCATCATCTTCGACGACAAGCACACGTGGGGCGGCATCAGCATCTTTGCGGTTGTCGACATAGCGTTTCACACGGCGTGCCAGTTCTTCATATTCAACCGGTTTCTGGATGAATTCAGCAGCGCCAAGCGCAAGTGCCAGGTCGCGATCCGTCGCCACCGTGCACAAGATGACAGGAATATCGGCCGTTGTCGCATCTTGTTTGAGTGCCTGCAAGACAGTCCAGCCGTCGCTTTCCGGCATGAAGACATCCAGCACAATCACATCGGGCAACATTTCGCGTGCCAAGCGAAGCCCCGCCGGCCCATTCGTTGCCTCAATCACAGCAAAGCCTTCACGCCGCAAGACACGCTCCATCAACTCACGCGCTTTGCGGTCGTCATCGACCACCAAGACAACAGGCATATCGGGGCGAATGACCGGCAAAACATTGGTCTCTTCTTCTAGGGCGTCGGGGAGTGTTTTGGCTTCCTCCGTCAGTGTCGAAACAATCGGCAAACGTACCCAGAACGAGCTTCCTTTCCCCCGTTCGCTCTGAACTTCGATGGTCCCACCCAGCATATCCACATACGCCTTGGTGATTGCCAGCCCCAATCCAGTACCGCCATGTTTGCGCGTCGATGTCGGGTCAACTTGCGTAAAAGGCTGGAACAACACGGGGATTTTTTCTTCGGGAATACCAATACCTGTATCGGAAACCTCGAAGACGATGAAATCATTGGGGCGTCTCTGCTCACGCCAGACACGTAACGATACTTTGCCATTTTCCGTAAACTTCGCGGCATTTCCCAACAAATTGACCAGAATCTGGCGCAGTTTGGTGGCATCTGTACGCACGATGCCCACATTTTCATCGATCATGTATTCGAAGATGTTGTTGTTTTCCTCAATCAGGCCTATGACGGTGTGGACAACAGCATCAGTGATATCACGTACCGCCATCTCTTCCATGGCAACCTGCATCCGCCCGGCTTCGATTTTGGAGATATCGAGTACATCATTGATGAGTGTGAGGAGATGGCGACCAGCACCATGAATTTTCTTCAAGTCGTCTGCCATTTCACGGTTGCCGGCATCCAGAGCATCTTCATACAATAGTTCGCTATACCCAATAATTGCATTGAGTGGGGTGCGCAATTCGTGGCTCATATTTGCCAGGAACGTACTTTTGGCTCGGTTGGCAGCCTCGGCTTCATCACGCGCGCGGCGCAATTCTTCTTCATGCTGGTACCGTTCGGTAATGTCTTCGATCAACAGTGCAAACAAAGGTCGATCTGTTTCAGTAGTGATATTCATAAAACGATAGAGCAAACGCCGCTGCAAAACGACATCGTCAACTTCATATTCCCAATATTCGTTTGCTTTCAGGGATGTTTGTGCATTCTGCCAGACAGCTTCCAAATAGCAGACGGAAAGCGTGCAATGAGGATGCAATGCCTGGTGCAACGACATTTCAGCCTTTGGCGAGTGGCCAGTCCACGTTTCCAATGTCCGATTGGCACGAATAATACAGCCGCATTCATCGAGCAACGCTACCACCTGAGGGAGTTCATCGACGACTGTTTCCCACTGCTTTTGTAAAAGCGCCATTTCGCGCTGAGCACGTTCCAACGCCTCTTGCATATACCGCGATTGGGTCACATCGGTCAAAATCAAGACCCGCCACTGCGCACCTCCAAAGGGTGATGGCAACGAAGATTCATTTGCCGCCCACAATCGGCCCTTCATTTCGAAGCGCGTTTCGACAGTAATTCCCAAATCCAAAACCTCAGCCAGCGATGGGCATACGTCCTCGATGGGACGCCCGAGAACATCCTCCAAAGGCATTCCGAGCATATGCCGGGCTGCTGGGTTGACTTCGACGATCTGTTTTTTTTCATCGAGGATGAGAACAGGATTCTGCAAATTATCGAGAACGAATTCAGCCGCAAACGTCAACGCACGACGGTCGAGGACGAAAAAAGCAACCCCCACTAGCAACAATCCAAGCGACTGAATGGTCGATGATGCGAGGGTACCAAAGTGCACGAAAATTGGAAGCGAGGCAAAAGTCAACAACAACAGTATGACCAACGAGAAGACTCGCCAGCGTGCCTGGGGAATACGACGCCATAGAGATGGAAACAGCAAAGCCGCAGTCGCCAGTACGGGCAAGAGCACATACATCACTGGGAACACAACGAGTTTTGCTGGTAAACGATCATTCGCCAAAAAAAGCGCTGGTTTCATGAAATATTCCACTGGCACATCACGAACGGCAACCAGCCAAAGCAAGTAGGGCACGAAAGAGAGCGGGAGCCATTTTGCGTATCCTGACCGTAGCCGAGCGGCGTAGGAAGCGGCAAACAGTACCAGAAACACGCCACTCACTACCATACCGAGCCCAAACGTGAAAATTCCCAGGCGTTCGAGCAACAGGCTCGTATTCAATACCGTCAGAATACCTCCTACAAATGCCAGAGAACGCCCAAACAACGTGACGGCAAAAAAGCGCCCTGCCTGTTCGTTGCGCTCACCCCACAAGGGAACGCCGGCTATGGCGAGCAAAAATGCCATTGCCAAAGGAAACAGCAAATTTTCCTGCATTACCCCTCCTCCTGGTACGCACGTGGTAACCGCACAACGAATGTCGTGCCTTGCCCAGGGGCGCTTTGCACCCGAATACTTCCCCCCAACAATTGGACGAGCCGTTGTGTCAATGGCATTCCCAAACCGGTACCACGTGTTTCGCGGGCAACGTTGGCGCGTGTGAATGGGACAAACAACAAACGCAAATCTTCTTCACTCATCCCCATCCCCGTATCACGCACCGTGATATACACCCATTCTGTGTTCGAACGGGGCTCGATTTTCACCGACAGTCGGATTGATCCATTTTGGGTGAATTTGGCCGCATTGCTGAGCAAGTTGTAAAGAATCTGGCGCACTTTGACCGGATCACTCTGGATAGGTGGCAACGTTTGGGAAAACTCAACGGTCAGGGTATTGCCATTGCGAGCAATGAGTGGACGAATGGTCTCGATGACTGTTTGAACCTCACGTTTCAAGTCGAATGAAGTCATGTGAACTTCCGTTTTTCCGGCATCGATACGTGCTAGATCGAGTGTTTCGTTGACAAGATGAAGCAAATGTTGCCCAGCGTCATAGGTCTTGCGCAAGACATCGGCAACTTCGCTTTCACTGTTCACAAAGGCATCTTCCAACACATATTCGAGATACCCTAACATGGCACTCAATGGTGTGCGCAGCTCATGGCTGAAATGCGCCAAAAACGTTGCTCGTGCCTCTGCCATTTCGCGTAGTTTTTCTTGTGAAGATTCCAGTTCAGTCGATAGTCTGACCAGATCTGCCACACGTTGTGCCAGTTCACGATTGGTGGCTTCCAGTTTTGCGGCGTTTTGATCGCGCCAACGCGCCAGAACGAAAATCGAGACAAGGAGGAGAAGAAGGGGGGGGCGCTCGATGAACGCATCAGGCTCCATTTCCCCAATGCTGATTTTCTGCACCATCAGTGCAAACGAAATGAGAACCCACGCGATCCCCCGCACGGCAAAGGTACGCCATGTCCAGAAAAAGGCACCTATGCCCAACCATGCGTAAATGAGATAGAGCCAAAATTCGAATTCATCGTGAAGAGCCCATGTCAACACAGCACTTATGACAAGCAACCCATCGATAAGCCCAATATCGCCAATCACAGGCACACGAACAAGGCGAACAGCCCAACGTTCGACTGTTGCCAGATCGAACCATGACGAAACGCGAGCAGATTCGCTTTGCTCATGCATGGAATGCCTCCTGAGTCGCGAATGCCGGTGCATGCTCCCTACGGCCATGCGCGGAAAAAACAACAATGGGTACAGTCGTGCCTTTTCCGAGCTGACTTTCAATTGAGAATGTTGCCCCAAGCATGTCGAAAAATGTTTCCATCAGCGTCAGGCCAAAGTCAAGTTCCCTCTCCCTCTCTCTCGCCACCAGAATTGGCAAGCAGCAACACATCACTCGCCATTTGCAGTCAATCATTGGCGGCGCGGCGAATCCGTCGCAAAGCTGGCGTACCGATGAAGAGAACATGGCCCCAAGACGGTTGCATGCCTGCTCTGAATGCCAGCCAAAGCCAGGATCTCCAAACACCCCCAAAACCAGCGCCACGAGAGAGCGAATACTCCCACACCGATGAATCAGAACCGCTCGATTCGTTGCCAAACGTCGTTGACCAATCAACAAATACAAGTGAACTCACACGCTGAGCCACACCACTATCGCGATCAGAAAGGCCAATCAGGATCGCGAGCAACACCCGCTCATCAAGCGCATGCCGAAAGGTTGCCGGCACAATTTCGCAGTTATCGTCTTTGTGGCGATTGTGATCCCTTGTCAGCACGTTCCTTGCCCTCACAGGGATATCGTTCGCTATGATGCAGGCACCTCTGTTTGCACGTCATCAGCCTGTTGCCTTCCTGGTTGTGGGGCCACAAGCGGGAGCACGACAGTAAATGTACTTCCTTGTCCAGGCTTGCTGACAACATGGATACTCCCTCCCAGCAATTCACAAAAATGCCGTGTAATCGGCAATCCTAATCCGGTTCCTCCAAAAGCACGTGTTGGCGAATTGTCCCCCTGCTCGAAAGGTCGAAAGATCACATCCAGTTTGTCTTCGGGAATCCCGACCCCTGTATCGTGCACTTCGATACGTATCATATCGTTCTGCCCAGTGGCACTGGTTGTGCGCGAGATATGCAGACGCACCGTTCCTTGTTGTGTAAATTTCGCGGCATTGCTCAGCAGATTGTAGAGGATCTGGCGCACCTTCGCACGGTCGCTATACATGCGCAATCCTGATGGAAGCTCGTTCACATACTCGAAGGCGTTGTCGTTTTCACGCACCAAGGGGCGTATTGTTCCAACCACCTCATCGAGCAGCCGTTGCACATCGAACCAATCCAGGTCCATGCGCATCTTGCCCGCTTCGATTTTGGACATGTCCAGGATTTCGCCAATGATTTCGAGCAATTGCCGCCCCGACAGTTGAATGCGTTCGAGCGACGGGATGAGCGATTCATACTCACCAGTGGCGATATCTTCCATGAGCATTTCGGTGTATCCGATAATGACCGTCAACGGTGTGCGCAATTCATGACTCATGTTGGCTAAAAAGACGCTTTTGGCATGGCTAGCGGCCTCGGCAGCATCACGCGCGGCTGCCAATTCCATGGCTGTACGTCGCGCTTCGGTCACGTCATGGAGCGTGAGAATCGTGCCCAAGCGGCGTCCTACATCGTCATGTAACTCGCTCCTTTCAACCTCGTAGTAGCGCTCTTCCCCGTTGCTTTCACGTGTTATCTCATGACGTCCTGGCTGTTCCAAACAGACACGAATCGTCTCTGCTACGTCTGGAAAAGCGTGCTCATACAAACGTCCCAGCACATCATGCTCGGCCATAGGCGGCGTTCCCAACATTTCCAGCGCCGCCGGGTTGATGTCGATAATGCGTCCTTCCAGATCAAGCACCACCACCCCCGTTGGGGAACTACGGATGACCGTTTCACGTGCGACCGGCACAATACGGAACAACTGATAACGGAACAATCCCCATACCAATGCAAGGACACTGACCCCAAACGTATAGGGCGTTGTGTCAATCCCTGGCAAAGGATTTTTCCCCAACAAATACGCTATACTTGCCAGCCAGGGGAAGAAAATAGCCAGAAGCAAGCTCATTGTTTGCCCACGATAGACGTGTTGCCGGCGCAACATAAACCGCAAGAGGAAAAGGGCCCCAACGAAAAGCGCCCCATACGCATACAGCACATGGATCCAAAACCAGGGGCCATACGTGGGGCGCAAAACCGGCACCAACCCATCTGTCGCGAGCTCATGCGCTTGCCATACAAGATCGACGGCAGGATATCCCCACAAGAAAATGACTGTGAGCGCCCCTATCCCACCCAATATTGCCAACACCCAACGCGGAAATTGCTTTTGCTGGGTATATTCATAGGTGAACAGCAACCAGCCTAATGGAACAAGCACAATTGCTGGATACTGCACCTTGACAACAAGCAATTTGAGTTCCGCCGTCGGCAACAAGAGACTGAGCGCATGTGTGATACACCACCAAACCGTTGCCCCCCCAAACAGGATGAACCCCCGTAGCGCAGGCTGGCGAAAACGATACCAGACCTGCATCACAAGGGCAGTAATTGCAGCTGCCATCGCCCACAATATGAGAATAGCAACAGCAGCAACACTCATTTCACTATCTCCTGTGGCACTTTGCGTCTTCATTGATAAAAACCCAGCATGGGTTTTTGGTTACATTGTTTGTTCTTGTTCAGTATGCACGCTCTGTATTGAAAATGCAATACGGGGCAGCTGCACTTCAATATCTGTTCCCTGCCCTGGTTCACTCGTCATGCGAATGGTCCCCCCAAGCAATTCACAAAAACGGTGTGTAATCGGCAACCCCAGCCCGGTGCCGCGTATGGAAGACATCTCTGCCTGTTCAAAGGGGCGAAAAATAGCTTCGATCTTACTTGGCAGAATACCAACACCAGTATCAGACACGTAAAAAACGACCCATTCAACACCGCGGTCATCG
Source organism: Ardenticatena sp. (assembly GCA_015487975.1). Classification (GTDB taxonomy): domain Bacteria; phylum Chloroflexota; class Anaerolineae; order Ardenticatenales; family Ardenticatenaceae; genus Ardenticatena. Next base: position 12,740 of record WFOS01000019.1, read on the forward strand.
ATACCGACTTCGGTGCGGAACGTCACTTCACCATTCTGCGTAAATTTGGCGGCATTGCTCAGCAAATTATAGAGAATTTGACGCACTTTTGTGCGGTCGCTGTACATTTGCCCAATCCGTTCGAGATGCCACTGGAATGTGTTTCCCTGCTGGGACATGAGTGGTTGCACAGACAAGAGGACGGATTCGACCAGTTCATCGGCATCGAACCACTCACACGCAACCTCCATCTTGCCAGCCTCGATTTTGGACATATCCAAAAGCTCACCGACGACCCCCAACAAATGCTGTCCAGCCGCATGTATACGTTCTAAAGAAGGGTCAAGCGCATCATAGTGCCCGGCTAAGATATCTTCGATGAGCATTTCCGTATAGCCAATAATGACCGTGAGCGGCGTGCGCAGCTCGTGGCTCATGTTGGCCAGGAACGTACTTTTGGCACGATTGGCTGCCTGAGCAGCGTCCCGTGCTGCCGCCAGTTCGACAGCCGTCCTGTGTATTTCAGTCGTATCATGCAAGGCCAACACATAGCCAATATGACGGCCTGACGGTTCACGCAGAAAAGAACTGCGGACGTTGATATATCGTTGCTCACCATCTACGATGGTCTGCCATTCCAGACAGACTTCTGCTTGTACGGCGCTCTCCAAGATATCCTGCATACCGGGCAACACATCTCTGGCGAACAGCCCCAAGCACTGCGCATCCCCCAATCCAGTTAGCTGTCGTCCCGCGGCGTTGATCTCGATCAAACGCCCTTCCACATCCAGCACCACTATGCCGGTTGGTGAGCTCCGAATAACGGCTTCACGTGCTACTGGAACAACCTCGAAAAGTTGATAGCGAAACAATCCCCATATCACAGCCAGCGCACTCCCACCAAATGCGTAGGGGGTCAAATCCAGCCCTGGAAAAGGGTTTGTCCCCGTCACATAAATCAAATTCCCTGCCCATGGAAACGCCACAGCCAGCAAAAGCGTCAGGGCTTGCCCGCGATACAGATCGCCCTGGCGTAGCATAAAACGGACAAGGTAAAAAGCCCCAAAAAGATTGCAGAAGTACGCAAACCCCACATGGACCCAAAACCAGCCCCCATACGTGAAGCGCAATACAGGGACAACACTCTCTTCACTCAAAAAATGCGCCCGCCATACCAGGGGAATCGAAGGATATCCGAGGACGAAAACCAACGTCAACGTTGGGATGACAAGAAAACTCAATCGCACCCACTTCGGCAGCCGCTGCCCATGGCGCGTGTATTCATACGCAAACACTGCCCATGCCAGAGGAACAAGCGTGATAGCAAGATATTGCGCTTTGGCAGCCAGCAATTTGATTTCGATCGAAGGTGCGAGCATTTCAAGCGCATACGTGATGCACCACCATACTGTGCCAATACCAAATCCGAGAAACGCATGGGGTATCGACTTTCGAAACCGGTTCCACACACGCCAGACAACAACGGCCACCAGCGTGGCCATGACCAGCAATATGAAACTGGCAAGTCCAGCAATGTTCACGAAAACCGCCGCTCCCGTTCATCCAATGACCGCCGTCTCTCTACGAGATAGGCAGTCATCCGCCCCTTGCCCTTGATATGCACCTGATGCGGTTTTCCTTCTGCGCATGCCTGAACAGCCTGCCAGGTCGCTTCCGAGACAAGAACGGTGTTGATGGGAGCCACATCTTGCAAGCGACTGGCAAGGTTCACCGTATCTCCCCATACATCATACTGAAAGCGCACACTCCCCAACACACCCGCGGCAACAGGGCCAGTCGCAATGCCAATACGCAACTGCACAGGGGCACCATGCGGCCAACGCCATGCTTGCACCGATTCATGCAGAGCCAGCGCCAATCGAACGAGGCGCTCTGCATGATCGTCGCATGGCTCGGGAACCCCTGCCGCCGCCATAAACGCATCCCCAATGGTTTTGATTTTGTCCGCGCCGAACGATGCGGTCAGCGCTTCAAAATGTCCCCACAGTTCACCCAAAAACTGCACAACGTCCTGCGCCGAAAGTCGGGCGGCACGGCTAGTAAAATCGACGATATCGGCAAACAAAATGCTGGCCGACGGGTATTGGTCTGCTAGAATGCCATCGTCATACCCTTGTTTTAGACGCTCGGCAATGGCGCGTGGGAAGAGGCTATGCAAGAGTTGTTCGGTACGCGCCTGTTCCTGACGCAAAGCACGCAAAGCAGCCTGTTCGCGGTCGTGTAGGCGTTTGCGTTCTAGCAGATTGTCTATGCGAGCGTACAGAAATACCGACTTGAAGGGCTTCACGAGATAATCATCCGCCCCCATGCGAATGCATTTGACGATACTGTCGGTATCGTTGAGGGCTGATAACACCACCACCGGAATATGGCGTAAAGACAGATCGGATTTGATGGTTTCCAGCGTTTCGAAGCCGTTCATCTCTGGCATCATTATGTCGAGCAGGATGATATCCACAGGCTCAGATGCCAGAATCTGCAACGCTTCTCGGCCATGCCGGGCTTCCAGCACGGTGTGCCCACGCCGTTCCAGGCGCATGCGCATCAGGGCACGCAAATCATCAGTATCTTCGACGACAAGAATGCGACTGACTTCTTTCTGTTGAGTTGTCATACGCAAAGCCAATTGGTCGGGCGATCGAAATATTTTTTGCGTTCATAGAACAGAATGAATGGTAAACCTTACAACACATATTACAAAAAGAAAAGCAGGCTGGACGTTTCCAGCCTGTGTATTCGGTTACATGCTCCTGGCACCGCTACATGCTGTTTACGGCGCAAAGATGCGCGTATCGGGGCGGAATGCCGCCCATGAAAACCAAAAGTGATTGATGCTTACCACTGGCTCTAATGTGCGTCCCTGCCATTCACCGGTCAGTGCCTGCCCCAAAGGCGACCATTGGGTATTGGTATCTGTATCGCGAATGGTTTTGCCATCCCATATAAAGGTAAGCGTCCGACCATCGAGGACGCGCGAAAAGGCCAATGCGGTACCGACATCGCGGCTTTCGGCAATGAGGTCCCCATCCAGCGCCGATGCTGTACCAGGCGACCAAAAAACGACAATCGGCGCTCCATCTACGGTCGCATTGGCAACACGCACCTCTGCTAGCACATCGTAGGGAAATGCCACGGCATCGGTGTCACCAGCAACGGTCAGCACTCGTGCCATTGGTGGCAGTCGCCCATCAATCGTGGGGCCATCGTACAAGAAGGGACGACTGTCTATGTCATCGTAGCCCACATAGGGGTTGCGCCCATATGCCCGATTGAAACCTGTTTCGCGTGAGAGCACTAGTCCGTCAGGATAGGTGGTTTTGAAAGATGCCCACGAAACAATCGCGGCCGGGTATGTTGTCAGCACAGCTCCTGTCAGCTCGCCGACAATGGCTTCGCCTGTTGCTTGCTGCCACCAACTTTCTGTTTGGCGGTCGTACATGATGAGATTGCTGTACCGCAGACGCCCGGTCGTGCCAAAATCGAGCATCATGTCATGATACCGACGATCGAAAACGATGGCGGTGTTGCACAAGGGGCAAAAGGTTACTGCCACAGGGATGCCCCCCACTTCGGTATTGACGATTTCATGCCATGTGAGGATTTGCAGTGGAAATGCGCGTGCATCGCCATTCAGCACCACCAACACAACCGGTTCACGGTCGCGCAGCCATTCGTCGGCTTCATCCACTGAGATGTAACGGGGCGCATCGATCGCCGGAATCCCATCTTTTGGCGGACCACCCGAAAGGATTTCGCTATATGGCACGCTGTGGCGCGTAAAATCGGTGGAAAATTCCCGCTGGACACCAGGGGGAAGGTCCTCAGCCTCCGGGGTCGTCTCCACGGTCGGGGTGGCGACGGAGTGCGTAGCCCTCTCATCCGTCGCTGATGAATTCGTCGTGGGTGTCCCACCACATGCCACTAGGAGAAACAGGCTGATTCCCACAACCAACCATTGCCACATGTTCACCTCGATTCATTCCCATGCAGGGCCTTCGTGTGAAGATTAGAAGCGGGAGCAACAGCCAATCTTACATCGAAAAGGCCGAACGTTGGGCAACGTTCGGCCTAGTGTGTTGCGAGGAAGTTCAGGATTCGCGCACTTCGATTGTGTCGAGACTGATGGCCACCGGTTTGGGTGGTGGTGTACGACGCGGTTTTCGCTTCACCACACGGGCTTCCAAGTCGTATGGCATGGCCCCTGTGATACGCACTGTCAACCGTTCGCCTGGCTCATATCGGCCCCGAACGAGAACATACCCATCCACTTCTGGCGCTTCACGATACGAGCGAGCCAGCGTCAGGTTGTTGTCTGCATCGTATCCATCCACAAGTACATCCAGCGTGCGCCCGAGCAGCCCTTCCTGCCGCGCGAGCGCAATGGGCTGCTGATGCGCCATTGCCCGCTCCCAACGCTCCTGTTTGACTTCATCCGGAATCTGGTCGGGGAATTCGGCGGCAGGCGTTCCCGGTTCTGGCGAAAAGGTGAAGACACCCACTTTGTCGAACTGGATAGCGCTCATGAAGTCGAGCAGATTTTGGAATTCGGCTTCGGTTTCCCCCGGGTAGCCAACGATGAACGTCGTTCGCAGACTGATATCGGGCATGGCTTCCCGAATGCGTTCAAAAAAGCGGTAGATGCGTTCCATTTTATGGGGGCGGCGCATGCGTTTGAGGACGTTGGGATCGCCATGCTGCAAAGGCATATCCAAGTAATTGCAAATGCGTTCATGCGTCGCCATCACTTCGATCAGGCGCTCTGAGGCATGTCCTGGATAGGCATACATGAGACGAAACCAGACATCCCCTTCGACTTCACGCATCAGGTGTTCGAGGAGAGTGGGCAAGCCATCAGATTCTCCCCAATCACGACCGTAGGCTGTCAAATCTTGCGCCACCAGGACAATCTCCTGCACACCTTGCGCCACCAGCTCTTGTGCTTCACGAATGACCGTCCCTGGTCGCTTCGAGCGCTGTGGGCCTTTGAAACTGGGGATGGTACAAAAGGCGCATGGTGCTGAACACCCATCGGCAATTTTCAGGTAGGCGCTATGCCCTTCTGCACGACGGCTCACGCTGTCGGCCACATGGTTGCGGGCATCGGGGGGCATCACATAGGCACGCCAGCGGGCTTCTTCTTTTCGCTCGCGCAACTGCTGAATGAACTCGGCAATGCGTGTCCATTGCTGGGTGCCAATGATGCCATCTAGCGCTGGGACTTCATCGGCAAGAGCCGCGCCGTATCGCTCACTCAAACAGCCAGCCGCAACCAGCATCTGCCCCGGTTTCTTTCGTGCGCCAAGGGCGTTCAGTGTTTCAATGCTCTCCTGCCGCGCTGCCTGCAAAAAACCACAGGTGTTCACAATCAGGACATCAGCCTCTTCAGGTGCGCCGGGTTCGTAGCCGGCGGCACGCAGCAATGTACCAATGCCTTCGCTATCAGCAATATTTTTGGCACACCCTAACGTCACAACGTGGTATTTCATCTTCTACGCCTCATCAAGCCAGTTTACCCCGTCGTTGTGGGGACAGGTGTTGGCTGTGGTTCACCCAACACAGGCATACCGCTTTGGGCATCGAGGTAAATTTCGCGCGACAAAACTTCGCCCGAATCGCCCAAAACACCAATGTCCACCCCGTTCACGAAGACACGCGTTCCCCCTGCGTTGCCTGTCCGCAAAAAGATGCGCTCTCGGCCAATCCACTCCAACGTGTCACCCGGCTGCATCAGCCCTTCGAACATTTTTTGGCCGTCCACTTCGACCAGCAGCCAGACATCTTGTTCGGCTTGCACCTGCACTTGGAGACCTTCCGCTGCTATAGGTGGCGCCGCCTCGCCCGGTGTCGGTGTGGGGGTACGCGGTGGGCGTGTTGCTGTCGGCACAGGCGTTGCCGTCGGTGTGGGCGTTGGCGTGGGCGTCGTTGCTATTGTTTCGCCCTCTTGCGTTTCCGCACCGGCTATCAGCACTGTTGGTGTGGGCGTTGGTGTGGCGCCATTTTCGTTCATCAACAAACCCGCCAACCCTACACGCTCCAACCATACTGTACGCTGTGGATAGAGCCACATCAGCGCCCCCAACACAGCCAACACGCCAACGACCAACGCAAGGGCAGAAACAAGCCGCCTCCACGGCACCGCCGAAGGTGCCAGTGGTTCATCGATCTCGCTTTCAATGTGGAACTGTTCGGCGGTCAGGATCTCGATGCGTGGGGCGCCCAATGCAGTCATCAGCGTTTCAGGGTCGAGGCCAACAGCCCGTGCGAAATTCCGTACAAACCCCCGCGTCACCACATCATCCGGCAATGCCGCGAAGTTGTCGTTTTCGATCGCTTCCAAGTATTCCAGGCGAATGCGTGTTTCCGCAGCCACATCTTCCAACGAAAGCCCACGCGCCTCACGTGCTTCACGCAATTGTTGTCCAATACTTGCCATGCGGTTCTCTCTCCACATGTTATCAAGTTTGCAGCAGCGAAGTATAAGTGAGAAAAGCAAAACACCAAATACCCATTTCGGCCTTTTTCGAACATGCCCTCCCTCTTTGAAGCAATGATACATGCACGAAGAGCCCTTTTTCCCGCGAGATTTTCATCTTGATTGATTGGCACTCGGCTTTGCCTGTGCTATACTCTGCCGCTGTGAAATCTCTCACATGTGTCGAGCAGGCTATGCACAACAGCATCCAACAACCAAAATCCAACACGTTATCGAATGCAGGGGTGCCCTGGTTCGATATTTTTATGGCCTTGCTGCTGGTGCTCTTCATTGCAGCAGGGCTTTTTACGACGTTTCTCTCCTATAAAGCGACCCGGCACATCATCGCCACGGCGAATGTGCCCTTTGCCACAGTAGCGACTGCATCTTCCAACACGTCACATACGACGAGCGCCACCGGCCCTATCACGCTGCCATCCATCTCTTTTGGACAGTCGGACGAGAACGAGCAATTGAACATTGCCGACGTTCAACACCCAATGACCATTCTCGTGCTCGGGGTGGACAAGCGGGACGACACAGAACGCACCTGGCGCAGCGATACCATCATTCTGGTTCGTATTGACCCACAAACCAAAAGCGCAGCCATGCTCTCCATCCCGCGCGACTTGTATGTCACCATTCCCGATTACGGTTTTGGGGAACAGTTGAACCGCATCAACACGGCCTTCTTTTTTGGAGAAGCCTACGATTATCCTGGTGGCGGGCCTGCACTCGTCAAGCAGACCATTCGCCGCAATTTTGGCATTACTGTCGACCGCTATGTCGTCATCGATTTCGATGCGTTCCGCAAAATTGTGGATCTCATCGGGGGGATCGATATCGAGGTTCCTGAGCGCATTGTCGATCCCTACTACCCCACCGAAGATTACGGGTATATGCGAGTTGAATTCGAACCGGGGCTTCAACACATGGATGGCGAGCGTGCGCTCATCTATGCTCGCACCCGTCACTCTGGTAGCGACTTCGACCGTGCAGAGCGCCAGCAACAAGTCATCTTGGCGGTACGCGACAAGGTGCTCAGTTTCGGCATTCTCACTAGCCTGACACCGCGCCGTTTGTACCAGATCGCCAACACGGTGTACAGCAGCATCGAAACCGACATGACGCTGGACGAGATGATTGCGCTGGCACGCCTTGGGAGCGAAATCGATGCTGCCAACATTCGTCGTGGTATCATAGGCCCCAACTTCGTCTACGATGTGAAGCATGAAAAACTAGGCGACGTACTGCAACCACGGTGGGAAAAAATCTATCCCTATGTGCAAGAAACGTTAGGCATTACGGAGTTGCTGCCCATTGCGCCATCACCCACGCCTGAACCCACGCCGACACCTGACCCATTTGCAACGCCTTCTGTCGAACCAAGCGTCACGCCATCAGGCGAGCCCACATCGACACCCTGAGAAGGCCACCGAAATGAAGAAAGCGCCCCGCTTTGCAGCGGGGCGCTTTGCGTCTGCACACAGGCATTACGCCTCGACGACAATGCGCACCTCTTCAACCGTTTCAGGGTCGGGAAGCAGAAAGCCCCGCAGAACCGGCTTGGCATCGTTGGCCAACGACACGATGTAATAAATCGTATCGGGATAGAGCGGCTGGTTGTCGAATGGGTCGAACGCCAGCCCGCGGTCGGTTTCAGACGGATAGGCCTGCGTCGCCGGATGACTGTGGTAGATACCATGCAATTGCCAACCGCGTGCTTCCATCTCGCGAAACGCTTTCAACTGTGCGTGGGGGTCCATGTGATAGGTAATAATTTTGTTCGTGGCGATATTGGGCACGCGGAAAATCGCCACCGGGTGGCCGGATTCATCTTCCGCCACCAACCCGCACACTTCTTCGGGTTTGCCTTCACGCGCATGGGCGATGATTTGCTCGACGATGGTGCGTGGCAAATATACTGTTTTCCCACTCATGCGACAAACCCCTCGGCTTTGAGCAGTTCTCCATTCAGCAACGCAGCAGCTGCTGCCCCACGCTCGGTATTATGCCCCAACACCACGAACTTGACATCGAACAACGGGCATTCACGAATGCGCCCAACCGTAATCGCCATGCCCCCCGCTGCGTCACGGTCGCGCACTGGTTGTGGGCGGTCATCCTCATCGCGCACGACGATAGGTGCGGAAGCCGCACTTGGCAATGCCAGTTCCTGTGGCATACCACGGTAGGCACGCAACACATCGGCCACCTCGGCTGGTGTGGCTTGGCGCTTCAATCCCACACTGACACAAAGCATGTGCCCATCACGGGTGGCAACACGGTTCGCCTGGGCGCTTATAGCAATCGGCGCCTGTGTGACTGCATCATCATGCAACGTTCCCAACATTTTCAAGGGTTCGCTTTCGATTTTCGGCTCTTCACCGCTGATGAACGGAATCACATTGTCCACAATATCAAGTGAAGCCACGCCAGGGTACCCCGCACCACTGATGGCTTGCATGGTGACCACGAAGACTCGTTCGACGCCAAAAGCATCGTGCAACGGTTTCAAGGCCAGTGTCAAAGGAATGGCCACACAGTTGGCATTGGTCACGATGCCCCCCGTCCAATCGCGCCGCTTGCGTTGAACATGCAACAACGCGAGATGGTCGGGATTCACCTCTGGCAACACAAGCGGCACATCCGAATCCATGCGATAGTTGCGAGCATTGCTGGAAACCAGCGCCCCAGCACGCGCAAATGCCGCCTCGATTTCCGCCGCAATGCTCGACGGCAAGGCTGAAAAGACCAGCCGGGCAGGCACATGTGCAGGATCACTTGGCTGCACGACCATCTCAGCAACCGCTGCGGGTGGATCACCCGGGAGCCTCCAGCGCACGACATCGGCATATCGCTTTCCTTGCGACCGTTCCGACCCCGTCAGCGCCACGATTTCAAACCACGGATGGTCCACGAGCCGCCGAACCAGACGTTGCCCCACCAACCCTGTTGCACCCAAAACAGCCACAGGAATCTTTGCCATAAAGCCCTCCTTTTCGAATCGACATTGCACATAGAAAAAACCGGACGTCTTTTGGACGTCCGGCGCCATTGCTCGCGCACACAGTATAGAGAAAAGGGCTCAAAATGCGAAACCGTCAAGCAATCGTCACCGGGTCTATGATGCCAAGCGTCAACAACATCATCAACACCAATCCCAACGCCAGGAAGCCAAGCAAGACCAACGTGGCAATGCGATAGGGCGCATCAGGCGATGCCAAGAACTCACGCACATTGAACCCGGTAGACGTTTCCAACGCGCTATCCGTGAGCAATCCTGTCCCTGGTCGGTCTTCATGCTCAGTACGTAGCTGCGCTCGCAACTGAGATTCGATACTCGAAAAGCCTGCTTCTTCCGCTGGCGATACGGGTTCTGCTTCCATCTCAGCAATCTGTTGCTCCACCCATGCCAGCCCTCGCCGGGCACGTTCGTTGAGAGGATCGATTTCAAGCACACGTTCAAGGCAATATTTGGCCTCGTAGGGATCATCCATGACGCCGGCCAGCCACAACCAGGCTTCGGCGTTTTCCGGGTCGATATCAACAGCCGCTTGAAGATACTGCCGTGCTTCATCACGACGCTCATTGCGAGCGGCTTCACGCCCACGCGTCAACAACTCTTGTACACGTTGGGTCACCGCATCTTCATCCATAGCCATGGGGATACTCCTTTTCTTCCCTCCGCTTGTCAGGCCAAGGCGATGATAGCATGAGGGACGAGACGCGGCAAGGTTTTGGCACAGGCTCCCCTCTCGTTCACGAAATTCAACCGGTGGCAAATTTGACACAAAACAGGAATATTGCTATTGTATCGGCGCTTTGCCCAGGGGGGTAGCTCAATTGGCAGAGCAGCGGTCTCCAAAACCGCAGGCTGCAGGTTCGAGTCCTGTCCCCCCTGCTTCATTTTGAAAAAGCCGTTCTGGCTGCTACCATGAAACACATAAGCGGGCGTAGTTCAGTGGTAGAACGTCTCCTTGCCAAGGAGAAGGTCGTGGGTTCGAGTCCCATCGCCCGCTCTCTGTGAGAAAACAGAAAAGGAAGTGTTGTATCGATCGGGGGTCGTCTAATCGGCAAGACAGCGGACTTTGGATCCGCCAATCCAGGTTCGAGTCCTGGCCCCCGAGTTTTTTATGGAGTAGGGGTCTATGTTCCGAAATAATGTATTTCTCTTCCCACATCGCATCACCCGTACGCTGGCGAATTTGCGGGGTCCAAAGTGGAAAGAACTGGTCGAGACAGTTGCCCAAAAAGACGAAACGGACCCTGAGGCATTGGCGTTTCAGTTGATGATGGTGCGGCTGTGTGGATGTTTGAAGTGCCAGCCTGGTTCGTACAAACTCTCCCTCGGCTGCCAGACGTGTGCGTCGCGCACGATTAGCAGCCTGAGCGGAAGTGATGCTGCCCTCCTTCGCCGGTATCGCAAAGCTCAGGAAGAAGTGAACGAATTTTTGGCCTTACGCCATTCGAATTCATCCGAGAATGTAATGGCGTGAAAAGGTTTTCGGTCATGCGCCACACGGTTTTTATACGACACCAAACAATGTGTGAATGACAAAAGCGGCCTTGCCCTGTGCAGGCCGCTTTTTGCTTATCGAGCGAAGAGGGAGTCGAAGTATGGCTGGCGTACTTGTTCTCAATGCTTCTTATGAACCTTTGCATACCGTTTCTGTGAAACGCGCTATTGTGCTCTTGCTGAAAGAAAAAGCGGAACTTCTCGAAAGCGATGAGACGTTCATTCACTCAGCGTATCTGCGCCTGCCACGCCCGCTCGTCATTCGGCTGTATCGCTATGTGCACGTCCCACGACATTGGAGTGTCCCACTGACGCGGCGCAACTTATTGCTTCGGGACGAATTTACATGCCAGTATTGCGGCAAGCAACCAGGGGTTGAGCACCTAACGATTGATCACGTGATTCCGCGCTCGCGTGGTGGGGAGCATTCGTGGGAAAACCTGGTGATTGCGTGTACAGCCTGCAATCGACGCAAGGGCAATTCCTTGCCGCATGAAATTGGGATGACGCTGTTGCGACAGCCATTCCGACCACGGTACTTCGGGCTGACGTTGCTCGGCAACGGAAATGCACCCGAGATCTGGAAAAAGTACATCTACGCCTGAATGTCAGGCTGCTTGCTCTGGCACAAACCTGTTGACAAGCCACACCAGAAAAATGGTGGCACCCAACCAGGCAGCAAGCCACATCCCCGGACTTTGTGTCACAATAGCTGGGCCCTCCAATGGCTTACGCTCCGTTTCCCCCGACATCTTTACTACTTCCAAGACATAGTAATACGCCACACCTGGCTCGATTGCGGTGTCAATCACCTTGTACTGGGGGTGATGTTCAGCATCCGCTCTCGCAGGAATCATTTCAGGTGTAATGCGCTCAAAGGGTCCTTCGGCAGAACGTCCACGGCTCACATAGAACCCTTGAACATCGGCGCTCTCGGCATCCCATGCCAGTGTAATCGAAGGCGTCAAAAGCCCTGTTCCCCACATTCCCAACAATGTGGCAAATGACAGACAAAGTACCAAAATCGTTTGGCGGCGACGGAGTGTCATCCCTATGCTCCTGGCTTCAATGTTTAGACTTCATCTAGATCAACAAGTTGATGTTTAATAGCAAAAAGCAACAACTCGACGCGATTGTTCATCCCCAATTTGTTGAAAATCGAGGTAAAATGATGCCGGACAGTTGACTCGCTGATGGCCATCTGGTCAGCAATATCGCTGTTCTTGAGTCCCTTTGCCAACCAGCGGATGACTTCACGCTCGCGCTCGGTCAAACTGGCCACTTTTTCTTCGATTGCGTTGCGCTTATCCAGATGATCGGAGCGAGTCAAGCGATTGAGGACGACGGCCATCAAGGTACGATCAAGCCACAATTCGCCCTCGAAGACTTTGACGATCGCACGCGATAGCAACGCCAACGAGACCGACGCCGGTAAAACCCCAACAACGCCGTGCAAGACGGCATCATGGGCAAATTGCCGGGTTTCGCCTTCTGTGTAGGTCACCAGAATGACTTTGGCATCGAGAGCTGTCAAAGATTCGATGTGAGTAAGGCTTCTGGACGGCTCTTTGGTTTCAGGGAAGAATATCACAATGTCTGGCGCGAACTGCTTCACTTCCTGCACGACCCGGCTCATAGTGTCAGACATACACTCATGTGGCAGCACAAAATGTGCCGCCTGCATCTTATAGCGCTGTCGAAGCACATGAACCAGGGCCTCTTGCAAAAACTGCAACGGGCCACATACGGCCACACGAATCGATGCTGACATTCTTTTCTCCTCTCTCGCAGATTTTACCTCCGCCATCTACGAGAAATACGTGGGATCTCACTCAAAACAGGAGTGCGGACAGAGCGTTCAACGTCACTTCGTGAGCGGATGGTATCGTCAAGATATTCCCACACAAACACAAATGCCACAGCAGCAATGAGCGCAAGGACAAGGCGCAAAGGGATATCCAATTTCTGCCGTAAGCCATCTCCCACGGGGAAGGGGCCATACTGACCGATCACCGCAAGGCGAGCCCGCGTCCCTCCCACCAAGGGCAAAAACTGCGCGGCATCGGCTTCCAACGTCGCGACAACGGCTTCGCCAATCCGCTGAATCGCATTGGGGTCGCCCCACGTGATGGTGATCGTCAAGATGCGATGCTGTTTTTCAGCCACGGTAGCCCCGGCAATTGTCCCCGGTGGTACCTGAATATCACCTAAGCGAGTGCTTACAGCCTCGGCAAAAGCGGTTTCGCCCACGATGACGCTCAAATCATCGGCGATGTATTCACTGGCCTGTGCTGCTGCCAAGCGCGGGTCGGTTTCCCATGCCCATCCGTTTTCTTCCAGCGGCTCAACACCGACAACGAGGCGAATCACGTATTGGTACACAGGCGCTGGCGGTGTATATGTCAGCCAGCTAAATGCACCAACCAGTCCCGGCAAAAGGACGAGAAGCCACCAGCGGCGGCGCACAATCAGCCAATACTGGCGCAATTCCATCAGCCAACCTCCTTAGTCTGCCAACCAGCCTGATGAATGTGCGCTTGATGCTCTACAAAGGCCTTCTCGACAAACGCCCGCATGGCCGATTTGAAGGCTGTTGTGTCGAATTGGGCCGCATGTTGTCGGATGCGCTGCGGGTCGAATGTCATGTGATCCAAACGCTGGACGGCGTGGGCAAGTGCGTCTGGCGTCTGTTCGTGGAAAAACGTCCCCGTCACGCCCTCGATGACTGTGTCCAGCGCTCCACCAGCGGCAAACGCAACCACAGGACGCCCGGCAGCCTGCGCTTCGATGGGGGCAATGCCAAAATCTTCTTCACCCGGGAAGACAAACGCCCGGCACCCTTGCACCCATCGGGGCAATTCTTCATCACTCACCCGTCCTAAAAAACGCACATTCGGCCCCGCGATGCGCTCCAAGGCTGCTCGATCGCGTCCATCTCCAATGACGACGAGGGGTTTTCCCATCTGTGTATACGCCTTCACTGCTAGGTCGATACGCTTGTACGGAATAAGGCGCGAGACAATCAGGTCGTATTCTCCGGGTGGTGCGTCGGTTGCAAAACGGGTCGTCTCGACCGGTGGATGAATCACCACCGAATCACGGCGATAAAACTTGTGCACCCGATGCTGAATCGCCGTCGAAATGCTGACAAAACGATCGACTCTGTCCGCCGCCAGACGATCCCAAACACGCAGCATCGCCAGCACAGGTGGCAACACACGTTTGGCCCAGCCCCCAATCCCTTCACGGGCAATGTAGGTATTGGTATTCCACAAATAGCGTGTCGGCGTCAGGCAATAGCAGAGATGCAGCGTATGTGGGGGGGTGATGATGCCGTGGCAAAAGCCACTTTTGTTGCTGATGACAACATCGAAGTCGCTGAAATCGAACTGCTCGAACGCCAGTGGGTACAAGGGCAAAAATGCCTGGTGATGCCGGGTGATACCAGGAATGCGGTTGAGAAAAGAGGTGCGAATATCCCATTCCCGCATGCGTGGTGGCATGGCGTCAGGGTCATATATGCTGGTAAAAACAGGAGCCTCAGGAAAAATCTCTTTGAGTGTGATAAGGACGTTTTCGGCGCCCCCCATTTGATTTAGCCAGTCATGGACAAGTGCAACTCGCATTCTGTTCACGCCTTTGCAAATCGAATGGTTGATGTTTGAATGTTGTGTGTATGCTCTGGATACGCGGTTTCTTCAATCAAAACAGATGCTAGTTTGGGTTGTCAAATGAAACGCACAGCGCTTCTGAACCGTTTTTTCACGTTACTCTACACCGATCTCTGGTGGCTCTACGACATTGCTGCCTGGATCGCCAGCGGGGGGATGTGGTACGAATGGGTGCGTACCGCTGCCGATTTTGTGAACGCCCCTCCTGTCCTGGAAGTCGGCTTCGGGCGTGGACACCTCCTCCTGCATTTGCACCAGCAGGGTATCCCGGTGGTGGGTGTCGACCGTTCCCCCCAGATGGTGCGTGCTGCGCAACAGGCCCTGCGTCGACAATCCATCGATATCCCGCTTGTGCAGGCTGATGGGCGTGCACTACCCTTTCCCGACGCGACCTTTGGCACCCTGATGACCACGTTCCCGGCGCCTTATGTGCAGGAAGCACGCACCCAACACGAATTTGCGCGTGTCTTACGCCACGAGGGGCAATGGATTTGCCTGGATACAGCGTTTGGCGCCCACCGCTGGACAATGCGGCTTTGGCCTGCCACGCTTCTCTACACGCTTGCCGGATGGCCGACCAGCAAAGCAAAAGGCGTGACATCTTCCTCGATCACGCCTGCTTTTGTCAGCCCCCACCTGTTCGACTGTCAGGTCGTGCTGGTTCCCGTACGCGATACACGCGTGCGGGTGCTCTTATGCAAACGGCGTCTCGCCTGAATGCAAGTCGCGCTCATGTTCACGTTCAAGTTCCAGTTCTCGCTCTACAAACCGTTCGCGCTGACGCAAGCTCCACCAATAGAGCAGATACACCATCCCCATCGCAATGTACCCACCAAACAGATACACGGCATTTGTCATGAGATTTCTCCCCCTTCACGCAGGCGTGACAGTTCAGCACGCGCCATTTCCAACCGGACACGACGCACCAAAAAATAAGCGAACAAGACCAACACAGCCACCATGCATACCATCAATGTGATTTCCATGGATGGCGTCAATGCCAGATCGCCCTGCGCCGTTTCGGATGATTCACCACCAAACAAGACTGGATGGATGGTGCGATCGATCCAGCGCGTACTGAGCCAAACCAACGGAACGTTCACAAAGGCAACAATCCCCATCACGGCAGCAAACCGTGCACGCCGTTCGGGGTCGTCGATCGCCTGGCGCAACATCATGTAGGCGATGTACGTTAGCATCATGATCGTCACGCTCGTCAGGCGGGCGTCCCACGTCCACCAGACGTTCCAAACAGGGCGGGCCCAGAACATGCCGCCCAAAATCCCCGCCAACGAAAACACGATGCCAGTTTCCGCCCCCGCGACTGCCCACATATCACGTTCCGCTGTACGTTCAACGAGATAGGCAATACTGGCCACGAAGGTCACAAAGAAGCCTGCAAAGCCAGCAATTGCAGCCGGCATGTGGAAGAAGAAGAGGCGATACACATCACCCATTGTGGCTTCGGGTGGGGCGTAGAAAAAAGCCATCCCCAGCCCAATCACGACCAAAACCACACTGAGCCACCCCAGTCGTGTTTGCCACGTACGCCACTTCTCAAAAGCAGCTCCGGGTATTTTTGCTGATTGTTGTACCTGTACCATCATTGGCCCCTGTCTTTTCCTTTCAGCCAGCCGTTGCGGGTTGTGCCCCGGTTTCTTGAGTCGATTGGTGCCCCATGTTCATGGGCAAGCGCACAGTAAACGTCGTTCCCTTATCGCCACTTTCCACAGCGATTTCACCACCATGCGCCTGGACAATTTCGCGTGCAATCGCCAACCCCAGCCCAACGCCGCCCCCGCTCCGTGCCTGGTCTGCACGATAGAAGCGGTCGAAAATATGCGGCAAATCTTGCGCCGCAATACCGGGGCCATTGTCCATCACCTGAATTTCGATCCACCAACGTCCCAAATCACCACCAGCGCCACTTTGGGTGACACCACGCACACCCCCCAGCTTTCCAATCAAGCGTACTTCGGGCTGTCCGGTCGATTGTTGCGCATATTTGAAAGCATTGTCCAGCAAATTGGTCAACACCTGTTCCAAGCGGTCAGGGTCGCCAATAATGGGCAACGCCTTGCGTGGGTGGCGCACCTTGAATTTGATACCTTCGGCTTCAGCACGCGAAGCGTAAATTTCCTTCAAGTGCCTGATAATTTCGTTCAAGTCCACATCGCGGCGAGCCATAATGAAACGCCCCGACTCGATACGCGCCAGGTCGAGCAAGTCTTGAACGAGGCGCGACAAGCGCGAGGCTTCTTCGTGAATGATGGCTGCCACACGTTGCTGCTGAGTAGGGGGAACGGTACCATCCATCAGCGCTTCGGAAAAGCCCTGAATACTTGTCAACGGTGTGCGCAAGTCATGGCTGACATTTGCCAAAAAGTCACGTTGTGTGTCGCGTGCGACGTTGACTTCATCAACCATTGTGTTGAAGGCACGCGCCAGTTCAGCAATCTCATCATCACCCTCTGTCGAAACATCCGCACGTGCGCTGAAATCGCCAGCAGCAATGCGTTTCGCAGCTGCGGTGATTTTGTTGATCGGTTCGGTAATGCGGCGTGAGAAGTACCACCCCACCCCTGCCGCGACGATGAACGCAATCGTCATTGCTCCCAACAAACCGGGGAGCAATTCCAGCCAGCTATTCAACAGAGAACGACGCGGCACGGCCAGAACCACCACACTCTTCGCCTGGCCATTCCCCAAGGGAACAGGTGCCAGCAGCAAGTCTTCACCATTGCCACGATACGAGAAGACCTTATCCGTGCGGAATGCTGCCGCCAACGTCGCGGGGTCCCCCAGCGACACCCCCTCCAACGTGTCTCCTGTATCGGCTATCACCTGCCCCTCACGACTGACGACGAGCAGACGCAAATCGTGTTGCTCGGCCAGGGCACGCAACTCACGCGCCGCCAGCGAACGGTTGGGCGCATTCCGCAAGACGGCCGCCGCACGTGTTGCCATGTTTTGCAACGTGCTACGAGCAGTGCGTTCTTGCTGCACACGCAACACAAACGCACCAACCGTTCCTGCCAATAACGTGGCAATGAGAGCAATGATGAGATAACTGGTTGTCAAGCGCTTTTGAAGTTTCATATCTCTTCCACCAATTTGTACCCGATTCCCCACACGGTTTCGACTTTGACACCGCTTCCTTCGAGTTTGTCCCGAAGCGAAGCAACGTGAACATCCACAGTCCGTGTCTCCCCAACGTAGTCGTAGCCCCACACCCGATTGAGCAGTTGCTCACGACTCAGCACCTGCCCCGGATGACGTAAAAACGTTTCCAACAAGTCGAACTCTTTGGGGCGCAAATAGACCTGTTCTTTACCAATGACCACTTCACGCCGTTGTGGGAACAGGCGCACACGCCCCAACGCCAGCGTCGTTTCGCCTGTTTGGGTGGGCGGCGCATCCCCCGCGACACGTCGCAGCACAGCCTTGACACGTGCGACCAACTCACGTGGGTTGAAGGGCTTGGTGATGTAATCATCTGCCCCTAGTTCCAGCCCCAGAATTTTATCGATATCATCACCGCGTGCTGTCAACAAAATAATCGGAACGCGGTTTCCTTCCTCTCGCAGGCGCCGACAGACACTCAATCCATCCATCTCCGGCAACATGACATCCAACACGACGAGGTCCGGCTTCGATATGGCAATCTGTTCCATAGCCTCGGCGCCATCTGCGGCATACGCGACCTCGAATCCTTCCTGTTCCAGATAGAGGCGTACCAGCTCGAAAATATGGCGTTCATCATCGACGACCAGAACTTGACTCATCGGACCTTTTCGATCACCTTCTGGCGGATACTCACGCGCTCGCCCGTACGCCGTTCTGTCAACAAGCGCTTGATATCATCCACAAAGCGTGCGGCTGCAACGCGCCCACGTTCAACAATTGGCTTCCATTCTTGGTAATTCATACCATCCACGTCGGTCACGTCGGGTTGAATGAGCACATCCACATTGCTCATACGGCTTTCGACAATCCCTGCTTCCATGATTTCTTGCACACCCAGCACAATATTGAGCACATTGGGCAAGCGGCCACTTTGCAGCATCTCTTTGCGGTGGGCACGCTCGGTCAGGTTCACAATCACGCTCGATGCGATGATGATGTTGACATCGTCTTCCAACGTACTGGCTGGCACCGGGTTGACAGCCCCCCCGTCGATCAGATAGCGACCATCCACATACGCGGGCTGAAAAATGCCCATGATACTGGTGCTCGCTCGCACCGCGTCGGCGAGTGGCCCTTCGGTAAAGATGACTTCTTCACCCGTCACAAGGTCGGCTGCCACCACTTTGAGCGGGATTTCTAGGTCTTCGATGTTGGCATGCCCAAACCACTTTTCATCAAGGTATCGGCGCATTTTCTCGCCTTTGAGAATGCCGGTGCGGAAGGGAAAGGCAAAGTCATACAGCCCAAAGCGGAAGCTGGTTGCCTTTGGCAAATGAGAAACGAACTGATAGAGATATTCCATCGAGGGGCGATACGCATACAAGCCCCCAATCAACGCCCCCATACTCGTGCCAGCAATGTAGTCGATGGGGATGCTGTGCTCACGCAGCACTTCGATCACGCCTACATGTGCCAATCCACGCGAATTCCCAGCACTCAGCGCAATTCCCACCAGTTTGCGTGCCACACGTCGGGCAGCACGATCGACATCTCTCCGGCTGGGCAACACATGCCAGTAGTTTTGTCGCCCATACCGCCGCAACCACGTGGTACTGTGATGGTCTATTTCGATGATCACCTCGCCCAGTTCCGCCGCTTTACGTGAAAGCAGAGTCTGGCGGGTGCGAATCACCATTACAATACGGTTGTATTCGTCCACTTCCTGCCCCAAGAACTCAGCCAGCTCTTCGGGGCGAGAATCCCAGGGAAAATGGTGAACATCCACATCCGGGGGCATATTGGGCAACGAGGGGCGCAACCCACCAATATCTACGACCAACACACGGTCACCAGTGGCCGCTTTCAACCGTTCAACGAAGAACGGGATATGCTGCCCTGTGACGGTAATGAGGTTGGTTTCGTCAATCTCGATTGGCTGCTGAATGGTTTTGCTCAGGCGGCGGCTGAGCTCTTTGCTGATATTGATGGCAATCTGAGGGTATTCCTGCAGAAGATCGTCAAGGTCTTGCTTGTGCAGTTCCCAAATTTCAGCATCGATCGCGACGCGAACAGTCGCCGATCGGCGTTCCCCCAATAAGAGCGCCATTTCCCCAAAGAACGAGCCGGGCCCCAAATGGGCAAGAACAGCACCAGTTGGCTCACCTTCGCGATCGGCCAATACCTGCACCTGGCCACTTTCGATAATGAACATGGACTCGCCAGGCGCACCAGCAGGAAAAACGATGTCGCCTTTTTTGTAGCGACGCAATTTCATGCGTTTTTGAATGGCGGCAAGTGCTTCCTGGTCAAGTCCCTGGAAAAATGGTACCCGGCGCAGATTTTGATTCATCGAGCCCCTCGTACTGGGAAACCGGTTGTTGTGCGCTCAAGTATAATACAAAAGTTTGATACTTTTGAAAAAAGCACCAACGCCATTCGCGTTTACGCCTATTTTTGCCCCACTCACCCCCAACAAAATGCCCCCTCCCAACACGTCAAGAAAGCACCGAGAGCGGCAACGACACCACCTGAGGTCGCAAGAGACGCTCAATTGCATCAAGAGCGGCTTCCGCAGCAGAGCGCCCACGTGCTATCAACGTTTCCCAGCGGTTGTAATCGAAGCTGCCAATGTCGGCAACGTCGGGCCGCAAGAAGATGTCGCCACTGTGATGTGTCTGGTGTTCGAGCATCACCGCCCCCATGATTTCCTGCATCCCCATGAGAATGTGGATCATGTTGGGGAGACGCCCGGTACGCACGACGTTCCGCCGCGTGCGCCGTTCGGCCAGGCTGGGAATTACGCTGACTACAATGGTAATATCCACTTCACGCTCAATGACCGACGTTGGGATGGGATTGACCGCTGCTCCATCTACAAGGTAGCGCCCATTGTAGAATAGGGGCTGAAAGATGCCAGGAATACAGGCGCTTGCCCAGACGGCTTCGGTGACAGGCCCTGTGTGAAACACAACTTCCTGCCCGGTCATCAAATCGGCGGCAACCACATAGAGTCGTCGTTCGAGGTCGCGGAAGGTTTTGTGGTGGAACCAGCGTTCTGCAAGATAGTGCCGCGCTTTCTCGCCCTTGATGAACCCATGGCGTGGCCACCACGCGATATCGTACAACCCCGAACGCCAGCTCGTTGCCCGTGGCAGATGCGCCGCAAATTCACGCAGCCCTTCGGCATCGTATCCCGCCGCGTACAAGCCGCCCACCAGCGCTCCCATGCTCGTTCCTGCGATCACATCCACAGGCACCCCTGCTTCTTCAAGCACCTCGATGACGCCAATGTGCGCCACCCCACGGGCATTGCCAGAACTGAGCACCAGCCCCACTGTTTTACGTGCCAGTTTGCGGGCCATGTACTCCACATGGCGTGGTTCAGGAGGCGCATACCAGTACACGCCTCCTGCTGCAGAAGCCAACCAGTACGTCGCAGGGGTATGCAATTCAATCACCACATCCGCCTGACCAGCGGCTGTACGATTGAGCAACGTATCCGCAGGCGAAATCAGCATGATGATGCGGTCGTACACCGCAGCGTTATCGCTCAGGAAAGTCGGCAACGAAAGCGGGTTTTCATGGTGCCAGGTGTACCAGTCCACGCGGTTGGAGAGATGCCACTGTTCCGGGTGCCACTCGGCACGTGTCAAATCAACGAGCAACACCCGCTCGGCCGAAACGGTCTCGAAGCGCTGGATGAACGCCGTTGCGGTAGGTTCATCTGCCAACAAAGCCACCAACCGCCACACATGGCTGATCGATTCGCCATGGATGGTGCGGCGCAAACGCAAACTCAGTTCGCGGCTCATGTTGACGGCAATAACGGGATGCGCATGGAGCAAGGCTTCCAAATCGTCTTTGTGCAATTGCAGCAAGACAGCATCGATCACCACACGCACTGTTGCCGAACGAGTGCCCCCCAGCAAGAGCGCCACTTCCCCAAAAAACGACCCCGGCCCCAACTGTGCCAGGACCGTTTCCTTGCCATCTTCTTGGCTGGCAACGACTTCCACCTGCCCCGACTCGATGAAGTACATGGCATCGCCAGGTTCGCCCTGGAGAAAGACGATATCGCCTTTGCTGTACGACACGCGGCGCAATTGCCTGGCAATCGCCAGCAACGTCTGCTCTGGCAACAGGCTGAAAAAGGGCACACGCCGCAAATTCAACGCCATGTCCGGTTTGGTCACCATGCTCCACTCCGCGCACCAGTCGATTGAGCATCCCACCTTGCTCAGCGTAGAGAGCGCAGATGAAGGGTAGATGAAGGGCTTCAAAAAAAGTGTGGAGTTTTTTTCAATTCTCAGACTTTGGAACACGAGTGAAAGCGAGTGTTACCGGTGGCCGAAAAAAAGAGGCGAGCACGGTTGTGCTCGCCTTGTTGCCTGAGCGCAAATGCGCCGTTTCTATTCGTTCACACTGGGCAATCCCGCCAGCGCCATGGCAATTTCTTCTTCCGGATAGTCGTAATCTTCGAGTTTGCCGGCAAAGTAATCCATGTACGCCTGCATATCGAAGTGCCCATGCCCACTCAAATTGAAGAGAATCGCGCGACTAACACCTTCTTCTTTGCAACGCAGCGCTTCACGAATAGCGACTGCCACCGCATGGTTCGATTCCGGGGCAGGCACAATCCCTTCAGCGCGGGCAAATTGTACCCCAGCAGCGAAGGCTTCGGTTTGATGAATGGCCACAGCCTCAATCACCCCCAATTCGTACAAATGGCTAACCAACGGTGCCATGCCATGGTAGCGCAAGCCGCCCGCATGAATGGACGGCGGCACAAACTGGCTGCCGAGCGTGTGCATCTTCACCAGGGGGGTCAAATGTCCAGTATCGCCAAAATCGTAGGCATATGTGCCGCGCGTCAGCGATGGGCAGGCCGCCGGTTCGACAGCAATCACGCGCGGATTGCTTTCGCCCCGCAATTTGCGCCCGACGAACGGGAACGCCAGCCCCGCAAAATTGGATCCCCCACCTGCCGCCCCAATGATGATATCGGGCTCATCATCGGCCATCTCCATTTGCTGCATCGCTTCCAGCCCAATCACCGTCTGGTGCAGCAAGACGTGGTTGAGCACACTCCCCAGGCTGTACTTCGTTTCCGGGTCTTTGGCCGCTACCTCGACCGCTTCGGAAATGGCAATCCCCAGCGAACCGGTCGAGTTCGGGTTCTTGGTCAGAATGGCACGCCCGGCCTCGGTTTCGGAGCTCGGGCTGGGCGTGACCTGTGCGCCATACGTTTCCATGAGCGCACGGCGGTACGGTTTCTGTTCATAACTCACGCGCACCATGAAGACCTTGCATTCCAGCCCAAAGAAGGCGCACGCCATAGCGAGCGAAGAGCCCCACTGCCCGGCACCCGTCTCGGTTGAAAGACGCTTGACGCCTTCCTGTTTGTTGTAGAAGGCTTGCGCCACGGCAGTGTTGGGTTTGTGCGAGCCGCTCGGGCTAATGCCTTCGTACTTGTAGTAGATGCGTGCTGGCGTATCGAGCACCTGCTCCAACCGTCGGGCGCGATACAGGGGCGACGGGCGCCACTGGCGATAGACACGCCGCACCGGTTCGGGAATGTCCACCCATGGCTCACGGGTCACTTCCTGCTGAATGAGCGCCATGGGAAACAAGGGCGCCAAATCATCCGGTCCAATGGGCTGGCCTGTGCCAGGATGCAATACAGGCGGCGGTGGTGTTGGAAGGTCAGCCACAATGTTGTACCACGCAGTGGGGATTGCCGATTCTTCCAACACAAACTTGACACGCTCGGACATGTTCAGACCTCCTGAGGGGTTGGTTGAGTGGTATGGCACCGTTGCCGTGGCTCGCGTAGAGCGCATTGTGGCAAAAGCAGTCGAGGGCGTCAAATAGAAACACCCCGCGGCAAGCGGGGTGTCGGGTTCAGCCAGCAACGGTTTACGACGTCTGCGTTTCGACATGCGGCAAGATGCGATCGAGCAGGCGCTTTTTTGGCATGTAGCCAATCAAGCGTTCCACAGGCTGCCCATCTTTGAAGAGCAACAGCGTTGGGATGCTTTGCACGCCATATTCCATCGCCACTTGCGGATACTGATCGACATCGAGCTTGGCGACTTTCAACGTGCCTTCGTACTCACTGGCAATCTCTTCCAGAATAGGCGCAATCATGCGGCACGGCCCACACCAGACCGCCCAAAAGTCTACAATCACCGGGACATTGGCTTGTTTCACTTCGGCATCGAATGTCGCATCGGTCACTTCCACTGGTTTTGCCATAGCGAACTCCTCTCTGGTTTCATCTTGCACCATCGACGGCGCTCTGCTTTCATTCATAAGCCGCGCCATCTTAGCAACGCCATGCAGGCTTGTCAAAGCCTCCGACGTGCTGTTTGGTGCGCGTCTTACCACTCTATCACATGAATTGCTGGTGATGACCCAAAACGTGGGGGGGACGAGACGGAGCGTGGAAAAGGCAAGATAGAGGCGCCCCAGACCCCGAAGAGGGCGTATTGTGGCGCACCTACCGGGCAGCCTGAGCCTGGTGGGGCCATCACCGCTTCCAGCCAGTTCCCCTGGAACGCCTGCTCACCGTTGGAGAACGCTGCCTTCCTAGGAGGCGCGACGCACCTGCGAGGTGCGTCGCGCCTCGAAACATCTCGGCTCGGTCGGAAACCCAATGTGCATACGTGGTGGCTGGACACGCGGGGCAGGGCGGGGC
>WFOS01000020.1 GCA_015487975.1 Ardenticatena sp.
GCGTCGTCGCAACCACAGCGCATGCCAACGAAAGCAGCACGGCCAGGAAGGGGGCGGGGGTGAGCCAGAGGCCGGCGTTTTGGCCGTCATAGCGCGCTGGAAGGGGGTGTACCACGGCAGGTGCGACGCATCTCCCAGATGCGTCGCACCTTGCATCTTCGATAGGATTCGGTTCGGGCGAGAAGGCGGCGGCGAGCTCGCTTTTTCCACCCCTCTTGCTGCTCTGGGGCGACTTTCAGCACGCTGGGGGGAACTTTTCGTTCGATCTGCTGTCGTTCGAACCACCCCAACGCCGGCTCGCTTTCTTCTTTGTACAGCTGTTTCAGGCTTTCTGCATCTTCTTGCCATTCGATGTGTATCCACTCATTGGCATCACATCCTGCTCCAATGTAATGCTCTCATTTTCCATCATGTCGATTCTAAACACAATTGGTGTAAGTTTGACCTCTGGCCGGTTTGCTTCTACCTTTTTCCGTGGGGCGACGTCACACATATCGAGGGGGTATGCATGACGTTCGATGAGACCATCCCAATGCGTCCGGGCGAAGAATTGCCGGTTGAGCCATTGGCGGCCTATTTGCGTGGCCGCTTGCCGGGCAGTGAGAATCCATTGCAGGTTCGCCAGTTTGGCGGTGGGGCAGCGAACCTGACCTATCTACTCGATTATGGCACGCATCAGTATGTGTTACGACGCCCACCACATGGCCCGTTGCCGCCGTCGGCGCACGATATGCACCGTGAATATCGGGTCCTGTCGGTGCTCTGGCAGGCGTTTCCGCTAGCGCCGCGTGCGTTTCTCTTCTGTGAGGATACGTCGGTCATTGGTGCGCCCTTCTTCATCATGGAGCGACGTGTGGGGGTGGTGGTACGCCGTGAGATGCCGCCCCAGTTTGCGGCTCTTCCCAATGCGGCACGCCTGATGAGCGCGGCATTGGTGGATGCGCTGGCCGATTTTCACGCGGTAGAGTATGCAGCGCTGGGACTGAGTGGCCTAGGCAAGCCGCAGGGGTTCATCCATCGGCAGATCGAGGGGTGGTATCGGCGGTGGCAAGCAGCGCAGACACAAGATCTGCCGTTGATGGATGAATTGCACGCCTGGCTCTTGGCACACGAGCCCCCCGAAAATGCCCCCACGCTTGTTCATAACGATTACAAACTCGATAATGCCATGTTCGCCGAAGACGACCCTTCGCGCCTGGTGGCTATCTTCGATTGGGATATGTGCACGCTCGGCGACCCTTTGAGCGACGTGGGAACGCTACTGGCCTACTGGACCGAGCCAGACGATCCCCCGCACATGCGGGCAATGGCTGCATGGATGATGCCGACAGGCTATGATTTCATGCGCCGCAACGAGTTGGTGGAACGATATGCCCGGCGCAGCGGCCGCGATGTGCAACACATTGGATTTTACCACACGCTGGGGTTGTACCGCATCGTGGTCATTCTGGCGCAGATATACAAGCGCTATCTTGCCGGACAAACGCGCGATGAGCGCTTTGCGGCGTTTGGCGCACTCATCCCGCTGGTGGCGCAGGCCGCAGCTGATGTGGCTGCCCATACATAGCGCAGATGGGGGGAACATGAACGGAAAACCATAAAGGCTGAAACGTTCGTTCACGGAAATTTTACACGTGCGAGGTACCGTGGGGGCCACACGGCAACCGAGTAAGTATGAAAGGAGGCTCCCATGGGTAAGGAAAAGGACCCCCGCGAAGTTGCAAAGGAACTGGACAAGAAGTTAGGCCCCAGCAAGGACATTCGCGACGTGGTCAAGAAGAAGGGAAAGTAAAGACCTTCCAGTACGCGAAAAAGCCCACCACCCGGTGGGTTTTTTTATGCATGCCCCTGGCAGAATTTTGGCGCATCGCCAACAGTGTGGCATAATTCGCGCGGTCCCATCCCACGAATTCAACCCTGGTGAAATAGCTCATGTCCTCGACGATGTCAGAAGAACCGGTTTTGAGTCCGCGTGAACTGGAAGTGCTGGAATTGGTGGCCAAAGGGGCAACCAACCAGGAGATTGCCCGCGAACTTCACATTAGCCCCAACACCGTAAAGGTCCATTTGCGCAACATTTACGAAAAATTGGGCGTTTCTTCGCGTACTGAAGCCTCGATGGTTGGGGTGCGTGCTGGTTTGATTGCTCTGCCAGGCATTCCCAACGACGAAGACGCATCATCATCTCCGGAAGAGATAGTACCTGTACCCAAAGAGGCGGACACCACACCTGCCCCCACCACGTCTGAAACATCATCCCCCGTATCTGTCGATGCAACCGTTACCGCGTTGCCCCAGCAGCGCGAACGTCTCTGGTTGCCGTGGGTGCTGGGGGGGAGTGTGGTGGTGCTCATGCTTTTATTGATGATCGTGATTTGGCGTTTCGCTCAGCCCCAACAACCTCTCGTGGTAGTGAGTACCGAACAGACGTTTCAGCGGTGGAGAACGGTACAGCCTTTGCCAGCGCCATTGGCGGATATGGCGGCAACGCCGACGGACCGCTGGCTGGCGTTGGTTGGAGGTGAAGGGGAAGACGGAGTGACAAATGCTTTTTGGGTTTACGATACGCGCTCAGATGCCTGGCAAGCAAAAACTGCCTTTCCATTCCCGCTTCGGTACGCACAGAGTGCCTGGCTTGGTGGTCGGCTCTATGTAGTGGGGGGGGAAACCGCAGATGGCACTGTGAGCGATGCCGTCTGGGTGTATACGCCTGATACCAATACATGGGAACCAGGTGTGGTGCTGCCAGCCCCTCGCAGTCGTGGTGCGCTGGTGGCATTCGAGGGAGCGCTCTATCTCATTGGAGGAGGGGATGGTCAACAGGCGCAGACTGGCGTCTGGCGGTATTCGCCAATCGATGCGACATGGGAAGAAGTTGCCACCCTTGCTGAACCACGTTTCTTCCCAGCAGCAACCGTCACGCGGCAGGGAATTTTTGTGTATGGTGGCGAAACCGTGTCGGGCGAACCAACGGCGAAAGGCTGGCAGGCGCAGGTTGATGGTGAGCGGCTGGTCTTCGAGCCCGTACAGGAACTGCCAGCACCAATGGCACGTGTGGTGGCGGCGTCGCTGGCTGAAACGCTCTATTTCTTCGATGGCAAAGGCATTTGGCAGGCCACCCCTACGACACGGGAATGGGTCTACACGCCCCTGCCGGAAAACAGCACACAAATTGGCGCGGCATTTCTTGCCGCCGATCCCTACCTCTACGTGATGGGGGGGCGTGATAGCGCGGGGCGGCTTTCGGCGACCGTTTGGCGCTACACAGCCCTTTTCCGCACATTCGCGCCGGTTGTGCCCGCGGGGCCGTAAGCGCGGTGATTACAAGCCCCGCTCTGCCAGAATGGCGATTTTGGGTTCGGTTTCCCGCCAGGTAATCTCGCTGAGCCCCAACTTGCGCCGCAATACGTCGGGCGGCATGCCCGCCTGCCAGTCGCGCACGGCACATGTCATGCGCAGCATGGCGAACGAACACCCCTTTACGACGCCTGCCTCTTCGGCTAACCCCTGCAACACATATTCCAGATTGCGCGGTGTACACTCGAAAAGATACGCTTCGGGGGCGTATTGTGCGAGGTATTCACGTAAGACCTCGGCGAAATCGCGCGGTAGTGCCAGTTTGCGCTCCTTGTGTGCGTGACGCGGATCTTTATAGCGCACGTAGAGCTCTGGCGCGTCGGGATGGCTCGTGTCGATGTCGGTCAGTTTGATGTTGACGCATTCCCCTTTTTTGATCCCTGTTTTGAGGAGCAGCGTAAAAAGGAGGTATGGGCGTGCATCTGGATGGTCGAGGTCATAACGCCGTTGACGTGCCACCGCCAGGATGCGCTCGATCTCATCATCGTACAAGATGTGTGGCAGTGGTGTAGCGGCGCGTTGGTGAAGAATCGGCGCAGCCGGGTCGCTGGGCAAGACGTCTTCATCGTGCAGCCACTTGAAGAACGATTTGAGCGTGGTCACACGGCGCTGGTACGATTTTGGCGAGCAGGGCACGCCACGCTCTTCGCGTAGCCAGGTGAGAAACTGTTTCAAATGCGCAGTGCGGATGGTGTCGATGGGGGTTGTTTTGCCAAGATAGCGCATAAGGAGCCGCAAGTCGCTTGTAAAGGCTTTGATTGTGTGTTGGCTGAATTTTTTGCGTAGCATGTAATCGCGATAGGCGTTGATGGCCGCAGCCAGTGTTGCGGTTGGACGCAAGGGTGGTGTTTCGACGATCGGCTGTGATTCGGTATTGACGTGTGCGTCGTCGTCGGTGGAAAACAGTGAAAGTTGACGAGGTTTGCCCATAACACCTCCGTTTTTTCGTATAGTCATTGGCTCTTTTGCAAGCATAGGGAAGACGAAACCATTTGTCAAAGCCAAAACCAAACGCAGAACGGTCGCGGGACTTTTGGAAAACAGTGTAGAGGGACTCTTTTCCTACATTTTTCAACAAAAATAACCTTCATAAATTGTTTCTTTCTGGCTATAATGTGCGTATACTAGTGTGGTACGCAAACGACGGCATAAAGGAGTGTTCGTATGTCGGCACGTGTTCTCGTGCTTGAAGACAATCAGGAATTGCTGGGGCTCTACCAAAAGATGCTGACCAGCATCGGCGGCTACGATGTCGAGGCTGTCTCGACAATCTATGATGCCACACGAGCATTGCAAACACGGCACTTCGACTTTTTCATTTGCGATTTGAATCTGGTTGAAGAAAACAGCTTCGAGTTTCTGCGCCGTTGGGTTTCATCGCTGCGCCATGAGGGTACACATGTGCTGGTTGTGTCAGCAGAATCGCAGTACATGCCGATGGTGCAGGAGTTAGGCATCGAATTCTTCCTCGTCAAGCCTGTGGATATGCAGGCTTTGATCGACTTGCTTGGACGTTTGAAACACCAGCCGCTTTGATGAGGTTCACTGAAGAGACATTGCCAAAGGCCCTTGTGGAAGCGAGACATTCGTTTTCGTATGCTTTTTCCTGGCATCGCCCAGATGTTTTCCACGTGATGCATGAACAGAATGGAATGGGGGGCTTCGTCCCCCCGTTTGATTTTTGGGGGACGACGTTGTGCCAACCGGCATCGAACACCCACCCACCATGCTCCTCTATGACGTGTCGTATTTGACAGATGCAATGCTCTCTTGGTAGAGTACACACACGCCCCACACATGCCACGAATGTCTGTCAGATGACTGAGCAGGCCCAAGCGAAAGGAGTGGTATATGGCATACCTGACCCGCGATCAACTCCGCAGCCTCATGGAGTACCGTGCCCCATCATGTGTCACCATTTACATGCCAACCAGTGGTGTTGGCCCCGAGACACAGAAATTCCCCATCCATCTCAAGAACTTGCTAACCGAGGCTCAGGAGCGGCTCATCGGACGAGGTCTACGTGCTCCCGAAGCTGAGGCTTTGTTGCAACCAGCGCGTACTGTCCTCGATGATCGCCTGTTCTGGCAAAATACGAGTCGCACGCTGGCAATGTTCGTGGGGCCTGATGTTTTCGAAACCTTCCATCTTCCGCATGAAACGCGCGAGATGGTGTATGTCGCCGATCGTTTCGCCATCAAACCACTCTTACGTTTGTTTGCCAACGATGGACGATTCTATGTGTTGGCGCTCAATTTAGGTGGCGTACGGCTCTACGAAGGGAGCAAATACACCTTACACGAGATTCCCGCCAAGAGTATGCCCAAGAGCCTGGGCGAGGTGTTGCAATATGATGAATTCGAGCGCACGTTGCAATTCCACAGTGGTGTTGTCGCCCAAACTGACCGTGGCACAACAGGCTCTGTTGTCTTCCATGGGCAGGGCGGCGGTGGTGATGAAAACTGGCGCAAAGAGGCGATGGTGCGGTACCTGAAAGCCGTAGATGCTGGTCTGCGTGAGATGTTGGGAGCCGAACAACCGTGGGTTGTGCTGGCTGGTGTGGCGCATCTGCGTGGCATCTTTCGCGAAGTCTCACGCTACCCCCGCCTGGCGCCCAACGATATCGATGCCAACCCCGAAACGCTCTCGCTGGATGAGTTGCATGCTCGCGCCTACAGCATCATGCGCCCCATCTTCATGGAACGCGAAAAAGACGCCATTGCGCTTTTCGAGCATTTGCATGGCACACAGAGCATGCGCGCTGCCACCGATATTCGTGAGGTTGTTCCCGCGGCGTACTTCGCGCGTGTCGAAGTCTTGTTTGCAGATATTGACCGTCCAGTATGGGGAACGTTCGATCGTGAATCGGGCGAGGTGCAAATCCATCTGGCGCAAACGAATGGAAGTATCGACCTGCTGGATTTTGCCGTGGTGCACACGTTGCGCAACGGTGGTACAGTGTTCGTGCTCCCTGCGGAACGTATGCCGGTGGCTGAAACGCCAGTTGCGGCTATTTTCCGCTATTAGCCCGATACGTCTTGGAAACGCAAAAACGGCTCTCCACGAACGGAGAGCCGTTTTTTTTTGCATGGTACGAATTAGTCGCGGTTGTCAAAACGGAAGCCATGCCCGCGAATCGTGATGATGTATTGATGGTCAGGATCGATTTCTGCGAGACGCTCGCGCAACCGACGTACAAGTGCATCAATCGCCTGATCGCTCACATGATCGGCTTCATGGGGGGGCCAAATCATACTGACAATCTCTTCCCGCTCGACGATTTCACCAGCGCGTCGTAGGAGCAGCAACAAAAGCGTGTATTGCGCCGTGCTCAACGGTGGTTCCAACAATTGCCCGTTCACATACACTTCGTGCGCTTCGGCATCCACATGAACACCAATCAGCCGCCCTGATCTGATGGTTGGCTTTTTGATGTGGAAGCGTAGCTCAAAGTGGGGTGGGATGTGAATAACGTCTCCATCGTGTAGGGGCTGTGAGGATTGCACCCGTTCGCCATTTACAAATGTACCACCCTCACTCCCCAAATCTTCGATCACAAACCCATCGCTCGAACGGTGTACCGAAGCGTGGTGCTGTGCAACGTCGCGGTGGGCAAGCACAATGTCATTGTCTGGCCAACGCCCAATGGTCAATAGTTCACCGTTGAGGACCCATTCATGTGGTTCGCTAAATCCAGCATGGCTTTTCAAACTGGCAATTTCGTCGAGCATGCAAGACTCCCATTGGTGCGCGTCTTTTTTGGGTTGGCAAGCCTGGAGAGATGCTCACATGGTACTGAAAAACAAGTCTCTCGACAAGCCCAAGGGGGCATACCACAAAAAAAGGGAGGCACTACGCCTCCCTTTTGGTGTTCTCCTTCGATGGGTTAGATGAGCAGCGGTGCCAGCACGAGTGCCACGATGCTCATCAACTTGATGAGAATGTTCAACGAGGGGCCGCTCGTATCCTTGAAAGGATCGCCCACGGTGTCACCCACCACGGCGGCTTTGTGCGCATCGGAGCCTTTTTTGTGACCTTCCAACTTTCCAGCTTCGATGTACTTCTTGGCATTGTCCCAGGCACCACCTGCGTTCGCCATCGTAACCGCCAGCATGAACCCAGAGGCAATCGCACCAATCAGCAAGCCGCCCAGGGCTTCCGGGCCTAGCACGAAACCCGTTACAATGGGGACAATCACCGCCAGCGCACCGGGCAGCATCATTTCCCGCAATGCCGACTCGGTGCTGATATCCACACAGCGGGCATAGTCGGGCTTGGCTTTCCTATCCATAATACCGGGAATTTCGCGGAACTGGCGCCGCACTTCTTCGATAATCGCCCCGGCAGCACGTCCAACCGCGGTCATCGTCAGCGACGAGAAGAGATAGGGCAGCATGGCACCGATGAGCAACCCCACGACGGTCGTTTGCGTCAGGAGGTCCACCACCTGCAAATCGACCGCCTCGGTGTAAGCCGTCATCAAGGCGAGCGCTGTGAGGGCCGCCGACCCAATCGCAAACCCCTTCCCGGTTGCAGCGGTGGTGTTCCCCAACGAGTCTAGCGCGTCGGTGCGGTTGCGCACTTCGGGCGGCAGGTGCGCCATTTCGGCAATTCCACCAGCGTTGTCCGCCACAGGGCCATACGCATCGGTTGCCAGCGTAATCCCCAATGTGGAGAGCATCCCCACAGCGGCGATGGCAATGCCGTAAATACCAGCAAACTGGTATGCCACCAACACCGCCACAGCCACAATCAAGGTAGGCGGCACCGTGCTAAGCATCCCCACAGCCAGCCCTTCGATGATGTTCGTGGCGGCCCCTGTGATGCTGGCTTTTGCAATGCGTTGCGTGGGGGAATACGTGTACGACGTGAAGTATTCCGTCGAATAGGCAATTGCCAGGCCAGCGGCCAACCCGGCCAGGATGGCCCACACGACGTTCCACCCTTGCCCGAGGTACAGCGTAACCCCAATGGCAAGCACAACGAAGATAACCGACGCGCCATACACACCCGCACGCAGCGCTTTCAGCAAATCTTCTTGCGAAGCATTTTCTTTCGTGCGTACGAAGAACGTGCCAATGATGGCGGCGATAATCCCCACACCGGCGATCCAGAATGGGAGCGCAATAGCGTTGATATCCTTCAGATTGAACGCCCCAATCGTCGCAGCAGCAATGATGGATCCAACGTAAGACTCGAACAGGTCTGCGCCCATACCGGCCACGTCACCCACGTTGTCCCCCACGTTGTCGGCAATCACCGCCGGATTACGTGGGTCGTCTTCGGGGATACCAGCTTCCACTTTCCCCACGAGGTCGGCACCAACGTCGGCAGCCTTGGTGTAAATGCCGCCACCCACGCGGGCAAACAGAGCGATACTCGACGCGCCAAACCCAAAACCGGCCAGCGCTTCGATGTTGCCACTCGTGATCAAGTAGAGCAACGAAAGCATCAATATACCGAAACCAACCACCGAAAGCCCCATCACCGCGCCGCTCGAAAAGGCAACGCGCAATGCGGGGTTCAAGCCTTCACGCGCAGCCGAAGCGGTGCGCACGTTGGCGCGAACGGCAATGTTCATTCCGATAAAACCGGTCAATGCAGACGTAATTGCCCCAACGATGAAGTTGAAAGCAGTCAACGGGGCAATCGCCACTGCTAGCAGGACGGCAACGATTACCACGAAAACGGTCAGATAGGTGTATTCACGGCGCAAGAAAGCCGTTGCCCCTTCCTGCACGGCACTGGCAATTTGCTGCATTTCTTGCGTGCCGGTATCTCGGGCCAATACCTGGCGTGCCAACACAACCACCATGATCAAGGCCAGAACACCGGCAACAAGGCCAAGTATGACTTCGTTCACGGTTTACCCTCCTTGTTGCTGGTTCGCAAAGAATTTGAGGACACGATTCCTGAAACGGCCGCGATGATATCATACTTCAGGCAAGCATACAAATATGGGGTGAAAAATATCACAAGTGCACAACACTTTGTCAACTTCTTTCGTACCTGTATACTCGCGAATTGCGTGCACAATCTTCAAGAATAGGAGTGGAACACCATGGCCCTGCATCTCATTCTGGTTGTCGTTGGTCTGATTGGGCTCTTTTTTGGTGCTGATTGGCTGGTGAAAGGAGCGGCACGCCTGGCTCAATCGTTTGGCGTTTCGCCCCTGGTCATTGGCTTGACTGTCGTGGCGTTTGGGACATCGACACCCGAACTCCTCGTCAGCCTGACGGCAGCCTTGCGTGGGTCGAGCGATATTTCCATCGGGAACGTTGTGGGGTCGAACATTGCCAACATTGGTTTGATTCTGGGGTTGACGGGGCTCATTTTCCCCATCGTCGTTCATTCACGCATTGTACGCCGTGAATTGCCATTGATGATTGGTATTTCCCTGGCGCTTGTCGTTGTGATGTGGGATGGAAGTATTGGACGCCTGGATGGGGCGCTGATGGTCCTAGGACTGATTGCGTTCAATGTGGGGGCGTACTGGGAAGCGGAGCGGAGCAATGGCTTGGCGGCCGAGTTTGCCGAATTCGAAGAAGTCGAAGACATCATCGAGCCTGGCAGTCAAATCAACCGCTTGCAGGAAGTGGGACGTTTGGGGGCTGGGTTGGTTGTGTTGATGGTTGGGGCGCAGCTCACCGTGGATAATGCCGTGGCGATTGCACGTGCCATTGGGGTAAGCGAACTGGTCATCGGGGTTACGTTGGTAGCCTTTGGGACATCATTGCCCGAACTAGCGACCTCGTTGGTGGCGGCATTCCGCCGTGAAAGTGATATTTCGGTGGGGAACATTATTGGCTCCAACATCTACAATATTCTAGCCATTTTGGGAATTACGGCGTTGGTACGTCCCATCAGCATCAGTCAAAATGTGCTGACCATACAAATTCCGGTGATGCTGGCATTTGCCATCGGCTTGTGGCCATTGGTCTATCATGAGCATATCGACCGTAAACGAGCAGCGCTGATGTTCATTAGTTATGCCCTCTATATCGTGGCGCTATTTGTGTACAGACCGGCTTGAAAGCGTGTCCGTTCTGCCGTACAATACCAAACGAGCCGCTGACCGAATCTGTGGAGATGTCGGGGTATGGGTGGAATGGATTATTTGCTTCTTTTCATAAGCGCCGCGATAGGTTTTTTATTTGGGGTGCTGGTGATGTGGTACACGCGCTCCGGTGATGAGACGCCGACTTCGTGGGAAACGACTGACCAGCAAGCCATCCCCATCTCCAGTTTGATGACGGCGCCCAATGAAGTGCTTGGGGCTGTGTCGGCGGCCACCGGCCTGCAAGACCAGCAGATGACCGGGCAACGTTCTGCCCCTGTGGGCGTGTTGAATGCCATTCGCGGGCCGTTGCGAGGCCAGACGTTTCTCATCCGCCCGGGCATGACCTTGACGATTGGGCGTGCGGACGACGCCGATATTGTCATCCACGAAGAAGGTGTTTCGCGGCTCCATGCTCACATTACACACCGCAACGACCCCACGTCACCCCACGAGTTTACAATCATCGATTACTCGACCAATGGTACGTTTCTGAACGGCAAGCGCATCAATGCCGTCGCATCGCTTCAAGATGAAGATATTATTCGCATTGGGTCGAGCGAGTTTCAGTTTCGGCGTGTCCGCCGTGCTCTGCATTCTTCACGCTCGCGGGCAGCGTTCTAGCGCTGGTAGCGTGTGCGTACTGCCTCTTGCCAGGTGGCGTTCAAATCCGCGGATGTTTGCCCCCGCCAGGCTGTGAGGAATGCATCGATCTCCACGCTGGATGATGTTTCCATGATTTGGATGATTTGCTCGGTGGTCATCCCCTCACTCAGCAGCCAGAGCCATGCGGTGGTCTGCAAGGGTTCTGGGGCGTTGCCAGCCAGCACCTGTGCCAGCGAAGGTATTTCCGTCTCCCATGTCTGTGCATCACGAATGAGTGGGGCATCGAATAGGGGGTGAATGTCGTTGACTTGCCCCACCCAGAACCGTGCCAATGCCTGCAAAGCAGCACGATGGCGTGGAGAAGGCGCTTCGACCACCTGCAAAATGCCCCATGCAACGCGTGCTCGTAATTCGGTTTCGGGTGCCAGGAAGCTGTGAGAACTCCACGGCGAACGGGCAGCGATGTGCGGATTACCTTCTTCTTCGCTGATGCGTACCGCTTCAAACGGTTCAAGCGGATCAATCGTGATGGCAAGCTGACGAACCTGCTCATCTTCTGCCAGCTGGCGCACATCTTCCCAGAAGGTAAAGAGGTCGGACAATGCTGGGGGAACATCACGCGCTTCGTCCAGCCGATAGGTCATGCGAATACCTTCGGCAAATGGCAATGTCGTCTGCGGCCCCCAGGTGGCGTTGACATTGGGAAAGGTCGGGCGCCACACTTCGCCATCTTGCACGAAATAGAGCCGCCAATACGCTGGAACAGGCACGCCATCGGCATCGAGTGTACCATTGAGCGTGACCTGGACGATACCTGTGCCTTCCATCTCCGCCACACGCTCAATCGTCCACGTTGCCAGTGGGACCCAAAGACGGCGCGGCTCTTGTTCCAGCATGGCACGCCAGGCGGGGTCGGCGTTTGGGTCGGCCATCGCAAGCAGTGTGGTGCTGTCGCCAGCGGCAAGCGCCGCAATGTACGTTTCGGCAAAGGGGGCAACACCTTCGCGTGCACCACCAACGTTGCGCCGAAGTCGGAATGCTTGTGAGATACTTCCCAGGATAGAGAGCACCAACACCAACAGAATCAGCAAAAGCAGACGTGTGTTGCTGCGTGCCTGTTTTCGTCCTTCCACATCAACCATCTTCGACCCTCGAAGCAGAAATTGTTGAGCAGACAAACCAAAACCTGACAGGTGGGAGCACCCGTCAGGTTTGGGAACAGTGTCACACTATAAACAGAATGGCTGGCGTGTCGAATGAAGTACGCCTTTTGGCTCAATGACGGCGGAAAATCGCCAGAAGCACAACCGCCCCAATGAAAGCCGTGAAAAAGCTGGCCAAAATACCAGGCCGCGTGTGGAAACCTGCCAGCCGCAAGAGAAACCCACCCACAATCCCACCGACAATCCCCAAGAGGATATTGGCCAGACATCCCTGGCGGTCATCAGTCCCCATCACAACGCTGGCTGCCCAGCCAGCCAGGCCGCCAATCAAAATCCACATCAAGAAGCCCAGACATCCCATGTTTCCCTCCTGCTTTGATTTTGATGACACAAGGTTGTACGTATGCCCTTGGGGGGTGGTTGTCCAAGATGGCGCGATTTGCCGCCCATCTGCTTTTTCGATAGTATGCCTTGCTAACTAATTCTGTCAATGGAGCGCGTCATGACGGCGTCGAGCAAAGAGCCGAAACCCAGGCAACTGATTGTAGACCCCAAACGAGCGCTCATGTACGTGCAGTGGCAGGATGGACACGAAAGTCTGATTCCACTGCAACGTGTGCGCGAAGCCTGCCCGTGCGCTTTTTGTGAGCAGGCACGCCGCCGTATTGCCCGAGGTGAACCTGATGATACGTTTACCCGTGCCAGTGTCGAGCCGACGGCAGTCAGTGAAGCAGGAAATTATGCGCTTCACATCTACTGGGCAGATGGACATAGCGGCGGCTATTACACCTGGTCGTTGTTGCGATCGTTGTGCCCTTGTGAGGCATGCCAGACACCTTCATAGCTTCCCCCTCTCGTGCGAGAAGAACGTCAACCGAACGAAGGAGTTCGACCATGCAAGACCTCGTTCAGCGTGCTGTGGATACAGCCGTTGCCTTGGGGGCAACCTATGCTGACGCTCGTATCGTTCATCAGCGGCAACAAAACATCCTTGTGCGCAACAGTGCCCTCGAAACGCTGGAAGAAACCGAAAGCCTGGGGATCGGTGTGCGTGTGGTGGTGGATGGTGCGTGGGGGTTCAGTTCGAGCCACCTGTTGACGCCCCACGAAATCGATCACGTTGTGGCCGAAGCCGTGCGGATTGCGCGTGCTAGTGCTCGCGTGCAAAAACAGGCTGTGCGCTTGGGGCCGCCCGTTACGTCGCGTGGCTTCTACCAAACCCCCATCCAGGAAGATCCATTCGCTGTTCCGTTGGAAGAGAAAGTCGCGCTTCTCCTTCAAGCCGATGCCGCTATGCGTCGTGTCGAGGGGGTGCGTATTACGTTGTCCAAGATGGCGGCCATGCGCGAGCACAAAGTATTTGCCAACAGTGAAGGCGCATTGACCGAGCAAGTGCTCTACGAAAGTGGCGGTGGCATTCAAGCGCTTGCGGTGGGCAATGGCGACGTACAGCAGCGTAGCTATCCAGGCCTTTTTGCGCAACAGCAGGTGACTGGTGGCTTCGAGCATGTACGCAGCCTCGATCTGGTTGGCAACGCTGAGCGCATTGCCCACGAAGCTGTCGAATTGTTGCATGCGCCTGTGGCACCCAGCGGCACATTCGACGTGATCATTGATTCAACCCAGCTGGCGTTGCAGGTGCATGAAAGTTGTGGACATCCCATCGAACTGGACCGCGTCTTTGGCACCGAAGCGGCATTTGCCGGCACCAGCTTCCTCACGCCCGACAAGCTCTACACACTGCGCTACGGAAGCGAAGTCGTCAATATCGTTGCCGATGCCACCGCGCCGTTGGGATTGGGAACCTTTGGCTGGGACGATGAAGGCGTGCCCGCGCAGCGCGTGGATATTGTGCGCAATGGGCGCTTTGTGGGCTACCTGACCAGCCGTGAAACCGCCCAACACCTGCACGACCTTGTACCGAACGCTCCTCCAACCAGCAATGGCACGATGCGTGCCGATGGGTGGAACCGCATTCCCCTTATTCGCATGACCAATATCAACTTGGAACCGGGGACCTGGCGGCTCGAAGACCTGATTGCGGACACCGAACACGGTCTCTACCTCGAAATGAATCGTTCGTGGAGCATCGATGACAAGCGGCTCAACTTCCAGTTTGGCGTCGAAGTCTGCCGCGAAATCAAAAATGGACAGTTAGGGCAACTCTACAAGAATGCCAACTACACGGGAATAACCCCCGAATTTTGGAACGCGTGTGATGCGGTGTGCAACGCCGATCATTGGACACTGTGGGGGGTAACGAACTGTGGCAAGGGGCAGCCCATGCAACTGAGCCATGTGGGACATGGCGCCGCCCCAGCCCGCTTCCGTGGTATTCGTGTGTTCGGTACCCAGTGAGAAAGAACTCGAACCCAAAGGAGCCACCCATGTTGAACGAGTCCACTTTGCGCGACCTTGCCCATGCCGTGTTGCACGCCAGCCGTGCTGACGAAACCGAAGTGGTGTTATTGGCAACTCACGCCCGCCTGACCCGATTTGCCAACAATGAAATTCATCAGAACGTTGCTGAGCACAACCTCGAAGTACGGATTCGTGTCGTCAAGGAGAAGCGGGTGGGCATTGCCATTGGCAACGGCGCCACGCGCGAAGCAGTGTTGAAGACACTTGAACAAGCGGAAACGTTGGCTGCCACCACACCCCCAACGCCCGATTGGCCAGGGTTGCCCCATGACCCACGCCCCACACCCGAAACCCTCACATGGAGCGATGCGACCGCCGAGGCGACACCAGAAACCCGCGCCGACCTTGTGGGGAGCGTCTGCCGTACAGCGGACGCCGCAGGGCAGGTGGCAAGCGGTGCACTGGAAACCAACACGCAGGCACTCTACATTGCCAACTCACATGGCGTTGAGCGCTACGTACCGCGTACCGTCGCCTCGTTCGTCACCGTGGTGATGAGCGACACCGGAAGTGGCTACGCAGCCGGCGCACATCGCGACCTGCACGCCATTCCCATTGCCAACCTGGGACGTGAGGCCGTCGAGACCGCCACATGCAGCCGCAACCCTATTGACCTTGAGCCAGGCGTGTACGATGTCGTGTTGGACGCCTATGCCGTCGCGGATATCCTTTCGTTCGTCTGCTCATTGGGGTTCAGTGGGCAGGCGTTCGCCGAAGGGCGGAGTTTCGTCAGTGGCAAATTGGGTGAGCAGGTGCTAGGAGAAAATATCACCATCATCGACGATGGCCTTTCGCCCGATGGCTTGCCGTTGCCGATTGACTTCGAGGGGGTCGTGCGTCAGCAACTGCCATTGGTGGAAAACGGCGTTGCTCGTGCGGTGGCGTGGGATTCTCGGTGGGCGGCACGTGCCGGCACAGAAAGTACAGGGCACGCGTTGCCTGCACCAAACTGGTGGGGGCCTGTGCCGCTGCACCCGCACCTGGCACCAGGCGAAACCCCACGCGATGCGTTGATGCGCCATGTGGAACGTGGCCTCTACATCACGCGCTTCAACTACACGCGCACGGTCAATCCTGGCCGTGTCATTGTCACCGGCCTGACGCGCGATGGGGCATTCCTTATCGAAAATGGTGAGATTGTCGCCCCCATCAAAAACTTACGGTTCACCCAAAGCTATGTCGAAGCCTTGCAAAACGTCGTAGCATTGAGCCGCGAACGGCGCACGCTCGCCTCATTCGGCACCGTGGGGGCAATGAAGGTGCCTGCTGCTGTCATTCGCAACTTTACGTTCACGGGGAAGACGCAATTTTGAAACGCAGACGCTACCCGCCAACTCGCAAAAAGCGACGTTCCACTCGCCAGCCAGTGGCGCACACCATTCCGGCCATGACATACGAAGCCGACGTAGCCGACGGGCTGGAAGCGATCGCCGCGCATGAAATTGTCACCCGTTTGGGGGCGCATGCCCACCTTGACCCTGTGACGTTGCGGGGCATGGTGCGCTTCACCTTTACGGGGGTGCCGTCCATGTTGTTCAATTTGGACACCATTCTGGCGGTTTTTCAACTGCATCGCTTCGACGTGCCGCGCCCGCGTGCACTGTTGGGCGACCAAAACTGGCGCACACTTTGCGCTGCTGCCGAACGTATCATGCGCTGCCATCCGCGCGGGTTGTTCCAAACGTTCTACTTGAGTGCAGCGGGTGCTCGAACAGCCACGATGCAGCGTATCGCCGAGGGGATGGCACACCATTTGGGCTTGCGTCGTGTGCACACGCCCGACGAGGGGCACTTCCTCATGCGTATTCGTCGCCCACCCGAAGGTGGCGCAGGATGGGATGTCCTCTTTCGATTGACGCCACGTCCGTTGTCAGCGCGGGCGTGGCGTGTATGCAACTATCCAGGCGCCTTGAACGCCACAGTGGCACACGCCATGGCGCTGATGACGAGCCCTCACCGTGAGGATATCATCTTCAACCCCTGTTGTGGGTCGGGAACGTTGTTGATTGAGCGGGCACGTGCGGCACCGGCGGCACGCCTGATTGGCTGCGACATGGCGTCGGGGGCTTTGGAATGCGCCCGCCAAAACGCTGCCACGGCAGGCATGGCGGACATTGTTCAACTGGAACCGTGGGACGCCTGTCGAACACCGCTTCCCGAGAAGAGCGTGGATGTTCTTCTTGGTGATTTGCCCTTTGGGGGGCTGGTAGGGTCACATGCCGAAAACGAACAACTGTACCCCGCACTGGTGCAAGAGATGGCGCGTGTTGCACGCCCTGGTGCGCGGTGTGCGCTGATCACACATGAAGTGCGCTTGCTCAGCACCGTGCTGGATGCACAACAGGCATGGCGTATCGAACAGATCATCAAAGTCTCATTGGGGGGGCTGCATCCGCGCATCTTTTTGCTCCGTCGTACTGAATGGTGAAAGGAGCGCACGCATGGCATCCCAAAAACCACCAACCGATTTACGCCGCCAACGCCAGCGGGACGAGCGCATGTCCCTGCTGGCGTTCATTGTCTTACTGGTTTGTGTCGGTGGGGCGTTGATTGCGTGGCGGTATGGTACAGGTGCGGCCGTCTTGGGGATTGCCTGTGCGTTGAGTATTTTGTCGGTGGTCGGATTGCTCTGGCTTGTCCTGGTTTTGATTGAGCGATGGCTCGCGTGAACATCATCCTCTGAAACGCTTCACGCGCTGGTGGTGATAGTACCACAGGCTCATTGACGCCTTCCCCCGTTCATGTTATGCTCGCGCAGCATAGCGAGACGAAAGTCACGCATTGCCGTGCAAGAGCAGGACGAAAGTCCTCAACACAGAAGGAGTTCGACGTGAGCAGTTCACCCTTGCAGTATGAGGTGGTGAAGCGGACAGGTCGGCACCCGTTACAAGACGTTCTTGTTCGGATTTACATTACCGACACAGTCGATCCCACGCGTTCTCTTTTCATCGAAGGCCCTTTGGGGTTGGAACTTTCATACCTCATGCATAGTTTCATCGCACTCTACAACGACCATGAATCTGAATTTTTGCTGCCTACGAATCGGCAACCGGTGCGCGTCACGCGCTTGCCCAATGGCCTGGAATTCCATCTGATCGACGAAACGCATGATGCTACCAACTGGAAAGCCAGCACACCCATCACCCTGGACCATCGGGCATTTTTGAGTGGACTGAGTGCTCTGGTCGAGGATGTTCTTGCCTCGCTTGACGATGCCTTTGCCGAGGATGATTTTGTGCACATTCTGGTGTATCAGTGGGAACAACTTTGGCAACTGGCAAGTCGTCTCATGACAGGGCGCGTCATTGCCCTTCCCTAAATCGAAAACGCTCCTTTCCTCACAAAACGCCCCACGGTGCACAGCCGTAGGGCGTTCTGTGTGTGGGCATCTTGTGGAAATCGTGATTCAATTGCTTCCCAATCCCCTGCCCATCCCAATTCCTCTCGTTCGCGGCATACCTCAGAGAAAGGCATGGCCAATTGTGGTGGCATTTCCTTGGTCTTGTGCGGCAATGGCTTCGCAGGTTTCTTGCAGGCGTTGCGCTGCATCTTCCAGGAACAGAGGTGCGATGTTGGGGCAAATTGGCAACAAGCAAGAGAGAAGGGATCTGGTGATTACCCAGATCTCTGCACGGCGAGTGAAAGGGGTGAGCAAGGGATACGAAAGCACCCCGCCTGGCCTCGAGAGGCAAGTACGCCTGACGGTACTTCGA
>WFOS01000021.1 GCA_015487975.1 Ardenticatena sp.
ATGTGTATAAGAGACAGACGCCTACGAACTCACCACGCGCCTGAGCGCCATCGCCCACCATGCTGGCTGGCATGTGCGGCTCTACACCGACCAGCCCCCCCCTGCCGAATTTCGCGCTGCTGTTCCCTCTGCCGAATGGGTGGTACTCCCCCGCCCCCGTCTCTGGACACACACTGCTCTCGCACCCGAATTGCGCCGCCGCCCACCCGACGTGTTCTTCGAACCGGCGCACGTGCTTCCATTCTGGCACCCGCCCGCCAGTGTCGTCACCATCCACGATGTCGGCTACGAATACTTTCCCGACGCCCACACACGCTTTCAGCGCTTCTACCTTCGCCTGACCACACGCTGGCACGTCCGCGCGGCACGCCTGGTGCTCGCCGATTCGCACGCCACCCGTGATGACCTGGTGCGTCTCTACGCTGCCAACCCCGCCCGTATCCGCGTCGTCTATCCAGGCGTGGACCTCGCCCATTTCAGCCCACAACCACCTGACGCGGTCGCGACGGTTTGCCAGCGTTACGGCATTCACGGGCGCTACCTGCTCTACGTCGGCACGCTGCAACCACGCAAAAACCTGCGCCGCGTGCTGGCGGCATTCGCCTCGATTGCGGAGCGCCATCCCGATGTGCGCCTGGTGCTGGTGGGGGCGGCAGGCTGGCGCATGGACGCCTTCGCCGACCTGATGCAAACGCTGGGCGACCGTCTGGTGCGGACGGGCTACGTTGCCGATGCCGATTTGCCCGCGCTCTACACGGGCGCCGTCGCGCTGGTCTTTCCCAGCCTGTTCGAGGGGTTCGGGTTTCCCGTGCTGGAAGCCCAGGCCTGTGGCACCCCCGTCATTGCCAGCACCACCACATCGCTGCCCGAAGTGGCGGGCGATGCCGCGCT
Organism: Ardenticatena sp.; assembly: GCA_015487975.1. Lineage (GTDB taxonomy): Bacteria > Chloroflexota > Anaerolineae > Ardenticatenales > Ardenticatenaceae > Ardenticatena. The sequence goes on from WFOS01000021.1 coordinate 892, forward strand.
GCTCGTCAACCCGCTGGATACCCACGCCATCGCGCAGGCCATGCACCGCCTGCTGGAAGACGAGCCCCTACACGCCGACCTTGCCGCGCGTGGACGCGCCAACGCCGCCCGCTTCACCTGGGAGGCAAGCGCCACCAACGTCTGGAATGCGCTCATGGAGGCTGCGCATGGGTGACCTGCGACGCATTCTGGTGGTGAAGCCCGCCGACCTGGGCGATTTGCTGTTGACGACGCCGGCCTTGCGGGCACTGCGCGCAACGTTTCCGCACGCCCGCATCGCCCTGTTCGCGCCGCCACGCTCGGCCTTTTTGTTGCGCACCTGCCCCTACGTGGACGACGTGCTCACATTCGACAAATACGCATTCGACGACCCGCGGGCGTTGTTCTCACCTCGCGGCTGGATATCGCTCGTCCGTCTGGCGTGGCAGTTGCGACGCCGACGCTACGATGCAGTTGTCATCCCCCGTCATCTGACGACGGCGCTGGGGGCGCTCAAATTCGCCGCATTGGCGTTCGCAACGGGGGCGCCCATTCGAGCAGGATTGGACAATGGGCGAGGCTGGTTTCTCACTCACCGCGTGCCCGATGATGGCTTCGGTGCTCGCCACGAAGTGGAATACGATCTGGCAGTGGTGGGCACCCTTGGTGCTCACACCGACAATCGGCAGTTGTGGGTACCTCGCGACGAGGCAGCCGAAACCTGGGCCGAGCATCTCGTGCAGGCGTGGCCACGTCCGCTCGTGGTCATGCACCCGGGAAGTGGAGGATACAGCACCGCACGGCGCTGGCCGGCCGAGCAATTTGCTGCGCTTGCCGACGCCTGGCACGCACGCCACGGCGGTACAATCGTCCTGGTTGATGCGGAAGAGGCGACGACCGCCGCGGTGGTTTCCCGCACGCATGCGCCACTTGTCGATCTGGGTGGGCAGACCACGCTGTTGCAAACCATCGCGCTCTTGCGCCGTGCTGATCTCTTCGTGGGCAATGACAGCGGGCCGCTGCACCTTGCCGCTGGCGTCGGCGTGCCCGTGGTCGGGGTGTATGGCCCCTCCAACTGGCGAGCATGGGGGCCATGGGGGAGACGAACGGCGGTGGTCCATCGCGCGTTGCCTTGCCAGCCCTGTTTCTACCGTGGGCATCACCTGGGGCTTCCCGATGGCTGCCCCGATCGCCCCTGCCTCACCATGCTTCCTCACGAACAGGTATTGGCCGCCATGGAACAGATGCTTGGCGGGTGATGGCCCACCTCATTCCGTCTGCTGCTCCAACAGCGTGTCGGTCTGTTCGTGCAAAGCCCGCAACGCCGCAACGGTTTCGGGGGAAGGCGTCGCCCACAATCCCCGCTCCACGGCTTCGAGCAGACGCTCACCAATTGCCTGCAATGCCCACGGGTTGCTTTGTTGCAAGAAGCGCTGCATCTCTGGGTCGAGCGCGTAGCGGTGCGCCACTTCTTCATACATCCAATCGTCTACGACATCTGCGGTAGCATCGTAGCCGAACAAGTAATCCACAGTTGCTGCCAATTCCAGCCCCCCTTTGTAGCCATGTTGGCGAATACGTTCCAGCCATTTGGGGTTGACCACGCGCGTGCGGTACACACGCAACACCTCTTCGCGAAGGTCGCGCACGTTCACGCGGGCAGGGTCGTGTGTATCGCCAAAGTAGTGGCGCGGTTTACGGCCAGTGAGGGCGCGAATGGTCGCAATCATGCCGCCGTGGAATTGCAGGTAATCGTCGCTGTCGAAAATATCGTGCTCGCGGTTGTCCTGGTTGTGCAGTGCCACTTCCACATGGCTCAGTCGGTGGCGGAACGTATCGCGAGCATCCACACCTTGTTCGTCGGCGGTGTAGGCGTAGCCCCCCCAGTTCACGTAGGCTTCGGCAAAATCGTGTTCGTTTTGCCAGTTACCTTCTTCGATCAAGGGGAGAATGCCTGCGCCGTAGGTGCCCGGTTTGGAACCAAAAATGCGATAGCGAGCGCGGCGTTCGGCTTCCTCGGCAGGCAGACCTTGCGCCATGAGCTGCGCCATGTCCGCCAGGTAATGTTTGCGCACGAAATTGCGGTCGAGCGGTTCGGGGCGTTCGATGACCGCACGCACGGCTTCGTCGAGCAGCGCCACCAAATGCGGGAAGGCGTCGCGGAAGAAGCCGCTGATGCGCAGCGTCACATCCACACGTGGGCGCCCCAATGCTTCCAGCGGAATCACTTCGACACCGACCACACGCCGACTGGCAGCGTGCCAGACGGGGCGCACGCCAAGCAAGGCCAGGGCTTGCGCCACATCGTCGCCGTGGGTGCGCATGGCGCTGGTGCCCCACATGCTCAACCCCACCTCTTCGGGATATGCACCGGTTTCGCGGCGATAGCGTTCCAGCACCTCACGCGCCAGGTCTTGCCCCACTTGCCACGCTGCGGGCGAGGGCAGGGCACGCGGGTCTACGGCGTAGAAGTTGCGCCCTGTGGGCAACACATGCGCGTTGCCGCGTGTTGGCGCTCCGCTCGGGCCAGCAGGCACATAGCGTCCTTCGAGTGCCGCCAGCAGATTGGCGATTTCATCCTCGGTTTGGTGCAAGCGCGGCACCAGCCAGGTGCAGATGAAGGTGAGCACGCGGCGCACATCATCGTGCGGGGTGGGGAGCGTCTGCGTCATCACCTGCTCGATATGGGCGGGATCGAACTGGTGCTGCGCGAGCAACGCCACCAGGTGGTGCGCCAACTCGTCCAGCGTTTGCACGACGTCGCCTGCGGTCACAAGTGGGCGGTCTGCGAGTATTGCGAGGGATTCAGGCACGTGAGAAAGGCGTCGCCCAAGGTTCGCCAAGAGGTCGTCGAGCACCAACCCGAAACTGGCCGCCACAGCCGCACGCAGGCTGGGCGCATCGAGGTTGGGCAGACGTGTGAGCGCCAGCACCAAATCCACCAGGTCATCGCCTTCGGGGGAGTGTCCCAAAATGTGCAAACCGCCACGAATGTGCGCCCCTGCCAGTTCGCAAAGATAGCCATCCAGATCTTCGATGAGGTGTGCCACGTCGCGCCCTTGCATTTCGGCCAGCGAAACGGGCGTGCCATCCTCGGTCTCGGTGGGGTCCCACTCATGCACATGGTCGCCGTGGTCCTGCCGCATGATGAGCGCCAGGTCGCGGTCGAGGTTGGCGCGTTTGATGAGGTCCCAAATCTGCCGCTGAACGATGGGCAGTTTGGCGGGATCGAGCATTTCGACCTGGTAGTATTCGTCCACCAGTTGCATGAGTTCGGCAAGTTCGCCATAGCCGTCGGCCGTGGTCAGGGGTGGGGTGAGATGGTCGATGATCACGGCGTGCGCGCGCCGCTTGGCCTGTGTACCCTCACCGGGGTCGTTCAGAATGAAGGGGTACACCAGCGGCATATCGCCCAGGAACGAATCGGGATAGCAGGTAGCAGACAAGCCGACGCTTTTGCCGGGCAACCATTCGAGCGTGCCATGCTTCCCCATGTGGACGATGGCATCCGCCCCCCACGTGTCGCGCAGCCAGCGGTAGAGCGCGTAGTAGTAATGCGGCGGCGGCAGGTCGGGACGATGGTAAATGGCATCGGGGTCCATGCCATAGCCGCGCGGGGGTTGCAGCACCACAATGGCGTTGCCGAGGTCGAGCGCGGGCAGGCAGAGATGCCCATCGTGGACATAGGCTTCGCCAGGCGGTTCGCCCCACTGGCGCACCATCTCTTCGCGTTGTGAAGCGGGCAGCTCGTCGAACCAGCGGCGGTATTCTTCCACAGGGATGCGAATCACCGCCTGAGCAAGCTGCTGCTCGGTGAGAAATATCTCGTCGTAGGACCCACGTGCCAGCAAGGTGTGAATGAGCGTGTCGCCATCGGGGGGCAGGTTGTGCAACGTGTAGCCGGCGTCCTGCATGGCGCCGAAAAGGCGCACGAGCGAGGCTGGCGAATCCAACCCAACCGCATTCCCGACTTTGGCAGCCTTGCCGGACGAGTTGGTCAGCACGAAGGCGATGCGTTTCTGCGCGTTGGGCGTGCGGCGCAGGCGTGCCAGCCGTAACGCCAATCCCACCACACGCTCGATGCGGTCGGGCTCGGGAGCGTACACGACCACGTCGAAGGTGGGCGCAGACGTGGCACAACAGTCGTTGTCGCAGGCCGATGCCACCAAGCGTTTTTCTTTGAACGAGATGGGGACACCGATGATGCGCCCATCGAACTCGGGCAAGGCGACGTGCATGGCAGTATCCAGCGGATTCAAGCCGCGCGGCGCCACCTCCCATTGCCACTTGCTGACGCTGGCAGGGATGGCTTGCACAACAGGCACATCGAGCATCGCCAGTGCCTCTGCCGACCAATCGAGGTCGCCTTGTTCGCGCTGGGCGGCGTTGCTCATGGCAAAGGCCAACGTGCTCAGCAGAACATCCACGCGCGGGCGTCCCCATTCGTCTTGCAGGAAGGCAAACGCAGCCGGAATGCCTTGTTCGTCCTGTTCACGCAGAGAGGCGGTGAAAACAGGCAGTGCGTTCGCGCCGCGGTCTTCGATAGCACGCACGAGCGCATCTACGAAGCCCAGGTTGCCGCTCAACCAATGGGCGCGGTAGAAGAGCACGCCCACGGTCGGGCGTTGCGGGTCGAGCCAGGTGGGGGTGGCAGCGCCATCGGGGGCGTGGTTAGGATGGTAGCAGCCGTGGGCGGGCACATCGCGCGGTGGTTCGTAGTCGTAGGTGGTGAGCAAGAAGTGATCGGCAAGGAAGCGCAACAGGTTCTGCATGTTCTGGCGGCCACCAGCGTGCAGGTAGGCGGTGGCCGTTTCCAGCAGGGCAGGATCGACAGTCGAAAGCGCAGCCAATTCGGGGTCGGGTGTGCCAGCGCCACTGAGCAAGAGCAAGGCCGCCCCGTGGGCACGGGCGTGTTCCACCAGCAAGGAGATGCCTGGGACGCTGCCGACACGCCCCAAGAGACGCACGACCACCACACGCGCCTGCGAAAGTCGCTCGGCAATCAGCTGCTGCATGTGTGCATCCTGTTTGATGGTATTCAGGCTGACGGCGTCTACGTCGGGGAAGTCGTCAGGCAGGAGTGGACGCGCGGCGGCGAGTGTGAGTAGGTCGGTATCGGCATGGCTCAGCAGCACGATGTCGGCGTGCGCGACAGGCTGGGCGGGCGCCTCACGCGCGAGGGGCGCGGCGGTGGGTGCTTCGCCAGTGAGGAAACGCCCATCGTGTGTCCAGGTGTAGTAGTCGAACACGAAGTCGGCCAGGTCGGGTGGCGGCGGCAGGTAGCCATCGGCGGCGAGCATGGCTTCGATGTAGTCGTAGATGGCGAGGATTTGCTCGCGGCTGTTGACCGAGTGAAACCAGATGGGGCGCCCATCGAAAACGAGCAAGACCACGTTTGCCAGCGGGCAAGGACCAAGACACCCCCCCTGTGTGAGATGCACCTTGTTGCGCAGTTTGCGGCGTTCCCATTCGTTGTGGTAGAGGTCAGTGGGAACGGGGGCATGTCCACGTTCGGTATGCCCACAGCAACACCCCGTAGCGCAGACCATGAGATGCCCACGGTGGTGCACCACGTTGATGAGTTTGCCGTCGGGGCGCAAAACGCGCGAGCGGATATAGCGTGATGATGGCATGGGCTTCCTCACAGCATTGGTTGGCTAGAACTCGATACCTGGCTGGGCGCGAATCTGCTGCTCTTCGAACGGGTGTTTGACGAGCCGCATTTCGGTCACAAGGTCGGCAAATTCGATAAGCGCGTCGGGGGCATAGCGCCCTGTGATGACGAGGTGCAGCATGGGCGGCTTGTGTTCTCGCAACCAGGCGATGACCTCCTGCGTGTCGAGCCAGCCATAGTGGAGCGGGTAGGTGAATTCATCGAGAATGACGATGTCGTATTCGCCAGATGTGATTTTTTGCTGCGCGAGGTGCCAGCCATGCAGCGCCCGTGCCACGGTTTCGTCCATGTCGCGACTGGTCCAGGTAAAGCCGTCGCCCGTCGGTACGATTTCGATACCGAGTTTGCGGGCGGCTTTGTTTTCGCCAAACGAGGCGTTTGCGTGTTTGAGGAATTGCAACATACAGACGCGCATGCCACGCCCCCATGCGCGGAACAGGATGCCCAACGCAGCCGTCGTTTTGCCTTTGCCGTTGCCTGTGTTCACGATGACGAGCCCTTTCTTCTTTTTGGCGGCACGTGCCGCCTGGCGTTCTGCTTCTCCCATCTGTCTGCTCCTTTCGTTTCATGCGTTCTGTGAAGCAGGCGAGCCGAGGCACGCCAGCAAGCGGTCGTTTTCTGCGGGGCGGCGCACGGCAATGCGAATGCAATGTGGCAAGCCAAACGAGGTCGCATCGCGCACGAGGATGCCATGCGTCAGCAACCGTCGGCGCATGTGCGTGCCATTGCCCACGGGAAGCAACAAAAAATTGGTGGTGGTTGGATAGGGCATCCACCCCTGTACCCGCAAGCCCTTTTCCACGCGGCGGCGTTCCACCAGCAGCGCCGCGATGGTCTGAGTGCGCCAGTCGAGCATCTCGAGGGCCAGCAGTGCAGATTGTTGCGCCAGGGCATTCACGTTCCAGGGGGGTTGGGCAGCGTAGAGGCGCGCGACGATGTCGGGTGGGGCGAGGAGATAGCCAAGTCGAATGCCCGCGAGCGCGAAATCTTTGGTGAGCGAGTGCAAGACGATGGTGTGCGCGTCGGGGGTTGCGGGTTGGGCAAGCGCATCGCAAAAGGGTTCGTAGGCCGCATCGAATACCCAGAGCGCGGAAGGGGCGGCATGGCGCAAGCGTGCCAAGGCGTCGGGTGTCAGGAGATCGCCCGTGGGGTTGTTGGGGTTGCAGAGCACGACGATGTCGGGGGCGAGCGCCGCGAGCCGTGCAGCGCAGTCGGCGATGGTGTCGGAAGGGGCGCGGGCAAAGGTGCCGTCGGGGTGGTGTTGCCAGCCAGGGCGGGGCACCAGGTGCACGGTGGCGCCTGCCAACGCGGCGGCATGCGCGTATTCCCCAAATGTGGGGGCGAGTACAGCCACACGTTTCCCCCGCGCCACTGTCTGCATGAGCAGCGCAATGAGGTCGGCGGAGCCGTTGCCAACAAGGATCTGCGCGGGGCTAAGGCCGTGCAACGCTGCCAGGCGTTCGCGCACCGCCAGGCACTCCCGATCGGGGTAACGCGCCAGAAGTGAGGCGCTAAGTCTGTTGCGCAATGCCTTCACCAGGGCCTCGGGTGGGCCAAACGGGTTGATGTTGGACGAGAAGTCGAGCACGTCGTCGGGTGCCAACCCAAGGCGGGCGAGTTCGCCATAGTCGAGCGCACCGTGAGCCACTGTGGACATGATTCAATCATCCTTGTTGATTTGCATGCAATGCAGGGGGCTTACGCACACACACATCGTGCAGCGCGGTCTCACGCCCATCCTTCCTCCTGCGCCACCACGTGTGGACGTTTGTTTGCACCAGCGCCACACTCGCCAGCACCATCGCGCTGAGCGCTCCCACTCGCCAGGCGATGTAGCGAGCACGTCGAATATGTGCGGGCGTGCACGGCGCATCGCCCCCACGCAGCGCATACACGTCGCGCTTGCTGAGCGTGGTCTGTAATGCGCCCGCCATGGCCGCCATGGGGTGTCCTGCATTGGGGCTCGGCGTGCGCGATGCTTCGCGGCGCCAGGTGTGCCACGCCTGTTGCCAGCTCCCCGATACGAGTACGATGAGCAAAGCCGTGAGGCGGGCAGGAAGCAGGTTCAACAGGTCGTCGAGGCGGGCGGCGGGTTTACCGAACCATTCGTAGCGTGGCGTACGATAGCCCCACATGGCATCGGCGGTGTTGGCGGCACGGTACCCCCACGCGGCGGGCAATCCCCCGAGCAGATACCACACGAGCGGCGCGATGACGCTATCGTTCAGGTTTTCGGCCAAGCTTTCGATGGCCGCCATGGCGACTTCCTCGGTGGTGAGTGTGGTCGTATCGCGACTGACGAGATGCCAGCCGAGCAGAGAACGAGCGCGGGGTAAATCGTGCGCACGCAAAGCGGCTTCGACGTCACCCACTGCCTGATCGAGCGCACGGGCAGCCATGGCTTGTTCGAGGGCAACGATTTCGACGAGTGTGCGCCATGGCTGTGAGAGACGCCGCAGGAAGCTGGCAGGCATCCATGTCGCTCCAAGCAGGCCACAGAGTGCGAGCACGCCAGCCACCAGTTCGCCCACAGGCGTGGCAGGTGCGTGAGTGCGCAAACGGGTTTCCAAAGCCCGTGCCCACCGCCCCAACCAGGCGACGGGGTGCAGGGCATTGGGGAGCTCGTCCAACAAGACGTCGAGCAGAAGTGCTGCCAAAGCAATGGTCATGCGTGAATTGTGTGGCAATGAAAAACCCGCCATCTGGCGGGAGATGCGCGAAAGCAGTTTCACGCTCGCCCCCCTTTCCGCGAAGGTGGTACACGAGCACGGTACAGGCGGAGTATCGGGCTTCACGCTCGCAGGCGTGTGACCGTTGCGGGACAGCGCCGGACTTTCACCGGTCTTCCTCCATTGTGCGCCGCGCATCCGGGCGACTGGCGCACCTGTACCGGGCAGTGTCTGGTTGTCGATGGCGCGCATTGTAGAAAAGAGGTGCGAATGAAGCAAATAGGCAACATAGGTATCCTGAAAGATGCTTGCTCTCCTGAGGGAGTACGATACAATGATTGAAACCAAAGCAACGCCAGGAGCATCCTGTTATGAATACGCTCAACCGTTTTTTGGCCATCGTGACCCTGCTCGGTTTCATCGTCTGCGCCCTGGTGATGGCACTCGGCGTTTGGGCATTACAAGTTGGGCCGGTTGTCGACTTCGTTCGCCAATGGATGAGCGATTTCATCCTCTTGTTGGCACAACTGCCAACCAGCCAACGCGCGACCATGAGCGGCGTTTTTCTGATGCTTGGGTTGGTCGCGTTCATCTTGCTCGTTCTCGACCTGCGGCCGAATACTTCGCAAGAAGTCTTGCTTCCCGTACGTAGCACCGAAGGGGGCGAGACGGTGGTGTCGTCCAATGCCGTCGTTCGCCGGTTGACATTCGCGATCGACCAGTTGGACGATGTCGTGGATGTCGAGCCACAGGTGAAACCGAAAGGCGATGGCGCCGAGGTCTATCTCGCGGTGCGAACACGCCCCAACATCGATGTCCCCATGAAAGACGCTGAAATCAAGCAAGTTGCCCGGCAGGTGCTGGAAGAACAAATTGGCTTGAAGGTGAAAAAACTGGTGGTCAATATCGACCATTCGCCATTCGAAGAACAGATGTAAAACGGAGCATGGCATGAAACAATACGCTCGATACCCCGACATGGTCATTGACCCCTCGAAATGCTACGAAGCGGTTATCCACACCAACAAGGGGTCGTTTCGCATTCGGCTTTTTGCCGATGCTGCCCCCAAAACCGTCAACAATTTCGTTTTTCTGGCACGCGATGGGTTCTACAACGGGGTTTCTTTCCATCGCGTCATTCCTGGCTTTGTGGCACAGGGGGGCGACCCCACCGGCACCGGGCACGGCGGGCCGGGCTACCGATTCGAGGATGAAGTGCGCGGCAATCCGCACCGCCATGAACGGGGCGCCGTCAGCATGGCCAACGCTGGTCCCAACACGAATGGCTCGCAGTTCTTCATCGTTTACACACCGCAACCGCACCTCGATGGGCGCCATACCGTTTTTGGCAAAGTCATCGAAGGAATGGATGTTGTAGACGCGCTTGTGCAGGGTGATGTGATGGAGGCCGTCATCATCGAAGAATGCGGGGCTGATACGCATCGTGTGCAAAATGGCCTCACATAACGCTGTGCTCTGGTTGTCTTGCTGGACGCAATTCCCTTGATCATGCGATGCTCAAAGATTTGCGAGAATCACTCGAACAACATCCCGTGCCATTGCTACGTGCCATTGCCGCCGGCTACAATTTGGACGTCAGCCGGGTCCCACGCAGCGAATTGCCGCGTGTGCTCGCCGAACACATCACCCATCCTGAAACAGTGGCGTGGGTGCTAGAGCTTCTCACCCCCGAAGAACGCGCCGTCCTCGACCGGTTGATTGCCGAAGGGGGCGCCTTCCCTGCACACCGCATCACCCGCGAATACGGCGCCATTCGCGAGTTGGGCGCAGGACGCTTGGAGCGCGAACGCCCGTGGGAACACTCTATCTCTCCCACCGAACGGCTCTGGTATCTGGGGTTGATTCACATTGCCTTCGGTGTGGTGGGCGAGTTTCGGGGGCGCATCTGCTACATTCCCTCGGACGTATTGCCGCTTCTGCCCCCCGTCGAAACGCCCCCCGTGCAATTCAGCGTAGATGCTGTCTCCGAACCGCCACATGTACGTGCAGCAGGGCTAGCATTCGTCGAAGACGCCTTTGTGGTGCTCAGCGAAATCCAGCAACACCCCATGCCACCACTCGATGGGCGCTACCTGCCCCCCAAGCTGCTCGCACGCATCAACGCACGCCTGCGCTACCCCGAACCCCACATCGGGCACGAACGCGAAACCCACCGCCTGGGATTGCTGCTTCATCTGTTGCGCGGCCTGCGCCTCATCGAGACCGACCGCCGCGGCCTACTCCACCCGGCACTGGCACGTGCACGCCGCTGGCTCGAAGCGCCGCGCGTGCGACGACTGCTCTCGTTGCAACGTGCCTGGGCAGCCGACCAGACATGGAACGAGCTCTGGCGCGTGCCCGAATTGCGCTTCGAACGTACCGGCTGGCGCAACGACCCCTTTCGAACACGCCGCCGCGTGCTGCACTGGCTGGCCCAGGTGCCGCTGGGCACGTGGGTGAGTGTCGAATCGTTTGTTGCGGCCATCAAGCGTGTAGACCCCGATTTTCAGCGTCCCACCGGCGACTACGAATCGTGGTACATTCGCGACGCACGAACGGGGCGATTTCTACGCGGCTGGGAATCGTGGGATGAGGTAGAAGGGCGCTTGCTACGTTATTTTTTGCGTGGCCCCTTGCAATGGTTGAACATCGTCGAAGTGGGCTACGATGATACCCCCACGCCGCAAGCCATCGCATTTCGCATCACACCCGAAGGCGCGGCATTTCTGGGGCACACGGTTGAATTGCCAGCCCCGCCACCGCGCCGCCCTGTGCGCATCGAACCCGATGGAACCATTCTCGTCCCCGACGGTGCCGACGATTGGGAACGCCTGCACCTGGAACGCCTGAGCGTGCCGGTCGAGCCGCCCCACCGCTACCGCCTGGACCGCGAGCGCGTCGTCAACGTCTTGCTGGAAGGGAGTCATCCAGAGCGCATCATCGCCTTCTTGCGCCACACCGCCGACAACAGGCTGCCATCCGAAGTGGAAGAGCGCTTTTGGGCGTGGGTTTCCGGTTTTGGGCGTATGCGCATGCGGCGCGTGGTTCTGCTGGAAGTGGATAGCCCGGAGTTGTTGGAAGAAGTGCGCCGATTGCCGCACATTCGCCCATTCATTCGCGAAGTGCTCAACCGGCGCACAGTGGTGGTGGATGAAGAACACGCAGACAATCTGATCGCTGCGTTACGCCGTGCAGGCTATCTGCCGCGCGTGGAAGAGTGGTGAAGTGGTAGGCGAGTGCGTTATTCTTCATCCCGGCGGCGCTTCCTCCGACGACGGAAAAAACGCCCGTACAGAAGTTGCTCTATGCTGAATACGTCTTTTGCCTGCCGTACGGCGGTATCGAACCGTTCGATCTCCTCTACCGCGACGCCAGATTCCCATTGTTCCTGGTACTTCAACAGCGTCCCCAAGAGGTTGCGCAGATGCGTATGCTTGTCTGGTGCTTCGACCGGGTCGCTTTCCAACAGGTCGAGCAAGGTCGTCAGTGCCTCTTGCACGGCCCGCACCCAGGGACGCAAGGCGGCACGGTTATTCAACAGCAGGGTGTACAATTCCTCGACATCATAGGTGGGAAGCATCGTCGCACGATTGAAAGAGGCCGTGGTCATCTCGCGCATGTCGCGCCAGCTCGGAGACCCAAACACCACCTGCCCATACGCTAGCGCCAACAGAGCGGGCATGTGATGCATAGCGGCTATCATCGAATCGTGTTCGTCGGCAGTGATGAAGAGCGGCTCAGCCCCCACCACCTGCACGACTTTCGATACCAGGTCAATGGCTTCCCCCTTGGCCGTTGGCGACGGGACCAGCGCGAAGCGTTTGCCTTTGAAAAGCGTCTCTGTCGCGCCAGATGGCCCAATCGAGGGAACCGAGACGAGCGGGTTGCCGCCGATGAAGTGGACCGTATCCGGCAACAATTCTTTTGCCCATGCCAGCACCGGCTTTTTCAACTCCGCGACATCCATGATGACCGCATCAGGGCGAGCACTTTCACTGATATGCATCAACGTATCACGAATTTCGAACAATGGCATTGCCAGAACAATGAGGTCGGCCCCTTCGACGGCTTTGTGCAAGTTCCAGCTCGTCCGGTCGAGCGCCCCCATCTTGCGGGCTTCACCCGCGCGCGCATGTTCACGGTCGTGTCCCACGATTTCAACGGTGGCAACATTCGCCTTCAATGCCAATGCCAGCGACGTGCCAATCGTTCCTGTGCCCAGAATACTCACCTTCAACTGGCTCATCTTCCTTTGCTCCTTTCGTACCTTCAATTCGCATCATCAACCGCCTGCAAGGCAGCCAGATGTTCGCGCAAGTGTGGTGGGCAGGCGTCCCCATCCTGGTGTGCCCGAATCAGTGCCACAACATCTGCATGCGCCCCCGCTTGCGCCGCCATCTCGGCGCCAATGGCTGGGTGATGGGCTAATCGTACCAGTGGTCGGCGCCACCGAGCAACTGGCGGCGTGCGATCTGTCAGCCGCTCGAGCCAATGGGGCGCGAACCGTTTGAGCAAGACATACGCCACGCGATACACCAACGGCACGCCTTCGGCTTTGCCCACATCGTGTAAAAGTGCCGCTTGCAGCAGTCGCCAGTCGTCAACCCCCTGTTGTTGCAATGCGCGGCACACACGTGCAGCATGCGCCTGGTCACCCGCGGACATGCGTCGAAAAAGCGCCAGAAGCGGCGGTGGAAGCAGCGTGGCGGCCAATGCTTCATCCTCCGCCGACGGGCGATCGAACACGTAGCGCACAACCTGCTGCGTGCGATAGAAACAGCGTCCCTGTCGCATCGGGCTACCCCAGCAATACCGCCAGCATCCCGCGAATTGGCGGCCCGATGAGCACCCCCAACAGGTCAAGGCCAATAAACCGTGGCATGAAAATCAACATCAACAGCAACAAAGGGCCCACCTCTTGAATGCGTTGGTACTGACGCATCCACGCCGGGGGGATGAAAAACGCCAACACCTTGGAACCATCCAGCGGCGCAAGCGGCAGCAGGTTGAAAACCGCCAAGATCACGTTGAGCAGAATCACATTCCAGTATAGCATCCCCAGGCTGGGGAGAACACGCCCTCCCCCCATACCCACATCGACGATTCCCAGACGCAAGGGCAACGCACAGATCGCCGCCAGGAGCACATTTGCAACCGGCCCAGCGGCTGCCACCAGCGCCAACCCCCGCGCGCCCCCCGGCAAGTAGCGCGGATTCGAGTTGACTGGTTTCCCCCACCCAAACCCGGCAATGAAAAACAGCAGCGTGCCCAATGGGTCAAGATGAGCACGCGGGTCAAGAGTAACACGCCCTTCACGGCGTGGAGTTGGATCGCCCAGCACGTCGGCAACCCAAGCATGGGCAAATTCATGCACCGTAATCGCTAGGACAACGGCAATTCCAACAGCAATGGCTTCGGCGACGGACGTAACGAACAAGGCACGCTCCTTTGAGTTTGATTCAACCAGCGCCGTAGAGTATAACACACTTTGACAAAATCCCAGCGTATCAATAGTCCAAAATACCACTTTCCGGTACGCTTGCCAACACGCTTCTGGCAACACCACATCATCACGACACGTAGAAACAGAAAGCGTATCAGGCACTCGAGAAAGGGATGGACGACATGAATACCCTGACGCGTTCGCGGCTTATTTTCCTCGGCATTGTGGGCATGGCCTTGCTGGTTGTCTGTGCTTCGCTGTTGACAACCAATCTGCTCCGCCCATCTGGTGATGAAAGGGCTGCGCCTCCATCAGGCAATGACGCAGCCACGACCACGCAACCCCAGGCGTCGATCGAATCACCACCCCCCATTTTCGCCCCCAATGCCAACCTGGATGATGGATTGCCCACGTACATCTGCGCGGCTGATGCGTTTGGGAGTTACTTCACCTTACAACAAATTCAGATGGGGGGCTACGATGTGCAGAACGGGTTTCACCTTGGCATCATCCCCTTCCTGCTCGATGGCGACCCGCGCTACGACATTTCGGAAGAACAGCGTGCCGCCCTCCTCGCATCGGGTAAGTGGGATTGTCTGCTCACCACGCTGGATGCTGTGGCGCTCTCTGCCCCTGGCGTGATCACCGCCATCGTGGATGAAAGCGCCGGCGCCGACCAGCTCTGGGCACGTGACGTCGCCACCATCAACAACTTGGCGAAAAAACGCATCACCTTCCCGCGCGGCAGTGTCAGCGAGTACTTCGTGTACTACACGCTCTACATTGCGCGCCTCAACCCCCGCTTCGACGTCACACTCGTTCCGGCTGACAGCCTCGATGAAGCCATTGCCACCTTCGACAACGGGCAAGCCGACGCCGTCGCTGGATGGGAGCCGGATATTCTCGCGGCGCAAGAAAGCGGCGGCCAACCATTGCTCTCATCCGCCAATATGCGCATCATCATGGACGTGATTGTCACATCGCGTTCATCCATTCTGCAAAAACCCGATCTGGTGCAAGCCTTCCACAATGCTTGGTTCCAGGCGCTCAAAGCACAGGTGGAAGATTTCGAGACCGCCGCCCGCCAGATTGCCGAATGGGGGCACAACGATTGGACGTTCGTCTACCCCGATAGCGCGGCTGACGACATGCGTCTCTGGCTTTCCACAATTGCGCAAGCCGACCTGGGCGACAATGTCTTCGTCATGCGCGACCCACGTCCATTGCTGACACGGCTGGAAACCGCCCGCCGGGTCTGGGCGGCTGCCGGCATTTCTCCCAGCACTGACGACGTGAACACGCTGGTGGATACGCGCTTCGTCGCCACAGCCGCTGCCAACCCTGCCCTACAACCAAACGGCGCTCCCATCAACGACACGTTCTCGATCTCAGCGGACATCCAGTTCGCCAACATCAACCCCGACGAAGCGCAGACGCTGGCTGTCCTGCCTTGCCGCCGGTTCACCTTCCTGCCCGAATCGACCGAACTGACGCTGGAATCACGCCGTATTCTGGATGAGTGTGTGGTGCCCACCATGCAACAAAGCCTGGGGCTCTATCTGCGTGTGCGCGGTTCGGCGGCATGGCCTGGCCCACCAGGCACCTATACCGAAGAGGAAATTCTGGAATTTGCCCGCGCCCGTGCCCAATCGGTGGTGGATTATCTTGTGTCGCAAGGCATCGACCCGGCACGTTTTATTGTCGAAGCGACATTGCCACCACGCGAACATTGGGAAACCGAAGACCCCGCCATACAGGCGGAAGACCGCTACGTGGAGATGACTTTGATTACAGTGGGACGGTAAGCGATGCCTACCTCAGAACAGGCGCCCAACGCTCGGTCTATCATTCGCACGGAACAAAAACGCATCCTGCTCTTGGGATGCTCGTTGGTGATTCTGCTTCTCTGCTCGCTGGCAGCCACAGGCGTGGTCTCGCTTTACAGATTTCTTTTTCCTGAAACGCCACGCACGATCACCGTGGTCGTCAACCCTGCTGTGGCAGCGTGGGTACGTGATGCGGCTGAACGATTCAACGCCGGCCAATACCGCGACACCAACGGCACCCTACTCGCGGTGCAGGTGCGCGAGGAAGAAGCCGGGCAAACGATCGCCCAGTGGAACGAAGCGCCCACCCCACCTGATGTCTGGATTCCCGACCATGAGGTCTGGGCCAAGCTGGCCGCCGACACGACGGGGATCCCCATGCCCGCCTGCCCCAGCACCAGCCGAACAGCGCTGGTCATTGCCACGTGGAAACCTCTGGCGCAATCGCTGGGCTGGCCTGCTCGCGATCTCGGCTGGCTCGATTTTGGCAGCCTGGCTGCCGACCCGTCGGCATGGGCATATTACAGCGGTGGCCAATTTGGCGACGAAATGCGCCTGGGGCATGCCCACCCCGGCCTTGCCGGGAGCGGGGCTTTTGCCTTGCTGGCGGTCATTCATGCCGCACAAGCACAATCCAGCCAGGCGCTGACCCCTTCGGACATCTCCTCGCCGCTGGTACAAGCCTCTGTACGCTCGTTCGAGTCTGCTGTGGCGTGGTTTAGCCCCACGACCGCCCATCTTGCTCGACGCATGGATGCGCAAGGACCTACAAGCATCAGCGCGGCAGTGCTCTACGAAAACATGGTGGCCGACATGACACGCGATGACGTGGTGGCGCTCTACCCCTTCGAGGGGACTTTCATGGCGACCAATCCCGCGTGCGCGTTCTCAGAGGCCGGGCAAGTGTTCGTTGCCTTCCTGCTGGAACGAACGACGCAGGATCGGCTTTCCCAATACCACCTGCGCGCGCCATCCCCCTCAGGCGCAGGCGAATTGGCGGTCCCGGTGTTGCCTGTTCCACCCGCCGAGACCCTGGTTGCCTTGCAAACCTTGTGGCTCTCGGAACGCAAGCCCGTCAACCTCGTCATGGTCATCGATACATCTGGCAGCATGGCCGGCGAGAAGATTGCCAGCGTGCAAAACGCTGCTGCTGATTTCATTGCACAAATGGGCGAACACGACCAGCTTTCCATTATCCTGTTTTCCGACAAACCTGTTGTGTGGGTGCGTGAAGCAACGATTGCCGAAAAACGTGAGACAATCATCGAGAACATTCAGTACATCGATGCCGATGGCGGCACAGCCCTGTACGATGCCGTTTTCGATGCCGTGCAACTTGTGCGCACCACATCCTCGCCAGACTATACCAACGCCATCATCGTCCTGACGGATGGGCAGGACACGGCGAGCGAACGCATTTTGACGGCGGACGATCCAACTCTCCTCGATATGCTGAACCAGACAGATGCCACGATCTTCACCGTGGCGTTCGGTGAGGATGCAGACATGTTCGTTCTGGCACGTCTGGCCGAAATAGGGCGAGGGGCGTTTTACCGCGCAGATGAAACATCCATTGGCGCCATTTACGATGAAATGTCGGCAGCGTTTGGTGGGGCAGCAGGCATTGGGCGCTAAACGCACCACATGCCTTTGGCTACCAAGCCATACGCACGGCTTCCTGGATGGCAGGCGTGAGGAAGACGAGCATGTCGTGCACACGTTCAAGCAACAGCCCCACTGCAACCCAAACAGGCGCGTAGTCGAAGCGGATGAGCCCATGCAGATGCCAACGTGCCCGTCGGCTATAGTCCCACGGGCACGCCCCGGTCAATCGGCGCAAGAGCCAGCCGCTGAGGTATTCCACTGTGAAAAACCCCAGCATGTACGCACTCCCACGCATCCACCAGGGGAAGGGGCGTAGCCAGTTGTGTGCTGGTTCGAAAAGTGGGGCAATCAACCCGTAAATGGGGAACATCCAGAGGTAGGTGGTGCCGCGCAAATCCCAGCCTCGGTTGTAGCCGCTCACCTTGTCATGGAGCGCCGTCCACACAATTTCGCCGCACCAGCCCAGCATGCCATAGAGGAAAAAGCGTGTCCACATCGCCCGCATTCACAATTGTACGTTGCGTGTCTCGGCAGAAGAAGGCGCACTGCGCCGAAGCCAGATTGCCGCTTTTCTCAATACGCCCGCCGTTTTCGAAGAAACGGCTTCGGCCAGGCGGTCGCGCCAGCGTTGTGGGGGAACGGATGGGCAGTACGGGTCGGCTTCCAGGGTGCGGCGCGTCATTTCACGGCCTTCGGCGATCAGACGCGATGTCTGGCTGAAATCCCAGGGAGCGAGTGTCATCTCAACACGCAAATCGATGGTGCGCAAGCGTACATTGCCCAGCAGTGCGGCATGTTCCAAATCGGCTTCCACGTGCCGCCAGACAAGCACCGAAACAGCCCGGTTGACAATCCCCACAAGCGAACGAAGTTGCTCGCCCGGCGTGTGTGGATTGGCGAGATTGAGTGCGATAATTTCCGTAGCGCCACGGTCGATAGCAACCCGCACAGGCAAATCGGCAACCGCGCCCCCATCGATCAGCCGCCGTCCCTCGTACACCCAGGGGGGATGCAAGGGCGGAAGTGCCGTACTCGCCATCAAGGCATCCACGATGGGGTCATCAGGATTGTCGCCAAAAACAACCTGACGCCCTGTTTCCAGGTCAGTGGCAACCACATAGGCGGGGATGCGCAGGTGTCCAAAACGCTTCACGGGCGTATGCTTCTGCAAGAAGGCGAACCAGTTGGCATTGGAAAACAAGCCCTCACGTCCACGAATGGTGTTCCACAAGGCTGTCAAGTGCGTGCCAGGGTACAGGTCGTCCTTGCGCACACGCCGCCAAATGTCAGCAAGACGATACGCCCCACGCGGCGTGGGGTCCACCGCCAGGAAGGCAGCATTGACTGCGCCAACCGAGGTTCCGACAACCATATCGGGCACAATGCCCGCTTCGAGCAAGATTTGCAACGCGCCAACCTGCAACGCACCTCGGTTCCCCCCACCACTGAGTACGAACGCCAACATACGCGCACCTTCCATTTTACTTGATGGGTCAGGGCGAACCATAGTGGTTCATCAGTGGTTCACCCTGACCAGGCCTCGCAACTGTGTACTTACGTAAACGCAATGTCGTCTACGCTTTTGGTGACGCTCCCTGTGTACAACCACGAAACCTGCCGCAATGTCAACGCCTGGTCGAAATCATCGAGGGCAGAGATGCCATCGGCAGGTACCACGATGTTGTACCAGCGCAAACCTGCCGAGGCCGCGGTGTGCAACACACAAATGCTCGACACCGTGCCAACGATCACGACATTCTCAATGCCCCACACACGCAGGAAGTGGTCCAACCAGGTGGCGTAGAAGCCATCATAGCGGCTCTTCTGACAGATGAGTTCGCCATCTTGGGGTTTCAATTCCTCGATGATTTCCCAACCCCAGGTATTGGCACGACAGTGTTCGGGCCAGATTTGCCATTCGGGGTCGCCATCGAAGTGGGTGTCTTGCGTGAACGCGACCTTGACACCAGCCGCACGCGCACGTTCCAGCAGGCGTTGAAGCGCAGGCACGGTTTCGATGGCGGCAGGCACCACCAGCGAGCCGCCTTCCTTTACAAAATCATTTTGCATGTCCACGATGATGAGCGCCGTCTTGTCCGCAGGGAGTTCGACACGCTCTTTGAATG
The DNA here is from genome assembly GCA_015487975.1 of Ardenticatena sp. Lineage (GTDB taxonomy): Bacteria > Chloroflexota > Anaerolineae > Ardenticatenales > Ardenticatenaceae > Ardenticatena. The sequence continues at coordinate 20,214 of WFOS01000021.1, forward strand.
GAATCTCAGGTACGGCGACGGTTTCACCAGGAATGAATTGGATGCCCATGGTCGCCTCCTCCTCGATAGCACGTGTTCGGACAGATACGACGCGTCTATTGTGATGCGCATGGCATCACTTGTCAAGAAAGTGTCATAAACACACTAAGGAATTTGTGCCAGAATCTGCTCCCACGCCTCGCGCACATCGCCTTCGAGCGCTGCAGCGTAAGGCGTGGGGTCGTACCCCAACAGAAGTGCGCGTACAGCCGCAACAAGGGTGGCGATGTCGGTGGCGTTTTGTTCAGCGGCGCTTCGTTGCACATCGAGGAGAGCAGTTGCCAGTTGCCGCGCCAGAGCCTCATCGCCACTGCGGCGCACAAACTGCGTGTTATGCACCAGGCGATCGAGCAATGCCTGCCGTGCCACAGTGTTCATGTCGTCGCCAACACTAGTCAGGTAGAGCACTGTTTGCCACACAGAGGCATATGGTTCAGCAGACGGCGGGGGTAATGTGCGCGGGTCAGCGCCTCCCAGGAGCGCCCGAAGGTTCTCGAAAAAAGGCAGGGCATCGGCGCGGGCATGTTCTGGCAATTGGGTTTCGATGTTGATGATGGTAGCAGCGAGTCGACGAGCAGGGGCTGGGTCATCATGTTTGGCAACTGCCACGACCGCGGCGACCAACTGCGCCAGGGTCTGCTGGCTGATGGGGGCTTGCTCTGTCTCGACAGGCGTTCCTGTGTCGTGCAGCATCTGACGCAGTGCCCGCGCAAAAGGCGTTGGCAATGCGCGGATGACGTCCTCAGTGGGGGGCGTCCCCCGCAACCACGCCGCCAGAACGTCGAAAAAGCCCGCCACTGTGGGCGATTCTTCACGAATATCAGCCGTGAGGGCATCCAGTTGCTCGGCCAGTGCCTGCCGACGTGTCTCGTCGCCGTCATGCACGGCTTCGACGGTAGCGCTGCAGACCATGTTGAGCAATTGTGCCAATTCGTTGGCTTCGTTCATAGGCATTGTCTCTTTGTGCGTGAGGTTTGGTTGCATGCACGGAAGAAGCCTCGCCAACATTGTTGGTTGTCAGGCCCAGCGTGTCAAAATTCGCTCCGGGTCGAACAACGCAACGTTGATACCAAGCAGCACCACATCGAGCAGAAACACACCCGCAGTCATGAGAAGCACGAGCCATGTATCGAAAATGAGCCAGCCAAGTGCCTGCCCCACAAACAGCCCCACGACAGGCAATACCACAAAGCCGCCAATCTGTTGTGCGGCACGCACATCGTTCACGCGAGTGGAAACAATCATGCCACCCCCCAACCCAAAAAGTGCCACAAAAGGTGCCAGCACAAAGACCATGAGCAGACTGACGGTATCCAGGAGATAGGGGCGCAGGCGTGCATCCAGCACGAAAACGGTGACGAAGACGTAGAGGGTGTACCCCAACCATGTCATGAGCATGGGAATTGCCACAGCCCCAATGCTCTTTCCTGCCAGCAGTTCTTGCGGACGAAGCGGTGTGGCAAGCACGGGTTCCAACGTGCGGTTGCGCTTTTCCCCCACGATGGCATACGTGGCAATATTCAAGGCCCCCACAACGGGAATAAGGAGAAACATGGCACCAAACATGCGCAGCATCACGACTGCCACCTGCAATTGCGGGTCGAGGGTCGTCAGTTCGGGAAAGACAATGGCCAGGCGTTGCACCAACCGAATGGTGTCCTGGTCGAGGGCTTCTTCTGCGCCGATGGCTCGCACGGTGATGATGGGAATAACCAGGGTGATGAGCAAAGGGACGAGCATGGCCATCCAAATCATGCGCTGGCGAGCGAGTTCCTGCCATTCTTTGATGAAGAGCGTGCGAACGTAGTGCCACCTCATGCGGTTGCCTCCTCGGGTTCGCCGACCAGTTGCAGATAGACATCTTCGAGCGAAACGCGGTCTTCTTCAACCCAGCGGATACGTGCCCCCGCTTGCACCAGGGCTTCGATCAGCGAGGGGTTGTGTACGTCGGGAGATTCGACCTGCACCAGCAACGTCTTGTCGTCTGCCAGAAGCGCATGGCGCACGAAGGGGAGTGTTCGCACCACATCGAGCGCGTGCGGGGATGGGGTTGCCAGGGCGATACGCACGCGCCGCCCATAGAGCCGCAGGCGCAATGCCTTGGGTGTATCGATCACCAGCAAACGTGTTCGCACCACAGCGATGCGGTCCGCCAGGCGTTCGGCTTCGTCCAGGTTGTGGGTGGTGAGCAAGGTGGTGCGCCCTTGCGCTTTCAGGTCGAGCAGCAATTCGCGAATACGGCGCGTAGCAGCGGGGTCCAGGCCGCTGGTGGGTTCATCCAAGAAGAGGATGTCGGGTTCATGCAAGAGCGCCCGTGCCAGAGCCAAGCGCTGGCGCATTCCTTTGGAGAAGGTGCCCACGCGTTCATCACGGCGGTCCCACAATTCCACGACACGCAAGTAGGTTTCGATCGCGGCGTCGGCTTTGGGGATGGCGTAGAGGTTGGCAAAGAAGCGCAGATTTTCCAGCGCAGTCAACGTGTCGTACAGGCCAGGGGTTTCGGTGAGGACGCCCACACGCGCCCGCGCCTTTTCTGCCTGGCTTCGGCGGCGCATGTCGTAGCCCAGCACACGGGCTGTACCTTCCGTGGGCTGCAACAACCCCAGCAACAAGCGGATGGTGGTAGTTTTCCCCGCGCCGTTGGGGCCCAATAGCGCCAGCACTTCCCCACGTTCGATGTGCAGGCTCACATTCTCAACCGCCACGATGTCGCCAAAACGCTTGGTGAGATGCTCGGTTTCGATGAGGAAAGGGGCCCTCATCTCCTGGCTCCTTCCATCTGTTGCGCCAGCCATTCACGCAAGGCGTGCAAATCCCCTTCGCCATCTGGGGTAAAGGGGGCGTCTTGCAGCGGTGCAACATCGACCAAGAAGGTGCGCATTCCGACAGCGTGGGCGGGTATCAGATCGTTGCTGACGTGATTGCCGGCCATGAGGGCTTCTTCGGGCGCAATTCCTAGCCTGTTGGCGATTTCGCGGTAGTAGTGGGGCTGGGGTTTGGTGAAGTGCATGTTTTCGTACGACGTCACAAGGTCGAAGTCGAAATCGTCTAGGTTCGCCCAGCGCAACCGCTCGCGAATGGCTGCCATCGGAAAGATGGGATTGGTGGCGATGACCACTGCCAGGCCGTTTTCTTGTGCCCATGCCACCAGTTCGCGCCCACCCTCGACGGGGCGTGTGTCGCCTCGCAGGGTGGGAAAGACCTCGCGGTAGAAGCGTTCGATGCGCTGCTGAATCTCCTCACGGTGAGCACGCAATTCCGGCAAAAGCGCTTCCCACGCATCCCAAAACACGTCGGCATTGGTACGCGTGGGGTCGGTGTTGGCAATGGTGGTCATGGTGGCTTTGCGCAACGTATCAAGGAAGCATTCAGGCGGTACGATATCAGCAAACGCAGCGCTGAGGGCGCAAAAATAGCGCGGCAAGAAGGCGTCTACACTGTTGAGCAAGAGCGTATCGTCCAGATCGAGTAGCAAAGCACGCACGATATTCTCCTCTGGTTGGTGAGTATTTGCCGTTGCCCCAATCATACGTTTGTTTGGGCATTCGGGGAAACGAAGAAGAGCACGGCGCGTGCCGTGCTCTTTTGCTGGCAGTATGGATCTGTCAGGAGCGTGAACGACGACGGGACACAATGTCGCCCAGCATCCGCACGAACCAGACCAGCAGGAGCACCGTCAAGAGCAGGGTCAGGAACAAAGGCCAGTCGGGACGGAAGTTGCGTAACGCATCCAGTAGGGAGCGAGCCGCCCCGCTTGGGTCACGCAGCCCCAGTTCAGCGGCGATGTTGCCTGGCAATGGCACGCCCACCACGGTGTTCAAGCCGTAGATGAAGAGGAACACCAAAAAGAACATGAACGCGTATTCCATCAACATGTGGGTCATTTGCCGCAAAAAAGGCAGGAGGCGGGCACGCGAGCGCAACACAGGCAGAACATAGGTGTACACGTAATAGACCACAAACATGCCCACCACCCACAGCGCAATGGCGCCGAGTACCTTGTCGATAGGTCCCAGGTCGTTGAAAAGCGAGTTAGAGAATTCGATCATGGCCTAACCGTACCCGTTCACGTAACATTCGACGAATGAGTTTTCCATCTGGTCCGCGCGGCACGGACTCGATGAACGTCAATGAGGTGGGAATTTTGTATTCGGCCAGACGCCCATGCAGGCTTCCCAGGATGGTTTGTGCAAGAGCCTCATTGGCTTCGACCCCGGGCTTGGGCACAACGAACGCATGCACAACCTGCCCTCGAATGGGGTCGGGCAAGCCCACAACCGCGGCATCCACCACGGCAGGGTGTTCACGCAGTACCCATTCGACTTCAAGCGGATCGATGCGGAAGCCCCCACTCTTGATAAGGTCATCCTGGCGTGCGACATACCAGAAATAGCCATCCTCATCACGATAGGCGTAATCGCCGACGACGTTCCATCCATGCCAGACACTTTGCTCTTGTGCCTGCGGGTCGTTCCAGTAGAGCGTGCCAGTTGGTCCACGTACCACCAAAAACCCGATTTCGCCTTCGGGAAGTTCGCGGCCATGTTTGTCCACGATGCGCACTTCGTAGCCAGGCACAGGACGCCCCAGCGAGCCTGGACGGGGCTGCATCTCCACAGCGTTCGACAAAAATTGCCCCAGCATTTCGGTCGTTGCAAAGGCTTCCAAAATGGGAAAGCCGAACCGTTCGTACCAGGCGCGGTAGGTGTGCACCGTCAACGCTTCACCAGAGGCGATACAGAGCCGCAAACTCGCTAGGTCATCTTCGGTGAGCGTTTCTAGCTCCAGCAAACGCCGATAGCCAGTCGGCACCATGTTCAGAATGGTGATGGGATGATGACGGAGCGCATCGAGCAAGGCTTCACCATCGAGGCTAGGCAGCAGGTAGGCGGCTGCGCCAAAGCGATAAGGAATCATGCCCCATGTGAGGAATCCCTGTCCCAGCCCGAGGGGCGATGGGCTGGCGAGCAGATCGTCTTCGTTGACATGCCAGAGATGCATGCCCATGATGTCAACAGTGCTTAGGATTTCTTCCAGCAAGTGCGCCGTCCCCTTCGGCCTCCCATCTTCGCGCGAGGTATAGAGCAAAAGCGCCACTTCTTGCCCACTGCGGCGCACGGGGTCCACCGCCTGCCCCTGGGCAACCAAGGCAGCATAGCGTACAATGCGTGGCCCCTCGGGCAGATCCTCGGCATTGCCGACCACCACGATGTGTTGCAGGTGTTCAGCACCACGCGAACGTAACAATTCGGGCAACAGGTCGGCACTCGTGATGGCAACTTGCGTGCCACTGTCGCGAATGATGTACCCCATTTCGCGACGAGAAAGTTGGGGAGGAACCGGTACGCTTACTGCCCCCAGGCGCTGAACGGCAAAGTTGGCTGCCACGGCCTGCGGAATGTTGGGCAGATACATGAGCACCGGGTCGGCTTCATGGACACCCAGGGTACGCAAGCCGCCCGCCAACCGGCTGGTTTCATGCAAGAGGAGGTCGTATGGAATAGCGTCGGAATCGGTCAACACCGCCGGGCGCTCTGCCCAGGCGCTCTGCACCACCGCATCGAGCAAGATTTCGCACAGGTTGAACCGGTCTGGGTAGCGTTCTGGTGTCATGCCAAAAAAGCGGCGGTGGGGCCAGAGCGAAAGCGGCGGCAAATGGTCGGCATGGGCAATCGACGGGCGTTCCGGTTCTGGTGCGCGCGTCAGGTCATAACTGAGCACAATCACCTGATAGGTGGGCAAGATCGCCTCACGCTCGAAGCCCATGCGCTCGAACGCGGTAATCAATCCGCGATGTTCAACGTAAAATTCGACGACGATTTTTTCCAGGCCTACTTCACGGGCAATGTGCAATATTTCGCGCACGAGCGCCTTGCCAATACCCCGTTTGCGATAGCGGGGATGCACATAGAAGCGAATTTCGCCTATTTTTTCGTAGGGCGCAACCCGCTGGCGATGCAGGCGGATATCGCCCACAATACGCCCATCGAGTTCCGCCACCAGCGGAATGACCTCATCGAGATCGATGTTGGCTGTCCATGACGCAATGACGTTCGGATCGGATACATCATCGCGCAAGACGCGATATTCGGTTTCGTCCACATCGGCGAAGAGCTGGCGCAGCCCTTCCGTATCATCGGGACGCATAAGCCGGATGACGATATGCTGCCCTCGCCGAATTGGGACCGTCTTCGGATAGGCATCCAGGAACGTGTCTTCGGTTGTCAAGGCTCAACTCCTCAGTATCGCTGCTCACATGAGACAGCGGGATTAGTCGAAAAACAAATGTGGCACCCTGTATCATAGAACAGAGCGCCACATTGGTCAATGCTTTTTGTCTGGTGATTACCCAAAACGTGGTGGGGGGTGGGAAGAGACGAGACGGAGCGTGGAAAAGGCAAGCCAGAGGCGCCCCAGGCCTCGAAGAGGGCGTATTGTGGCGCATCTACCGGGCAGCCTGAGCCTAGTGGGGCCATCACCGCTTCCAGCCAGTTCCCCTGGAACGCCTGCTCACC
>WFOS01000022.1 GCA_015487975.1 Ardenticatena sp.
GGGCTATGGCTTGCTGGTGGCGGCTTCGCTGGGCGAAGTGGCGTATGTGACCATGCCCACTCCCACCCCCACGCCACCTGCCATGCCAACCCGCCCCAACGGGTTCTTCCTGCCGAACCGTGAAAACCCCGCCACCACACAACCTACCACCACCCCCAGCATCACGGTTTCGGCAACAGCCTCTCCGTTTGTCGCACCGCCAACCGCGACCCGACGAGCGGACAGCGTGGCAACCAGTACCGCCACACCCGCACCAACATCCCAACGCCCTTCGCCCACGGCTGCGCCAACGTTCACACCTGGCCCCTATCCAGCGCCGCAAACAACGCCCTTGCCATCCCCCACACCCGGCCCGAGCGGCGCCTATCCGCCGCCCGACACACCACTCCCAACATCCACCCCCGGGGCTTATCCCGGTCCATAGCACACCTACCAAACCCAACATCTACCACGAGGGACTTATGCTGGTTGATGCAGCAGCTGCCAAAATCGGAAAATACGCCTCACGAGAGAGCGGCGACACACTAGAAATGATCGAACGCCCCCACGGCGGGCTTTCGTTCGTGCTAGTGGATGGGCAGCGGTCTGGGCGTTCCGCCAAGGCCATCTCCAACCTAGTGGCACGGAAAGTCGTGGCACTGCTGGCCGAAGGCGCACGCGACGGCGTGGCGGCGCGTGCTGCACACGATTACCTCTACACATCGCGCAAGGGCAAAGTCCGTGCCGACCTGCAAATCATCAGCATCGACTTTGAAAGCGATACACTTGTCATCACACGCAACACCGAAACACCTGCCCTTCTCATTCAGGAAGCGTCGTTCACGTGGCTGGAAGAAGGCAGCACCCCCATCGGGCTGTATCGCAAAACACGCCCCAACATTACCGAACTGCCACTTCGCCCGCACATCGCCGTCATCTGTTTCACCGACGGCGTGCTGGAAGCAGGCGGCAAACAATTCGACACCGAAACCATTGCCAGCGAACTACGTGGTCTGTTCACCGCACACGATGGCTGGCCCGGGGCTGAACGTGTTGCCAATCACCTCCTCGATCGTGCCCTGGCACTCGATGGTGGATTTCCCAAAGATGATTTGAGCGTGATGACCATGGCACTTTTGCCCCGCAATGGGGCACCCGACATTCGACGCCTGAAAGTGCAATTTCCGGTTCCACCCCCAGGAGCACGAAAATGAGGCCACCACGCCTGCGCATTGCCGTTGTTGGCCCATGCGCCAGTGGCAAAAGCATCCTGGTACGCCGCTTGCGTGCCGAAGGATGGGATGCTCGCATGCCTGCACAAGAACATTCCTACGTTCCCGACATGTGGAAACGCCTCAGCCAGCCGGATATCCTCATCTATCTCGACGCTGACAATGAAACGCTACGCCGACGTCGCCCCGGCGATGCGCTCAACGATGCCTATCTGGCACGTGAACGTGAACATCTGGCGCATGCCCGAGCACATGCCGACGTGATCCTCGATACCACACACCTGACCCAAGAAGAGGTGTACCAGCAGGTGATACAGTTCATCCGTGAAAAGATGCTTTCAGGAGCCTGACCATGCCCATTCGTGCTGTGATTTTCGATGTTGGCGGAACACTCATCTACCCCGTTGTGAACCCGGTGCGCATTCTGCACGAGGCCGGGTTCGAGATTGAAGCGCAAACCTTTGCTACGGCGCTCCGCCGCACATTCAACGAACACTTCTGGCCACGTGCAGGTCGCGATCTCGACATGTGGGGGGATGACGACCTCATTCGCGCCTACTGGCGCGACTTCTACGCCCACCTGTTCGAGTTGCTCGGCCTTCCCAAAGCCGTCTGGAACGATTTGGCCGACCGCATTCAAGACCACTATTGGCACCCCGACGGCTGGACGCCATTTCCAGAAACCCACACCGTGCTCGAACAGTTGAAAGCAGCAGGGTACATCCTGGGGGCGTTGAGTGATTGGAACAGTCAATTGCCGCGCATTCTCGACCATCTGGACTTACACGATTTCTTCGATTTCGTGGTAGTGAGTGCGCTCCACGGCGTGGGCAAGCCATCGCCGCTGTTGTTCGACCTTGCTTTGCAGCGCAGTGGGGTACGTGCGGAAGAAGCCGTCTATGTGGGCGATACCTACATGACCGACATCATGGGGGCGCGGGCGTCAGGGCTTCACCCAGTGCTGATAGACCGTTCGAAGCGCCCAGCCCCTGCTGATTGCGACATCATTCGCTCGCTGGATGCGTTGTTGCCGCTTCTGCGCCGCCTGAATGCACGCGAGGCTTCGGCTGCCACACCGGAAGATACACAATGAAGCGGCTGCCCTTGCCCTCTTCGCTTTCGACTTCGACATAACCGCCATGGGCTTCGGCAATCCACTGCACAATGGAAAGGCCCAGGCCCGTGCCCCCCAATTCACGCGAGCGGGCACGATCGACCCGATAGAAGCGCCGAAACAAATGGGGAACTGCCTCCTTGGGAATCCCAATCCCTGTGTCTTCCACCACCAGCCGCACCCATCCATTCTCACGAGAGAGCGAAAGGGTAATCTGCCCCTCTGGCGTGTATTTGATGGCATTGTCCACCAGATTCAAAATCAACTGGCGCAGACGATCACGATCGCCCAACACAATCGCCTGGTCTTCATGCCCCAGACGCACATCCAGTGGTTTGCCACTTGCCTGCGCCAGCACTTTGGCCTGGCGGTAGACATCCAGCAGCAACATATCCAGCTCGACCGGTTCACGCTGCAACGTTTCACCAGCATCAGCACGCACCAGCAGCATCAAATCGTCCACCAGGCGTTTGAGCCGCGCCACCTCGCTTTCGATCAGCGTCAAGGCTTCGGCGTGCTGTTCCGGTGTTTCAAATGCCCCACGCCGCAACAAATCCACCGTGCTTTGCAATGTGGTCAACGGCGTGCGCAATTCGTGGCTCACATCGGCCACAAAGCGCTGCTGGTCGCGGAAAACATCTTCCAGACGCGCCAACATTTCATTGAAGGCTTCCACCAGGTGGCGAATTTCATCATCCGCGGCCGGTTTGGGAATACGGCGCGTCAGGTCTTCGGCACGGGTAATTTGCAGCGCGGTTTGTGTGACCCGTTCCACGGGGCGCAATGCACGCTTCGCCAACACACTGCCACCAATCAGCGCCACCAAACAGACCGCCACAATGCTGCCGAAAATGAGAAACGCCAGCTGGCGAATCATGCGGTCGGTTTCGGCCAGGGGATAGACCACCTGAATGAAGCCGATCAACTCGTTTTCCACGTACACTGGGTAGGTGTAGAGGTTGGCACGTTCGCCCCCCACTAGGAGCAAAGTGCGCACCACCAGTTCGCGCGTGCGACGCGCTTGCTCTAAATCCGTTGCATAGCGCGGAAGCAGTGCATCCCCCAGTAGGCTGTTGCGCATCTGCACCGTTCCATCGGGTGCCAGCACCTGCACGAACATGGGCGCCCCAGGCGGCAAAAACGAATCCAGCGGGGGAATAGAAACGGGTGCAGGGGGATGGCGCTGGTGCGCTTCGTATGCTTCGACGAGCGCCCCTTCGATCTGTGCAATCACATCACGCACCAGCAGATCGTCACGCTGGTACACCTGTTGTACAAGGAGCGCGTAGAGCACGACCCCAAACACCATCAAAATCGCTGAGAGCAACCCCACATACCAAAGCGTGAGGCGCACACGCAAGGGAATGTAATCGAAACGACTTGTGCGGAGAGGGGGCGTTGGCGCACTCATACGGCATCCGGTTCACGCAAAATGTAGCCTACGCCACGCACCGTGTGAATGAGGCGCGGCTCGCCTTCGGCTTCCAGTTTGTTGCGCAGATAGCGCACATAGACATCCAGCAAATTGCTTTCGCCGCTGAAATCGTAGCCCCAGACACGCTCATAAATCAAGTCGCGCGGCAAGACCTGGCGTGGGTTGCGCATGAAAAATTCCAGCAACTCGTACTCCGTCGGTGTCAACTCGATGACCCGGTTGCCTCGCCGCGCCACGCGCATGTTGGTGTCCAGTGTCAAATCGGCAAACCGCAACACCCCTTGTTCTCCCACCGGCTGGCGACGCCGCAACAAGGCATGAATGCGTGCCAGCAATTCCTCGAATGCAAACGGTTTGACCAGGTAATCATCGGCGCCACTTTCCAGCCCCAGCACCCGGTCGGCGATGCTATCTTTGGCCGTCAACATGAGCACAGGCACATCAGGAAGTGCCGCGCGAATGCGCTTCAACACATCCAACCCATCCATGCCGGGGAGCATCCAGTCCAGGATAATCAAATCGGGCGTAAATGCGCGCAGTTTTTCCAATGCCGAAGGACCGTCCGCCGCGGTTTCAACTGTGTAGCCCTCGAACAACAATCCGCGGCGTAACATTTCGCTGATTTTCGGATCGTCTTCGATGATGAGAATCGAGGCTGCCATACGCCTCCCTCGTGATGAATCATTCGAGTGTTGGCATACTGCGCGTGTAGTATCATGAAGGGGCTGAATTTCTCAAAATTCACGCAGGAGAATGCATCGACGTTTTGCCCAAAGGAACCATCACAAGAGGTGTCTCTTGCCAGTTATCGATCTTTCTCATCCTATCGAAGACGCCATGCCCGTCTATCCGGGCACACCCCCCGTCCGTATCACACAATGCGCCACTCTCGAACATGACCGTTTCGCCGAAAAAGCGCTGACCTTCACCTCGCATACCGGTACACACATGGATGCCCCCGTCCATATGGTGCGCGACGGACAAACACTCGATCAGTTTCCGCCAGAGACGTTCATGGGGCGTGCCTGTGTGATTGACGTGGCAAACGATGGGGGCCTCATTCAGCAACGCACATTGCGCCCTGCGGCTGACCTCATCGCACGCGCGGACTTCGTCCTGTTCGACAGTGGCTGGTGGCAGCGCTGGAAACAGGCCGACTACTACCAGGACTATCCCACCCTCACTCCCGAAGCCGCCGAGTGGCTAACCACATTCAAATTGAAAGGTGTCGGCGTAGACGTCGCATCGGTCGATCCCATCGATGCCGACACCTTCCGCATTCATGGGATTCTGTTTGCGGCGCACTTCGTCATCGTCGAGAACCTGACGAACCTCGACCGCCTGCCGCGCGGCGTGCTCTTTACCTTTGCCGCCCTGCCGCTGCCCATTCGCCATGCCGACGGGGCGCCAGTACGGGCATTGGCCTGGCTGGACGAGCGGGCTATACCCCTGTCATCAGCAGCAAGAAGGCGCTTTCTTCCAATGCCTGAACGCTGTGCGGTGCGTGCGGCGGGATGATGAGGCACGCACCAGCGGCACACTCGAACGCTTCTTCCCCAACGGTAATGCGCAACCGCCCACGCCCTACCATAAGCGTGGCACGATACGGCGACGTGTGCTCGGTCAACTCTTGACCAGCCCCAAATCCAAACAACACGGCACGCGCATTGGGCGCTTTGTACACCGTGCGACTGACAATGCCATCAGCCGGAATGTCGCCAACTTCCAACGCAACGTTTTCGATGAAGAACGGTGTTTCGGATTGCATACAATACCTCCGCTTGCTTTTTGGTCTTCCAGCAATCGGTGTACAGTATACAGACGAGACATCCTATGTCATTGCGCGAGCGCACGCTCTGGAGCCAAACACCTATGAACGTGTTCGAAGCCCTACGCCTGAGACCCAAAAGCGTCGTCAGCATTGTGGGCGGTGGCGGCAAAACCAGCACGATGTATCGCCTGGCGGACGAACTCGCCGCCCGCGGGTGGCGCGTCATCAGCACGACCACCACGCGGCTCTTCGAAGCCCAAGCCCAGGAAGCCCCCGCCATTGTGCCATTGCCCGAATTGGACACCCTCTCGGCAGCCCTCGACCGCTATGGGCATGTGCTGGTTGCCGCACCCCGCGAAGGCGAGACCAAACGGCCAGGCATTCCACCCGACGTTGTGGATACCCTCATTCGCCGCGCAGATGTAGATGCCGTCATCGTCGAAGCCGACGGGAGCCGCCGCCACCCGCTCAAAGCGCCCGCCGCCCATGAGCCAGTCGTTCCCGCCTCGACCACCCACCTGGTTGCTGTGGCTGGTGTCGAAAGTGTGGGTGCCCCCCTCACCCCCGACGTGGTCCATCGCCCAGAGCGCGTTGCCGCCTTGACGGGGCGCACCATTGGCGAACGGCTCACGCCACAAGATGTTGCCCACGTGCTGACACATCCACAAGGCGGGGCGAAAGGCTTGCCCGAAGGTGCCGCGTTCTACGTCTTGCTCAACAAAATCGAAGACGAAGCCGCCTTGCAAGCGGGGCGTACCGTTGCCGAACACGCCCTCCATGCCGAACATCTCCACGCCGTCTTGCTCGCTGCTGTGCGGCAGACGCCCCCCGTGCACGAGCGGCATGTGCGCGTTGCCGGTGTTCTCCTCGCAGCCGGGCTGTCTCGTCGTTTTGGGCGCACCAAGCAACTGCTCGACTGGCATGGGATACCCATGGTCGCCCACGTCGCTCGGCTCGCGCAGCAGGCCGGGCTGGCCCCCATTGTCGTTGTCGTCGGGCACGATGCCGAACAGGTGGCTGCGGCTGTCATGCCCCTGGGGGTGCATGTCGTCTTCAATCCCGACTACGCCGAAGGGCAAGCCACGTCCGTTGCCGCAGGTGTGCGTGCCTTACCTGCTCCCGTTGGCGCGGCCTGTTTCCTGCTCGCCGACCAACCCTTGCTCCGCCCGGAGACGATACAAGCGCTGGTACAGACCCACCGCCGTACAGGCGCCGCGGTTGTAATGCCTCGACATGGCGGCCAGCGCGGCAACCCGGTGCTCTTCGACCGTGATTGCTTCGCCGACCTGGCATCGCTCCGTGGCGACACCGGGGGGCGTGTGCTCTTCACACGCTACGCCAGCCGCACCGTGACCGTCCCTGTGGACGATCCTGGTGTGGTGATCGACCTGGACACGCCCGACGCCTACGCTGCACATCGCAGCAAGACCGATTGACGCCGCGGCCGTCCATCGTATAATCGCGGGCGACACACGAACCAACGAACCAAAGGAGCACGGCATGGCCATTCAAGCAGGCTACTTCGAGGAGTTCGAAGAAGGCATGGTATTCGAAACAGGTGGCCGCACCATCACCGAAGCGGACATTGTCAACTTCGCGGGCTTGTCGGGCGACTTCAATCCCATCCATACCAACGAAGTGCACGCTTCACAAACCATGTTCGGGCGGCGGATTGCCCACGGCTTGCTGGGACTTGCGGTTGCGTCGGGGCTTTGCACGCATCTGGGCTTCCTTGGCGACACAGTGCAGGCCTTTTTAGGACTGGAATGGAAATTCAAAGCCCCCATCTTCATCGGCGATACCATCAAAGTGCGTGTGACTGTGGATACTCTGCGTCCTATGCGCCGACTTGGCGGCGGGGTGGTCACGTTCAAGGTGGAGGTCATCAAACAAGACGAGACCGTCGTGCAAACCGGTTCGTGGCAAATTCTTTTCAAAGGCCGCCCGGCTGAGGATGCATAAATGGCATGGCAGGGCGATGGCTCGAAAAGGCGACCAGGGGTGTCGCCTTTCTTTCGTTGCCTGCGTGAGGTGTGGACGTGCAGAATAGTGGTCGTGGGACAGCCATAGCATTTCTGGTGGTACTGCTGATCATCTGCGCCGGCGTCTATTGGGTGGCGCAGGCAGTGCGCACAACTGGCGTATGGGGGCTGGACAGTGCCGAAATCATCACCCCAACGCCACGTATCATACCACCAACGTTTACACCGTTTTCCATTCGCCCTACACTTTCGCCAACTGCCTCACCCACACTCGAAAGCAGCCTGGTGACACCGACCGCCCAACCCCCGATTGTGGCCGCGATTCCCACGTTGGGGCCAACCCCGCCACCGCCAACGCCCATTCCACCGCTAGTACCGGTTTCGTTCGACACCCCAACGCCGCGCCCGACGGCACCGCCGCCACCAACAGCAACGCCGTCGTTTCCATTCCGAGTCGGCCTGCAAATGCCTGATTTCGAGCGGGGCTGCGCTGGGTATTACATCTATGGCTATGTGTACGACATCGACGGCAATCCGCTGCCGGGGGTGCGTGTGCATGTGTTCGATGTCTACGGCAATGACATCCCCCCCGTCATCACCAAAACCGACCCGCCCGGTTGGTACGACGTGGTCATCAGCAATCAACGCGACACGTGGATTGTCGAAGTGGTGGACGCTGCCGGTCGCCAACTCAGCCCGCGCGTGCAAGTGCTCAACACAGGCAACTTTGTCGATGGAGAGGAAGCCTGCTGGCATCGTGTTGACTTTCATCAAACACGATGAAAAAAGCCCCGTGTGGGGCTTTACGTGCTTTTGACGAACTGGCTGACTTTGGCGCCACAAACAGCGCATGTGCCACGCAAGCGCCGCCGTCCCTTGGGAGTGGTTTCATACACCGGGTTTTGCACAGGCTGTTTTTGACGGCAACGCACACAATACGCTACCGGGGATGATTCAGCATTGTCCGCGGATTTGGATTGTGTCGCAGAGGGCTCTTCCGAAGCGCCCAATGGCGGTTGAGCCGGTGCCATCTCGCCTGTATCATGCGAAGCGGGCTGAGCCCCCCTCGCCGAGGGTGCAGGGACCGGTTCGACATGCTTCGGTTCAACCATGGGCACAGGGGCAACAACTTGTCGAGGCTGCCACTTTTCCCAAATCCGATTGACGAGGAACCAACCACCAACAAGGCCAAACACACTTGCAGCCAGTTTGAACAAGCGTCGCATACAACACTCCTTTACGATTCGCAACCAGTACGTTTCCTTGCCACGCCAATTGTATCATGAGCAGAGAGGAGCCAAAAACAGAATCAACCGGGATGTGAACAATGCACCTCTCGCCAGAAATGAAAGCTACCCTGGAACAAAGCAAACCGGCACGTGTCGTCGTTGCGCTTTCTGGCTACCGCCAGGGAAGTGCCATTCGGGCGCGTGCCCAAACCATCGCGCCAGCCTTGCAAGCGTTCGAGGAGAGCACTTTGCTGTTGATCGACTCGTCCGCCTGGGGGCAAACCGGTGCAGGCCCTGTCGTCGAACGTGAACAATTTGGGGTGCGCACCATCTTCGTGCGCCCTGGCGGCCTGACAGGACGTGGCGAATTGCTGGCCGCCTCACTGGAAGCAGCGCTGGCACTGCACGCGCAGACAATCGTCATCATCGACCCCAACATGCTGAACATCGCACCTGAGTGGATCGAGCCCCTGGCAGATCCGGTGCTCCAAGGCACACTGGATTATGCCATCGCCCATTATCCAGCACTCTCGCCCCCCTTCCTCATTCAAGACAGCATCATCACGCCCCTGCTGGAAGCGCTTTTTGGCATTCCTCTGCGCCACCCGCTTATCACCGAACGCGCCTTGTCGGCCGGTGTGGCACAATACGTTGTCGAAGCCGACGTGTGGGAAACCGATGTGGCACGCTACGGTATCGACGCCTGGCTGACCACAGAGGTGCTGCTCAACGGAGCACGTGTTGGCGCCGTTCCCATTCCCCAGGTTGCGCGGCGTGCCAAAAACACACGCGACCGTACGCGGCGACTGCGCTTCCTGCAACAGGTGGGGACATTCTTTCGATTCGTCTACTTTTATCGCGACTATTGGAGCAGACTCAGCACCAACGTAGAAGCGCACGAACCGCTTTCGATTCCACAATGGCATGACCTTCCCAAAACCGAGGACGCCCAACAGTGGCTGGCACGCGCACGAGACGCCTGGTCGCCCCCATTGCGCAAAGATTGGCAAGAAGCCTTCACGGCGCCGGAAATGCTCGAGATGGCCGAAGCCGTCATGCATGGTGCGCTTTGGCCATGCCCGCATGATTTTTGGGCGCGGTGCGTATACGACTTGCTGGTGCTCTACCATCAGGGTGATGGCGACCCCGACCGCGTCATCCATGCGCTCTTCCCGCTCTATCTCGCGCGTGCCGCCGCATTCGACGCCCTTTGGACGACGGCACCAGAACAGTACGAGCGTGTGATCGCCCAGCAAACACGTGCATTTTGGCACATGCGTCACGCTTTTGTCGAGCGCTGGGATACGTACCTGCCGCTTGAACAACGAAACATGCTTCGGCGGCTCGGGCTGCTCTAAACAAAAAACCGGCGCATGTGCGCCGGTGTGGGGACGAAACAAGCAACGGGCTCACCGCTTATTCGTTGCTTGCATTGTTAGATTCGCTCTTTCCATGACTGCCGTTTTTCTCTTTGCGGCTATCTGTGATATACCACCCCGACCCTTTGAAAATAATGCCTGCGGGCACGAACACGCGGCGGGTCTCCTCATGACCGTGTGGGCAAACGGCAACAGCAGGGTCATCGAAGCTCTGCACTTTTTCGAATTCCGTGCCGCACACTTTGCATCGATACACATAGGTTGGCATGGGTTCCTCCTCGTCTGCTCCCACTTTATATTTTCAACTTTATATTTTCAAAAGCGCTGCCTAGTAACGCCGCGCATTATACACCGTTGGGGTATCTCTGTCAACCATTTAGCACTCGAAGCACGAGAGTGCTAAACCTCCTCACGTGAGACAGGTGAAGTCTCCTCCGTTACCGGTGTCGATACCACTTCGCGCACCCCCCGCGGCGTATCGGGAATATAGCGTGCCCGGCCATGCGTGACCATCAAGTCGGCCAGCAACCCCAACATGCCAATCAAGGCCGCGACCACCAAAATCAAGACATCGCTCTCTTTGAAATCGCTGAACTGCACAAGGTCGCGAATCACTTTGAGGATGCCAAGCACAAACATGAGTAGGCTGACCGGCAAAAAGACCTTCAACGGATTGAAGTAGGTAATCGTGCGCAAGACAAGCGAGAGATAGTTGTATGTATCGCGCAAAGGGTGAAACGACGAATGCCCAACGCGCGGATAGTAATCAATGGGAATGTAGTCTACGCGGTAGCCATTCGAGAGTAAGGCCAGCGTGATTGTGCTCACCCACGAATGTGTAGTGGGCAAAATGTGCAGAAAGCGCAAAGCAACATCGCGCCGCACGCCCCGAAAACCGCTATTCAAATCGGGAATGTGTATCCCCGTCATGTAGGACGCCAACCGCCGGATGAATTCCTTGGCGGGCACACGCAACCAGCGCCATGTTCCCATCTCAACGCGCCGCGCGCCTACGACCATATCCGCCCCATCAAGCAGGCGTTCGACCAGGCGCGGTAAATCCTGGTTGGGGTAGGTGCCATCTGCGTCACTCATCAGCACGAACGTGCCCCGTGCCGCCAGCAACCCCGTCGTGCGTGCCGCGCCGGTGCCACGGTTGCGGTCATGTTGGAGCACACGCACACCAGGAAATGTGGCGGCAATCTCGGCGGTGCGGTCGGTACTGCCATCATCCACCACTACGACTTCGTACGAATACCCGCTGGCATCCATCGTTTCGATGATACGTTGCAAATCCGCCGCGATCGCCAACTCTTCATTGTAGGCGGGCAACAACACAGTGACCAGGGGTGCTTCATCCACGTGCGCCATCTTCAAACCTCTTCACCAAAGCGTCCACTATACCGCCGAAAAACCATCCACCCTACCATCAGCACCAGCAAGGCTGTCAGCCCCGTGCGTAGCATGAAGTCAAGCGCAGGCGGTGCGGGGTGTGGCACCTTTGTGGTCCCATACAACACAATGCGATACGAATCAATAATGCTTGCCATGGGATTGAGCCAGCGCACAAGGCGATGCACTGGTAAAACCAGCCCCCACACCTCCTTCGTCGCAGGAATGGTTTCCAGCGGGTAGAAAATAGGTGTCAGGAAAAAACCTGCCAGCATCAGCACATCAAGCACCATAATGGTATCGCGGTAAAAGACCTGCATGGTACTGAAAATGAAGACCAACCCCAACATGAAACAAATCTGGATGAGCAAAATGACTGGTATCCAGAGCGCGTGGATGGTGATGGGCAATCCCTGCAATAACAAGACTGGGAAGAGCACCAACAACGCCAGCAAAAAATTGACGGTATTACTGAGCACCACCGCGATTGGCAAAATCTCGCGTGGGAAATAGACCTTGGTAATCAGCGGCGCATTCATGACGATACTATTTGCACCTGCCATGATCGATGAAACAAACAGGTTCCACGCCAAAATGCCAATCAGCACGAACGCCGGAAAATGGGGAATGGGGTTGTGCCGAAAAACAGTGAAGACGATGGTAAAGACTATCATCATCAACAGCGGATTGAGGAGCGACCAGAGGACACCCAGCACGCTATTCTTGTAGCGCACTTTCAAATCGCGCACCACAAGATTTTGCAAAAGGCCACGATACCGCCAGAGTTCCTGCAACGCTTCGTGCAGAGGACGTGGGCGGTTGGCGTAAACGCGATATGTGTACGCTGAACCCCGGGTTGCCATAGCCTCTCGATCTCCATTAGACAGACGAACCGCCGCGTGCTTCTCGCCGCGGCGGTTGCAAATTCGACGTTGTGAATATAGACGAATCGCTCGCATTGGCAAAATGTTCGTCAGATGGCAAAGCGTATGCTATAGTGGCTCTACCGACCAACAACATGCACACAAGGTGCCATGAAACGATTCGGTTTGCTTTGCCTGTTCGTGCTTGGCATTCTGAGCGCCACCTTACCGGCCACAGCCGAAGAGCCAGCGCCATTCCCATTACGGCCACACTTGCGGCTTCCATTCTTGCCCGGGGAAGGCTACGTGGTGACGTGCGGCTATGGATGCTATCAGCATCAGGGAAACATGTTCTACGCCGTCGATTTTGCCACGCCTGAGGGGACCCCCATTGTTGCAGCTGCAGATGGCGTTGTCGCCGCCATTACGTGGGAAGTGGGATTGCCCCTGTCGAAAAACCTCGGCGACGCGCTTGTCCTCTATCTCGATCATGGCAATGGATGGTTCACGCGCTACGTTCACCTGAGCGGGGTAACAGTGTCTGTTGGCGATCAAATCGAACAGGGTGACGTCATCGGATATGCGGGGCACACAGGTGCTGAAGGAGCACACCTGCATTTCGAGTTGAAACAGGGGGCACAGTTACACGCGCCCTCGCAACCCATCGATGAGTTATTTGGGGGACAACCACCAGAAGTCGGCCAGACCTATTTGGCCGCAGCCCTCCCTCTCGATCCAACGCCAACGCCCTCCATGGCGCGTGCTACGCCCACGCCCACAGCCCTCTTCCCTTCGTCGGCTGGGCTGACAACATCGCTTGTGCTGCCAGTTTCTCCCACGGTCAGCCACACACCTCTCATGGCGGGCGAACCGTTCACCGTGACACTGACGCTCGCCAACGTCGGTGCCCAGACGATACGCCTGCCTATTGTAGGGATGATGGCACGCCAGAATGGGGTGTTTGTCCAAAATGGGCTGGCTTTCACACAGGACGTGGTATTGGCACCCAACGAAACACGCAGCGTGTCATTGTCGCTGGCATTCCCAGCCGGAACCTATCTGCTAAGCCCATTTGCTTTTTCCGAAACCTATACGTTGGTTCCACTGGGCATTGCCGAAACTCGTACACCGACTCTCACCGTCACAATCAACCGCCAAAATGCCTATTTGCCCCTTGTTTGGCGGTAATGGCGCACACAATGTTACGATACGCAAGAAACCAGCCGGGCATACACGCCCATCAACTCTTCGACGTGTTCATCCATGAGCCTCGGCGGGCGAACACCTTGTCGCAACCGTTCAAGCAATGCAGGATCATCCATCACGCGCTGCATTGCAGAGTGCCACGCATCCACATTGCCGGGTTCGACAAGCAACCCATCCACTTCGTGATGGACCCGCTCCGCCAACGCTCCCAAGTTGGAAGCAAGAACTGGTCGCCCAGCGGCAAAGGCTTCGTGGACAACGAAGCAAAATGTTTCGTACCACAATGAAGGCACAAGCACCACATCAACTTCGCCGAGCGTCTGCCAAACACGCTCACGGGTCAGTGTGCCCAAAAACTTGACCCGCGGTGTGGCCAGCGCGCGCAGTGTGGCTTCATAAGCCCTATCGTCAGTAGAATGGCCGGCAATCCAAAATTCAGCATCGCCTTGCAAGCGGCGAAACGCCTCCAACGCCACATGCACCCCCTTTTGGGGGGCCAGCCCTCCAAGATAGAGAAACCGCACATGCGAGCGGCCCGCCTGGCGCAGCACAACCGGCAGCCGTGGCGGCTCAACGCCGGGCACGAGTATTCGAATTTTTTCAGCCGGTATGCCATGTGCCGCGTACCACTGTTTCACGAAGCGTGTAGGCGCTAACAACATTTCTGCCTGCAACAACACATCTCGTAACAAGCGATACCGTGCCGCCAACGTCAGAGCAAATGCAGGAAGAGCCGCTTGCATCAGAGGCGTCCCCAAACGTGCCGCAACACAACGCCCACAATTGACAAACGCGCGGGGGCCATCGCAAATCGTTTGGTTGTAATTGGTCAATAATTGGGCATTCGCACAGACCCACCAGTAATCATGCAAGGTGATGATGTATGGAATGCCACGGGCACGCAAAGCGATGAAAATGGAAGATGGCATCCCCATCAGGTGCTGCACATGCACAATATGCGGTCTGGTTTCATCCAGCGCTCGCTCGAATGCGGCGTGCAAGGTGGGGGATGAAAACGTCGCCAGAAACCGCCGTGATACAGAGGGAACTCGCCCATTTACATGGCCAAAGTACAGCGGAACAGCGTATTCAAGTGGAGAATGGGCATCAGCTGCATAAAACGGCACGAAAATGGCTGGCTCCCATCCACGCACGCGCAACGCCTGTGTCAACCACCATGTATAGAGCTCGACACCCCCCAATTGCTCAGGCAAATACTGATGAACAAGATGCAATATGCGCATACACCCCTCGAAACAACTCAAAACGACTGCGTGTAATGCGGTCTCACACGAGCATAGACGTGTGCCCACAAATGTTTTGCTGCAACTTTCGCACGTCCACGTTGCCCCATGGCGGTTGCCTCGTTGGGATTGTCCAGCAGGCGCTTGATGGCCTGGGCAAGTGCCCAAGGATCGCCAAACGGCACGAGAAGCCCATCGCGTTCGTGCGCAATCAGCGTTCGCACGCCCCACACATGAGCACCAATCACTGGTTTGCCATAAAGCCACGCTTCGAGAAAGGCAATACCAAACGAATCACTGCGCGAGGGCAAGACAAAAACATCAAGTGCTGCAAGCATATGGCGCTTCAAGGTGTTGTCAATAACACCCAACACCAACATGCGTGAGCGCCAATGTGACGGCACAGATTCCAAGCGGAGCATGAACTCGACCGGCATGAACCCCGCCAATGCCAGCACAAAATCTTCTCCTGCATCCCAGAGGTGCAACGCAGCCTCCAAGAGGGCATTCGCCCCTTTGTCATGCGAAAGTGTTCCTATCATGCCCACCAATGGTCTGTTGCCAATCCCAAATCGTTCCCGAAACGAGGTCGCATCGCCTCCCAGCACATCTTCGGGGTTGACACCCGCCCCAGCAATGACTAGCCGATTGCGTTCCACGCCATGTGCGGCATAAAAATCAGCTTCGTCGGGGGTTTGGGCGAACACGACATCAGCCTGCTGCACGAGTGCCACCTGGTGGCGCATGGTGTAAAACGAGGCCAAATCGTCACGACCAGGACGACTGCCAGCACCAAGGTGGGTCAGTGGATAGAGCAAAAAAGGGATACCGCGCCGTTGCGCATATTGCCATGCTTCGTACACCAGCGGTTCGAACACAATCGTCATGGCGGCCACGACGTCGAACGCTGCCGGTGTTTCACGCAACCAACGAAAGAGATCTGGGATACGTGGGGTCAAGTGTGAAAGAAGGTATGCTGGTGCGAGCGGGAAAGGCGTTTTGGAATACAACCACAACAACCGCCGAACAGCAGCATAGGTCAATGCCCCGCCAGGCGCATGGTGCAAAGGGAATCGGTATATTTCGACGCCGTCAATTACTTCATGCTGTGTCTCGAATCGTGCCCCGCGTGGATCCCAAAGCGCCACAACATCACGTGCATCCGATGTGATGGTGACAACCGCGTGTCCATCTTGCACCAGTCGGCGCCCAATCTCGTGTAAATGTTGCTCTGCGCCACCATGGGCAGGAACATACCGCTGGATGACATGCAAAATCCGCATACCAAAGCGCCTATCTGTTTGTTTTCCACCGATGCGATGGTTCAGATTGTAAAAGCCATTTCGAAGAAAGAAAAAAGGCCGCGCTCATCGACGCGGCCTTGCAGATCGCTTTGGCTTTCATCGCGAAACGGATGGGACGAAAGCCTTGTACACCTTTCCAATATACGCCAACATAGGAATCGAAGCGCTTTGAGAGGTCGTCCCATATGAGGCCGAGAACGACACCTCACCCAACGAATATGTGCCCGGCGGATAGCCACTGACGTCAACTGTCAATGTGATACTTTGCTCACCTTGGGGCGGCAAAGTGCCATTGGATGGTGTCACTTTGACATCGGCCGGCGCGGACGCGACTGCCCAATCCAGCGGATAATCACCGCTGTTGCGCAGGTACAAGCGCATTTCGACCTGAGTCTGTCCTTCTTCCACCATCAAAAGGAGTCTCTCCGTCGGGAGCACGAGCTCGGGCGGGCGCCCCAAAGCACCGGTATGCGCTGCATCACGATGGAACATGGGCCAGGGCATGTCACCTACGCCATTTGCATCCGCCTCGAACCGCCAGAGATAGCCTTGTGATTGATCGTAATAGTTCCCTCCACCAATCCAAATTTCAACGCGCCCATCGTTATCCGCATCGGCAACCGCAGGCGAACCTTCGACAGTGTAGTAGGTGAAAAAGCGTTTCTCGAACTGCCCATTGGCACTATAGACCTGCACATCCCACAGGAACGCAAAGAGAACTTCCATCTGCCCATCGTTATCGACATCAGCCACAGTTGGCGAGGAACGAATGGCAGCATCGAAATTCTGCCCATCCCGCGGATAGACCGGCCAGCCGCTCACCAGTTCACCCGTATGATGCCACGCATACACCGCCCCTTTGCCCGGAATGGGATCGCCACCAGTGGCATACGGATCACCAGAACCAATCACAATCTCCAGGTCGGCATCGCCATCCAAATCTGCAATGGCGGGGGAACTAAAACCCGGATACACTGTGGGCTGAGGCCACCCCGGCGCATAGGGGAGCTTGGCCGGGTCGCTGTACTGTATGCTCGAATTGAACAGGTTGTCAGAACGGAAAACATAGACATAGCGTGTTTCCGTGCGGCCACGGACATCCCACCAATGGTATCCCGTCCCAACCACAATTTCGAGTTTGCCATCATTGTCCAAGTCAGCAATAGCAGGAGAAGAATAGATGGTTTCGGGCATATCTCGACGAGCCAGCACATTGCCAAATCGATCGAAGACGTAGAGAAACCCACCCTGAAAGCCAGGAGTGCCATCTGGCAGGATGCCACCATCGCTAATGTCGGCGCCAATGACAATTTCTTGTTCGCCGTCTCCATTGAAGTCTGCACAGGCGGGTGAAGACCAGACCGTATCTGCATTGATGTACCCGCGCCCAGAGTCTGTCCAATCCCAATGCAGGTCGTTCCACAAAGAACGCCCAGTATGGTCGATCAGGTAGATGCGCTGGTCCCATGCACCAAAAGCAATTTCCATATCACCATCATTGTCCAAGTCACACAGTGCGGGAGTCGAGAAGACACCATCTGTTTGCGGATGAGGCTCATAATAATCGTAGGTGTAAAACGTCCAGAGCACATTGCCATTGTGGTCATACGCACGTACGCCACCATTCCCCTGCGTATCCTGCGCCTCACCACCAAAACTCACCACAATTTCCATGTCGCCATTGCCATCGATGTCAGCCACTGAGGGCGACGAGTTGATGGATGATTCCAGCACACGTGCCCACTTGATGGTTCCATTTGCATTCAAGACGACCAGTTTGGGTTGTTGCGTAAAGGTACAATTCGAGCCATCGTTATTGCAACGTTTCCGCGTTGTCCCCACCAGAATTTCATCTTTTCCATCACCATCGATATCAGCAATGGTGGGAGACGAAAAAATGACATGACCGGCACCCAGTGCAAAGTTGTCGCCCACCCACGTCAGATCATCAGTGTTCGCCAACCCCTTCGATGTCGAAAGGAACGCCACCCCCATGACACAAACGATCATCACTATGTACCGAACGGATTTCATTCGTCATCCTCCTCATGTTGCTGCAACGAGAGCTTTTTGGGCTATCGTTCAGTGTACGAGGAGGGTATGTGGAATGGTATAGCCTCTTGGTCGTGGGCAACGGGGCATCAGTCCCGCACCGGTGAGATGTCATACCGGTACTCTGGGTATTTTGTTCGAGATCATCGAAGAACCAAGCAGGAACAAAAAAATACGGCCTGGTGGGCCGTTTTGCATCTCGGTACACGAGAGTATCAGACCATCGGCCAGGGAATATGCCGCCCCGGCCCTGGCAATGGGTAGTGCTTCTGCGCTAGGAAGGTATGGGCACGTTTGACCAATGCCGCAATTTCTTCTTCGCTCAAATAAGCCCGCAATTCCCTCGCGACATCACCTTCTGGGGTGATACGCGGCAGAAGGTGTTCCACAGCGTGCAAAATGTGAGACGGCACAGGCTGCCCCGCCAAGTCCCACAAAACTGTGCGCAGCTTGGGTTCGACGTGGAAACAAATGCCATGATCGATACACCAAAAGCGTCCATGTCCATCACGCAGAATATGCCCCGCCTTGCGGTCGGCATTGTTGGCAAGCACATCGAAGGCAACAATGTAGGGCACTACCCGATTGGCTTCTTCGCGAAAGGTAAAATAATGCTCGTTGGGATCATGCTCGATAAAGACCTGCACCATACCAGGGCCATGCGGTCCTTCTCGGTAGACGGTCGGCGGAACGAGTCCCCATCCCAGGGCCTCACTCAACACGTATGCAGCCACCTCGCGCTTGCTGAGTGTGCCTGTCGGGAAATCCCACAACGGCCGTTCACCCCGCGTTGGCTTGTACACCACCAGCATTTCATGCTCGGCATCGCGCACCGTCCCAAGAAACGTATAGTTGGAACTCCACGGAATGAGCCCTTCCAGTTCGAGTATGCCATTACGCAGGGTATCCAGTACAGTTTGGTCGGTCATCTGATTGTGTGTATCACTCAATCATGGGCGTGGCCATTACTGCGTGGGCAAAAGTGCCCTTCGGGGTCAATGGGACGACCACACAAGGGGCAGATGGGGCGCCCAGCCGCTACGACCTGGCGAGCATGACGAGCCAGCGCCGCCAGTTGTGTACGTGTCGCCCAGAAACGTACGAGCGACGGCTCATCATCCTCTCCAAACGTGAGCTCCTGCGCTGCCACGACGACCAGATCGCGCTCGGGGTCATAGCCCAACCCCATTTGCGCCACCCGGAAGAGGGCTTGTACGGGCTGACGGAGTGTCAATGCCTCACGGGGAATATCATCGGCAATGGCAGGCGGCAATTCGCGCTCTTCTTCCAGCTCTTCGAGCAATTGCTCGATGGCATTGGCAAGCGCCTGTGCCTGTTCTTTTTCGATGATGAGCGAGACAACCTGCTCACCATCACTGCCTTGCAAGAAAAAGACACGTTGACCAGGCTCACCAATCGTCCCCACCGTGATATGGTCCACAGGTCCAAGTTCGTACACGTCACCCATTGTCGGCTTCTCCATTGGCTGCTTCTGGCACCCACGGGCGCGGCACATGCGCCGTATCGTTCACGGAGAGCACGTGTGGCACGCCCTCTTTGGGAAAACCGATCACCGAAATCGATGCCGGGCTGACAACAAACCGCTGAAAGTGGTCGAGATGCGTTCCACTGTACCATGCGATGATGGCTTTGATGACATCCGAATGGGCAACGATGATGGCACGCTCCTTTTCGCCCAGTGTCGCAACGACCTGCTCAACCCCAGCCACAGCCCGCTGTTGCATTTCCGCCACGCTTTCCCCGCCAGGGAAACGCATGCGGCTCGGTGTCTGTTGCACAACACGCCAGAGCGGCTCATCGCGCAGGGCTTTGAGTTCGCGGCCTTCCCAAGCACCAAAATCGACCTCAATGACGGCGTCTAGCAGGTTGATGGACAAGCCGATGCGCTGGGACAAAGGAGTGGCGGTTTCCACTGCACGCTCCATGGGGCTGCTGTAAATAGCGCGAAACGCATGGCGCATGTGTTCGACATAGAGCCGTTCGGCAAGGGCTTCGGCCTGTTGTTTTCCTTCGGCGTTGAGGTGGACGCCTGGCAGACGCCCTGCCAGGCGCTTGCCTACCCAATCATTTGTCGCATGACGCACCAAAAAAATACGTTTCATGGCCGAAGCCCCATTCCTTTCATTCTCCTTGCTTCAACACGCGCCGATTGCCGTATTGTTGTTCGTAATAGCGCTCGAACGCTTCATCGCGAATGGCACGCCACCACCACTCATTTTCGACATACCAGCGCACTGTCTTGCGGATGGCTTCTTCGGGGGTGTGTTGCGGTTCCCACCCCAGCGCCCGAATTTTGGAGATATCCATGGCATAGCGTCGGTCGTGGCCGGCGCGGTCTTCCACGTGCTGGATGAGTGAGCGGGGCTTACCCAATTCATCCAAAATGATTTCAACCATGCGCAAGTTTTCGATTTCCTGCCCGGTGCCCACGTTGTAGATTTCGCCAATTTTACCTTTATGCAGCACCAGGTCGATGGCTTCGCAGTGATCCATGACATAGTGGTAATCGCGCAGCTGGCGGCCATCTCCATAGACGGGAAGCGGCAGGTCTTGCAAAGCATTGGTCGTGAAGAGTGGTACTACCTTTTCGGGATACTGGTAGGGGCCAATGTTGTTGGCGCCCCGTGTGATCGTGATGGGCAAGCCATACGTGACGTAGTACGCATGCACCAACAAATCGGCGCCCGTTTTGCTGGCCGAATAGGGAGAGCGCGGGCGCACGGGGTCATCTTCGGCTGCGCGGTCGCCATCCTCGACGTGGCCATATACTTCATCGGTGCTGATCTGGTGATAGCGTTCCAATCCGAATGTGCGGGCGGCTTCCAGCAAGGTGTATGTCCCAATCACATCGGTCTGGACAAACGCACCAGGGTTCATAATCGAACGATCGACGTGCGTTTCGGCCGCAAAATTGACGATTGTGTCAATATCGTATTCACGAATGGTCTGTGCCACGGCATCGGCATCACAAATATCACCGCGCACAAAGGCAAACCGTGGGTGGTCCATCACATCGTGCAGGTTTTCCAAACGCCCTGCGTAGGTCAACTTGTCGAAGACCACGATGCGATACGTCTCGTACTTTTGCAGCATGTAGCGCACAAAGTTACATCCAATGAAGCCTGCGCCACCTGTCACCAAAATGTTCTTCATGAAACAACTCCTCTCTACGAGCAGAATGTTCGTTGTTAGATGACACCTACCTTGGAATTGTCGGCCAGTGTCATTTTATACGCTTTGGGTTTGTAAGGCGAACGGGTCAATTCCACATTGCGCCCAATCAGGCTATCAATCAGCCGCGGAATTTCGCGGATGACCGTGCCTTCCAGCACGATGCTGTGCTCGATTTCGCTCTCTTCGATGACGACATCATGGTAGATACTCGTGAAAGGTCCGATATAACTGTTCACGATACGCGTGTTTTCACCAATAATCGTTGGCCCACGAATAACGCTATTGATGATTTCGGCACCTTTCTGAATGGTGACACGTCCCTGGATGGTGCTATCGCGGTCCACATAGCCTTCGATGACAGGCTCGGTCATTTCTTCGAGCACCAGGTCGTTCGCGGCAAGCATGTCGATGGGCTTCCCGGTGTCAATCCACCAGCCACGGTGAATGTACGGGTGGACTTTGTAGCCATGGTCGATCAGCCACTGAATCGCGTCGGTGATTTCCAGTTCACCGCGCCACGAGGGTTTGATGCTGTTGACCGCTTCATGAATGTGATGGTCGAACATGTAAATGCCCACCAACGCCAAGTTGCTGGGTGGGTTGCGCGGCTTTTCGACCAGGCGGACAATCTCGCGCGTATCGGGGTCGAGTTCGGCAACGCCGTAATGCTGAGGCTCGTCCACCGGCGTGAGCACCACCTGACAATTCCACGCACTCTGCTCGAATTCGCGAATCAGTGGTGCAATGCCCCCCTGAATCACATTATCGCCCAGGAACATGACAAAACGCTCATCCCCCAGAAAATCACGCGAGATTTTGACGGCGTGGGCTAGACCGAGCGGGGCTTCTTGGTGAATGTACGTAATGTCGACACCCCAGCGCCGTCCACGTCCCACAGCCCCTTTGATTTCATCGGCCGTATCGCCAACCACAATGCCAATCTCGGTGATGCCCGCATCGGCAATGGTTTCGATCACACGAAAGAGGACGGGCTTGTTGGCAACAGGAACAAGCTGTTTGGCACGCGTATACGTCAAAGGATAGAGGCGTGTGCCTTTGCCACCACTGAGAATCAATCCTTTCATGGCTACGCTCCTTTGCTTTGCCGTCTAGGTCGTTCAAGAAAAAAGCGTCATTCGTCTGAGAGAGATCGACGAATGACGCTATCATCTCATGTCGAACGATCAATATTCGCTGACGTCCACGTCCACATCCACGTCGGTCAACACGCTGCCGACGATACGCGCCTTTACCTGGTCGAGCAGTTCACGCGCCCGTGCCGCTTGCTCGCGGCGCGTTTTGCCCGCCCGCAATACCAGCAAGACCCCATCAGTGCGCGTTGCCAGCACGCTCGCATCCGTGACGGGGACAACAGGCGGCGCATCGAAAATCACGATATCGGCGCGTTCGC
This sequence comes from Ardenticatena sp., assembly GCA_015487975.1. Classification (GTDB taxonomy): domain Bacteria; phylum Chloroflexota; class Anaerolineae; order Ardenticatenales; family Ardenticatenaceae; genus Ardenticatena. The sequence continues at coordinate 22,789 of WFOS01000022.1, forward strand.
GCAAGGCTTCGATAATGGCTTGCATCTGGGGTGACGCAATCAATTCAGCAGGATTGGGTGGCGTACCGCCACTGGTGAGCACCCACAATCCCTCCACACCAGTAGGTTGCAGTGGCAGTTCATCCAGCAGTTCGGGACGGCGCATCATATCCGTCAATCCTGGTTCCAGCGGCAATCCGAAAAGGGTGTGCAAGCTGGGGTGACGCAGGTCGGCATCCACCAAAATCACACGCTTGTTGGCTTGCGCCAGGACAACGGCCAGATTGGCTGCTGTCACCGTTGCCCCCTCACCAGGGCCAGGTGCAGCAACCACCAGCGTTTCGATTTTGCCCGTCAAGGCCGCAAATTCCAGGTTCGTGCGCAACCGCCGATACGCTTCCGCCGCCGCCGATTGCGGCTCCTTCACCGTTACCAAGTTGAGCGTAGATGTGCGTGTACTCATCGATCATCACCTCTCGGTTGAATGTCAGGAGCGCCGGAATGCCGGGCGGCGCGACGTGTGGGCAACGTGCTCTGTGACCGTGTGCAAGTCCGCGGCGGGGGGAATTTTCCCCAGCACCATCACATTCGCCCCCACATACCGCTTGATATCTTCACTCGTTTTGATGGTGTTGTCCATGAATTCAAGCGCCAGCACAATCAAGCCGCCAATCACCACCCCCAACAACGCCCCTGCAATGGCATTGATGGTAGGCCGTGGGCGGAACAATGTGCCAGGCCCAGCATACTCTAAAATGGAAACATCCACGCGGTCTTCTTTCCGCTGCTCCTGGTTGAACGCCTTGATTTCGGCCACGAATTCTTCGGCCACCGCATTGGCAATTTTCTGCGTCATCATCGGATCGGTGTCCACCACGTCCACTTGCAACAACAAATCCGATTCAATGGGGCTGACGGTAATTTTCGCCGCCAGGTCGTATGGCGACAGGTCGAGCTGATGCTCGGCGGCCACCGTTTGCGCCATTTGCACCGATTTGATGCGCTGGGCGTAGTTGCGCATCACCTGTTTGACCGTCTGCTGCAACCCCCAGTCCAGCCGTGCCGGCATAACACTGATTCGCACGGATGAACGGTACTGGGGTGTTTGCGCTTTGCTCAGCATATAGGCGGCACCACCTGTGAGCAACGTCAACAAGAAAATAATCCAACCACGCCGCACGATGATGCGCCAGTAATCACGCCATTCCATACGAACAATCCTCCTTGTGCATTCCTCGCGCAAGGCGCTGAGGTCTGGCAAGAAAAGAGCGGGCCTTGCGGCTCGCCATGCGGGCACATTCTAGCACGGGCAAGAAGACACGCCAATTTGGTTTTCACCAAAAGGTGTAAATCACAAAATTGTGGTATACTGGTATCATCGCAACAACCACGGGCTGTTGGCAACAGATCCATCCCAAATCAGGAAGACCCACGATGCCATTCGTACTCATCGGGCTCAATCCGCCATTGCGAGCACGCACCTTCATTCTCGATGCGCGCCCCTGGTTGATTGGGCGCGACCCGCAATGCGATATCGTCATTCCAGATCGTTTCGTCTCGCGCCAACATTGCTGGCTCGAACCAGATGGGGACGGTGGCTGGATTGTACGCGACCTAGGCAGCGCCAACGGGACCTGGCACAATGAAATTCGGGTCGAACCAGAAGCCCCTCTCGCTCATGGTGATACGCTGCGCATCGCTCGCACCTACTTTCTGGTATTCGACCCGCACAAACAGCCCACCGTGCCCACCATTCCCTGGCCCAACATGAGGTTCGACCCGGTGCGTGGGCGGGTGCTTCTGGACGATGCCCCCCTTATCCCACCACTCACGCCCATGCAGCAACACGCCCTGCATCTGTTGTGGGAACAACGCGGCATCCCCGTCCCCGCTGAACGGCTCTTGCGTCAGTTGTGGCCGCAACGCTCACCAAAAGAGACGCGCCAGCACCTGCAGCGGCTGGTTGAACAACTGCGTGAACGCCTGCACGACCAGTACGAACTGCTCATCCAGCACGATGAAAAGCAGAACGCCTACGTACTCACTCCTACACCCGAAGAAGCCATACAGGTGCTCTTACCCAACAAAGAATTTTGAATCAACGCAACAGGAGGTTGCCACACATGCTCGATCACATTGACCACATTGGGCTTGCTGTCGCCGACCTGGATGAGGCGTTGCACATCTGGCGCGACATCCTCGGCCTGACTGTGACCCATGATGAAACCGTCCCCGAACAAGGCACGCGCGTCTTGTTTCTGCACGGCGGCAATGCCGACATCGAATTGCTGGTGCCGCTTGGCGAGGAAACGCCTGTGGGCAAGTTCCTGCAAAAGCGGGGGCCTGGCATGCACCACATCTGTTTCGCTGTTCCCAATCTGGAAGCCGCGCTGGCGGAATGCAAAGCCCGTGGCCTGCAATTGATCGATGAAACGCCGCGCATCGGTGCCAAAGGCAAACGCCTGGCATTCATCCACCCCAAAAGTACACATGGTGTGCTGATCGAGTTGTGTGAAAAGAAGTCCGACGCATGACCCGTTTTTGGTGGTTCACTTTTTTGCTGGTGGCAGTAGCCGCCTACCTGCTCTTGCCTGGCTACGAACACACGTCCCCAGCCGCAGCACAAGCCCCTGCCGACGGCGACCCCCGCTTTGGATTGGTGCTGGTGCCTCCACGCGAACCGTGGCTGGGGCTGGCGCAGGCCGCAGGCGCACGCACCATCCGCTATCAGGTGAATTGGTGGGATATCGAGCCATCCCCAGGCCGCTACGACTGGCGCGAAGCCGATGCCGCCATTCGCGCATATCGTCAGGCGGGCTTCGAAGTGAGCCTCATTCTGCACGCTCCGCCCCCTTGGGCGCGGCTGGTTGGCTATGATTGGGTGCCCAACAACCTCGAACGCCCCTGGAACGACCCCACCAACTTCTGGGGTCGTTTCGTCTTTGCCGTCGCTCAACGCTACCGCGGGCAGGTCGCTTCGTACGAAATCTTCAACGAACCCGACCTGCCCATCTACTGGGATGGCTCGCCCGCTCAATATGCCCAACTGCTGGCGGTAGCGGCACGTGCCATCCGCGCCGCCGACCCCAACGCCCACATCATCATGGCGGGCATGGCACATTGGAGCAAGCCACAATTCGCCGAAGACGTGTTGAAAGCCCTGCGTACTATGCCCGATGCCGCCGAAAACGGCTTCTTCTTCGATATCTCCGCCTGGCACTGGTACTCGAACCCCACCGACATCGAAACCCGCACGGCATGGGTGCGCGACCTGCTCGCTCGCTACGGCATGGGCGACAAGCCCATCTGGGTGAATGAAACCAATCTGCCGCTCTGGGGCGCAGGCGGACACCCCATCATGCCGATGCGCGGCTATGGCACGCCCTCGCAACAAGCCGCCTTCATCGTGCAAGCCTTCACCAATGCGTTCGCCGCAGGGGTGGAACGTGTTTTCGTCTTCCGTCTCGATGATTCGGACATGGACGAACGGTTCGGGCTGGTGAGCAACGACGGCCTCATTCGGCCAGGCTACACTGCCTACGCCACCACAGCCCGCTGGCTGAGTCATGCCCGCTTTGTCTCGCGCGAACAGTTGGGCGACCTGCTCATCACCACCTTTCGACGGGGCACGGATGAGCACATTCGCGTCATCTGGAACACTGCCCCACGCCCCATGGCAGTCTGGGTACCCGCTGTGGCGGCATACGCCACACTTGCCACCCCCGACGGGCGCGAACTTCGCCTGACTGCCCAACCCGACGCAGGATATCTGCTCACGTTCGACGCCGCGACATCCCTGCCCGAAGAAAGCCGCCCCATCATTGGCGGTTCGCCGCTCTTCCTGGTTGAACGCGTCCCCGACCCCAGCCGCCCCATCGTCGAAGTCACCCCCCTTCCCGCGCTCAGCGCCTCAACCACCATCACGCTGACATGGCACGCTAGCCATCCTGGCAATGTCCCTATTGTGGCATACGACGTCGACGTACGCGCCGACAATGGTGCCTGGGTGCGTTACACCACCACAACCGAACCACAAGCTATCGTGCATGGAGAATCGGGGCATCGTTACGCCTTCCGCATAACGGCTGTGGACGCCAATGGCAATCGCTCGCTTGTGCCCCCCAACGACGCCCCCATGGCCGAAACGACCATCGGGGCACGTCTTGTCGGACGAATCACCGACCTTGCCCATCGCCCACTACCGTATGAGCCCATCTGCCTGCGCACGCGTTGCACCCACACCGACGCCAATGGCGCGTTCGTCTTCGAGGCGCTACCCGCTGGCCGCCACATTCTCGAAGTTCCCTCATTGGGGATACGGCGTGTGCTCACCCTCGACAACGGGCAAGAAATCGATCTTGGCATTCTTACACCGCCACAACGGGGCGGGTGGCTTCGCGACAGCGATTTCGAGCGCCTCGATGAGGCCTGGATAGCATCCACCAGCCGCCCCTATCGCCTGCGCGAGCCCAACGCGGGCATGGTGCTCAACCTGCCTGGTGAAAGCAGTATCGGACAGCGGCTGACCATTCCCGCCACCGCCCAGGATCCCCTCTTGCGTTTGCGCTACCGCAGCCAAAACGGGCGTGTGCGCATCAGCCTTCTGCCGCTCGACGGCAGACGCCGTCCGCCTGTCGTCATTTTCGAAGGGAGTGGCACCGCAGGGAAATGGCGCACCACTGTGCTCTCCCTCGAAGCATGGCGGAACATTCCCCTGCTGCTCACACTCTCTGCACCCGACACGGGGACGCTCGTCCAAGTTGATTTCCTCTGGGTGGGGGAAAACGTGCGCTCGCAACATCACTTTCTGCCATTCATCACGCGCTAACCACAGGCGCACAGTTTGCCCGAAACGCAAATCGCGATAAGGTCATGCGCCGTAGCGAACCAACTGCGGAGCATGTGCCATGCCCTGGTGGAAACATTTACGCGGTCGCCCGTTCTACCATCCGCTGGACGATGAACACCCCGCGGCACGAGTGTTTATGTTGCGGCGCCTCATCGGGCGCAAGCGCCCCAGCCGTGTCCTGCGCGAAGCCCAGAACAACCTGTGCGCCTGGTCATGGGTGCATGGCATTCGCGCCCACCTGCCCGACGAGACAACACCACCACCCACTGCTCCCATCTGGCACCCACGCTACACGGCACCACTCTGGCAATTGCGCCTGCTCGCCGAATTCGAAGTGCGCTGCTACGACGAACACCTGGCGGCAGCCACCGATTGGCTGCTGACCCATGCCCCCGCACCCGACACCACAGCCCCCGACGTCCCACCAAACCTGAACGCCATCGTGCTCTCGATCCCGCTTGCTTTCGGGTTCGAAACCGATGAGCGCGTGCAGGCACGCCTGGCACACCTGTATACCGACGTGCGCCACCAGGCATGGCCCCGCCATCCAACCGACCGCGCCAACTGGCTCGTACAGGCCGCCTACGTGCTCAGCTGGCAAGCCAACCCACCACGCGACATCGTCGACGAGGTTGTCGAAGCGCTTTTGTCGCTCGATACACCACCCGCGTGGGCATCCTTTGGCGCCCCCATCTTCGACCAGCCCGACCTGCTCTTTGCCACGCGCCTCTTGCTGGAATTGGGCGTGCGTGACGACCGTCTGGCGGCATGGGTTGCCCAGGTCGAAGCAGCCCAGCACGAAGACGAACGGGCTGGTTGGTATCTCACCACCAGCCGCTACGAAGCCGCCAATGCACCGCTCGAAGTACAAGGCGCATTCAGCCGCTGGCTCACAGCACAGGCCATCTACATTCTGCAAGCCTGGTATGGAGACGTGTGAACATGCACATTCTGCATCTCTACAAAGACTACTTTCCCGTGTTAGGCGGTATCGAAAACCACATCAAACTGCTTGCAGAAGCCCAGGCAGCACGTGGGCATCGCGTGACGGTGTTGGTGACCAATCTCTCACCACGCACCCAACGCGAACACCGCAACGGCGTTGAGATCATCAAAGCGGGGCGGCTAGCCACCGTCGCAAGTGCCCCACTCAGCATTGCCTTCCCGTTCGAACTGCGGCGGCTCCGCCCTGACGTCGCGCATCTGCACTTTCCCTACCCCGTGGCCGAAGTAGCGTACTGGCTGGTGGGGCGCGCCCAGGCCACCATCCTCACCTACCACAGCGATGTTGTCCGCCAGAAAGGTTGGCTGCGGCTCTATGCACCCCTCATGCGCCAGGTACTGGCCAAAACCAACCGCATTTTGGCTACCAGCCCACGCTACGCCGAAACCAGCCCCGTCCTACAAACCGTCCGCGACAGAGTGCGCATCGTGCCCCTTGGTATCGAAACGGCACGCTTCACACAGGCTGACGAGAGAAGCGTGGCCAGACTGCGCCAACGCTACGCCCCCGACGGTGCGCCGTTGTTGTTGTTCGTGGGCAAGTTGCGCTACTACAAAGGCGTGGATTGGCTTTTGCGGGCGCTGCCCGCCATTGCCAACGCCCGCTTGCTCATCGTCGGCGAAGGGCCGATGCGGCATGCGTGGGAAACGCTTGCGCGTGCAACCGGTGTGCATGAACGTGTCCACTTCGTAGGGGAAGTTCCCGACGAAACGCTGCCAGCCTACTACCATGCGGCCGACCTGTTTGTGCTTCCCGCATCGGCACGCAGTGAGGCATTTGGCACCGTGCTGCTGGAAGCCATGGCAGCAGGGCTTCCGCTCATCACAACCGAGGTTGGGACAGGGACATCCTGGGTCAACCAGCACGGGCAAACAGGGCTTGTTGTGCCACCACGCGCCCCCTCAGCCCTGGCAGACGCCATCAACACCCTGTTGCGCCACCCCGACAGACGCCTTGCCATGGCGCAGGCCGCACGTCGACGAGCCATCCAGGAATTCGACGTAGCATGCATGGTCGAACGGGTAGAAGCTGTGTACGAAGAAGTCCTGGCGTGACGCCAGGACGTTCCCCTTTATTCAGCGATATGCTCAAGCACCAGGCGTAAGGCGTTGGCAGCGAGGCACACAGGCCGTGCCCTTGTTCGAGCCCTCTCAATTCAGACCAGCGCAGGCAATAAGGCATACCACGCCGTGGCACGCACCACATCATCCAGCGGAACCTGGTCGAGCACCGTGTGGGCGTATATTTCATCCCCAGGGCCAAAGCCAATGCTGGGAATGCCCGCCTTGCCCATCCAGTAAATGCCGTTGGTGCTGAAATTCCATTTGCCAATGTGCGTGGGTTCCCCCCAGAGCAGGCGGTATGCTTCCTGGCCTGCCTGCACAAACGGGTGTTCTTCCGGCAACACCCACGCGGGGAAATACTTTTCCACAGGGAAACGAAATCCCGTGTAAGAGGGCTCATCGTAGAACAACATCTCAACGCGAATGGCGTGGCGCTCTTCGGGAGGAATCAGCGCCTCAACCTGCGCAATCGCCTCCTCTTTGGTTTCTCCCCAGGTAACACGGCGATCGATGACAATCGTGCATTCGTCGGGCACTGCATTGATACTGGGCGTGCGACATTCGATGTACGAAACCGTAATGCGCCCCTGCCCCAAAAACGGATCAGTTGGCAACTGGTCATTCATATCACGAATGCCTGCAATCACTGGGAGCATTTTGTAAATGGCATTCTCCCCCAAATGGTTGGAAGCCGCATGGGCGCTTTTGCCCTTGGCGACCACCTGCATCTCGACACGCCCCTTGTGCCCCCGATAGATACCCATCTTGGTCGGCTCACCAATCACCACGAAATCGGGGCGAATGCCTTCATGTTCCACGAGCGCATGCGGCGCAATACCATCGCACCACTCTTCCATGTTGCCGAAGTAGTAGGCAGTCCACCCATCCAGCAACCCCAATTCGCGGGCCAATGCCAACCCGTACACCATGCCGGGGGTACTGCCCTTTTCATCGCAGGCGCCCCGCGCATAGAAAATGCCATTCTCGACTTTGCCCTCGAAAGGATCCCATTCCCAGGCATCGGGGTCGCCGATGCCGACAGTGTCGATGTGGCTGTCATAGAGCAGAATTCGGTCGCCATCGCCAATACGCCCCAGAATGTTGCCCATGCTATCGAAGAAAATCTCGTCGAACCCCAGGCGGCGCATCTCGTCGGCAACACGCTCCCCCACTTCGCGAATCTGGCTATCGAAACTGGGGATGGCACAAATCTCGCGCAAAAACGTGATGATGTCGTCGCGGTGGGCTTCAACACGCTGGTGAAGTGCGGCAATTCGAGCGTTGGAAGGGCTGGACATGGTTCACCTCTTCGAAATGTGGTTGCTTGGCTCGGATGCTCATGCTAGCCGATGGAAAAAGGCACGGCAAATTGCGCCTGTCAGATTACTCTCTGGCGTCGAAACGCACCATCCAATAGGTCTCATTCGCCCCTTCACCACGTGCAAACACCAGCGAACGCCCATCGCGAGCCAGCACCGGAGACCGCCCACCTTCCCATAGGGGGATGGTGGTGCCGGCGGAACGCGTGGCATCGGCAAGGAAAAAGCGTGTACGCGCTGCTGCGCGTGCTCCATCAGGCACAAACGCAAAGAAAAGCGTGCTTTCGTCAAGCCAGTTCAAAAAATCAATTTTGCCTTGTGCATTGGCTTTCCAAATCTGGTAGCGTGTTCGTCCATCCACCATGGTTACCCAAAGCGCAGGCGTGCGCAAACGTTCCTCGCGGTTGGCGTAGGCCAACCATGCCCCTGAAGGCGACCACGCAAACACCTGTTCACCCCGATAGAGCCGCATGTCCACCTGACGTTCATCTCGCCGCCCCTCGCGCAATGTCATCACACGCAAGACGGCGCCACTTTGCCCCACAACCAACCGCGCCAGTACCGTTTCAGCATCTGTCGCCCCTGGCGCAAGGTGAATGACATCCATCACGTGCGGGTACACCGTGGCATTTTGTCCTGTGGGAACCGTCGCAAGCGCCCCCTGCCGCCATACCACGAGAGCCTCACGCGAGGGATAGGCGACCCCATCCGGCAAGCGTTGCAAATGCGCACCCGGCACCGCATCCGGCAAGGGGGTGATGGTTTCATCCGCGAGGCGAACGAGTCGCACAGGCCAGGGGCTGGCCGTTTCGTCATCCGAACGGGGGGTGGGCGTGGCAAAGAGCAATACGAACGCTGCCCCATTTGGCAACCACTCCACCTGTTTCAGGGCAACCGCGCCTGGTGGAAATGCCACATCAAGCCGTGTCGCTGCCTCGGAGCCACGCTCACCGCGCCACACAGCCCCATCCCGCTCACACACGAACGTCTTGCCATCGGGAGCGAGCCATGGAAAACAGGGCACAGCCAGTTGCTGCGGGGCACTGGCCTGCCAACGCAATTGTGTGGCATTGCTTTCAGCGCGTGGCGATTGTGTCGCCAACCAGAGCACGCCGCTCACCACACCAACCGCAAGCACGACGAACACGCCAACCAGCAGGCGACGCACCCACGTTGGAAGCGGTTGCCCTGTTTCGGGTGGCACATCAGCCGTCATTGCCTTCCTCCTTCGTTTGCATTCATGGCAAAACAATCTACCCAACAAGCAGATGTTTGCCAAACATCACAAACCCGGCACCCTTGTGTTGGCGAGAGTCCTATTTGCACAGCCAAACAAATGCCTTATAATGCTCGCGGTTTTTGAGTATATGCGAGCATACGACGTGCGAGCCAAAAGCCACGTTGTGCCCGGAAAGTAAGGATTCCGAGTCATCGTTCGGCCATCACGTGGTTCGAGAAGGAGCCTATGAACGACAATTTATCGTCATGGCGACGTCATGGGTTGGTGATTGGTGCTTTGGTTGTTTTGATTTTGTTCAGCACCATTTTGGTACAAGGGTGCCGCATCGAACGTGCTCCCAACCCGGAAGCAAATGAGGGTGAAGCGGGCGGCAATGTCGTCCGTGCAGATACACAATCAACAAGCGAAGTGCTGCGTGTGGTTGCGGTGACCCCGCTTGCCGAACCGACAGCCGAAATGGTGTCGCTCGAGGGAATTGGGGGCCCCGACACAATGGCAGCCACTGCCGAAGAAACTACATCGCTGCCCCCACTTTCCGAAGGGGCGCTCAACTACACCATCACCGCCGGGGATACGCTTTACGGCATTGCCGAGCGGTTCGATGTCAGTGTCGAAGCCATTCTGGCCTACAACAACATCGAGAACCCCGACAGTTTGCAGGTCGGTGATGTGTTGCTCATTCCTCAGGGTTCCCAGGCAACTGTAACCCCCACACCTGTCGAATCGCCCGATGGAACACCGGTGGTGGTCATTCGTGTGCCCGAAGTGGACGAATCACTTGCCACGATTCACTACGTCAAAGCGGGCGAAACCCTGAGCGAAATCGCTGCCCAATATGACACAACCGTGGATGTCATTATGGCGGCGAACGGGTTGACCCCCGAAACGCAATTGATTGCAGGTGAGCCGCTCATCATTCCGAAAAACCCACTGTATGTGACGCCCATGCCCACACGCACCCCCATTCCCACGGTCGAAGTTTCGACACCGACGCCAACGCCGCTCTCGTTGTTGGCGATGCTCGAACCATCACCAACGCCCATTCCGCCAACACCAACGCCCATTGTGTATGAAGTGCGAGCGGGTGATACGCCTTCCAAAATTGCCAAAGCCTATGGCATCACCGTCGATCAACTGCTGGCGGCAAACCCACGGCTGAGCCCCACCCGCATGCGCATTGGCGACAAAGTGCTAATTCCGCAAAGCCAGAACGTGGCCGTGGCAGCTGAACCGACACCGACCCCAACGCCCATTATCGTTTTCAATACCTACACCGTGCGTGAAGGCGATTCCCCAAAAAGCATTGCTACCCGCTTCAAGGTAGCAGTGGATGCGCTGCTTTCGTTCAACAACCTGGAAAACGCCGACGCGGAACTGGAACCGGGAAGTACGCTGCGCATTCCCATTGGCACGCCCACACCAACACCGACGCCGACACCGTTGCCCACGGCAACGCCCATGCCGCGCCTTCCATACGCTGCACCTGTCCCATTGATGCCCATCGAGGGCAGCCGTATCAGCGGTGATACACCGGTTGTGCTCTCCTGGACCTCGTCGGGGATTCTGGGTGAAGACATGGAATACGTGGTGCGCCTGCGCTATGTGCGTGCCGGGCAGGTTGTCCACAGCGAAACGTTTGCCACCCGCGCCACATCGCTGCGCCTGCCCCCTGAAATCAAGCCCGCACGTCCTACGCTGGTTCGCTGGAATGTACTCATCGTGCAACGCAGGCAGCACAATGGCGAGGAAATGTTGCAAGCGGTAAGCCCGCTGAGCGAGCACCGCGAATTCTACTGGATGCCATAACCAACAAGAAACAAGAGGTCACACCGGAGCCGATATCTGGCTCCGGTTTTGTCTGTCATCAGGAGGAGGATGTGGCGCATTGGCCAGGACTGACGCTTCTGCCCACAGCACTACGCGAAGAGATAGGCAAAACGCCTACCCCCAACGACCAACTGGCGTTGACGCTTACCGTGCTCAAACAACCACGGCATGTACTCTGTGTGGGCGCAGCAGCGCTCGCTATAGCCCCCTGGGTTGCGGGTGTACTCGTTACATCTCGTTCGCTCGTTCTGGTCGATCCCGATGCCGACCGTCTCAGCACGCTGACCTGGACACTGACCCTCGGTGAACGTGCGCATGTGGTAGAGGGGTGGCACGGCAATGCCACCACCGTTCTTCCCACGCTGGAATACACCTACGACCTGGCGTTTGTGGACACAACGCATGCCGCAGTCTGGGAACAGATTGCACGTCGCACTCGCATTGGGGGGGCTGTGGTCGCATTGGGTGACCAAGCCACACCTGCTCCCTTCCAGGAACGACAGACTTGGCTTGCGACAACGTTGCGTCACACCACCGCGGCCCTCTTCGTGCGTGCCCGCGATGCGTCGTGGTTCACGAACGCGCCCCGCCCATTCTTGGCCATCATGCGGCTCGCATTGGGGAAACAGGTCTGGGCAGGCGACGAGAATGCCCGCATTCTTGTCGAAGCCATCGCCGCCGATGCCACTTCACCACCATTGTTCGCCACACCCCCCACGCCCGAGACACTGCTGGTGTGCGGCTCTGCCTGCCAACCTGCCACCTGGCCATCGGGGGCACGCTGGCTCACCTGGGGGCCCCCACCATTCCCGCCCCTTTTCGCATTGACCGATGAAGCAACCATCTGGGCGGGCGTCGTTCCCTGAGGCGCTTGTCCTTCTGCCACTTCGTGGTACAAACCTGCCGAAAACCGAATCTCACAAGGAGGTGACAGATGACGATTCAGACCGTTGGTGTTGTCGGCTGTGGGCAAATGGGCAGTGGCATTGCCGAAGTCGTTGCCCGCAGTGGATATCGCGTCATTGTGCGCGAAGTGAACGATACGTTGCTCGAACGTGGGCGAGAACGCATTCGCGCCAGCCTGGAACGGGCATTGAAAAAGGGCAAACTCTCACAAGAAGAGATGGAGACCGCATGGGAACGTCTGACGTTCACCACATCACTGGACGACATGCACACGTGCGACCTGGTCATCGAAGCCATCGTCGAAAACAAAGAAGCCAAGCAAGAACTGTTTGCCGCCCTGGACAGCATCACCCCTGCTCATACCATCCTGGCGAGCAACACTTCTTCGATCAGTATTACCGCCATCGCCGCCGCAACCAGCGAAGCACGCCGCCCGCAGGTGTTGGGAATGCACTTCTTCAATCCCGTCCCGGTCATGCCCCTGCTCGAACTAGTGCGCGGACTTGAAACCACCGACGAAACCCTGGCAACCGCCCGTGCATTTGGCGAATCACTGGGCAAAACCATCATCGTTGCCAAAGACAATCCTGGCTTCATCGTCAACCTGCTGCTCGTTCCCTACCTGCTGGATGCCATTCGCTGGCTTGAACATGGCCTTGCAAGCCGTGAAGACATCGATACAGGCGTCGAACTCGGGTTGAACCACCCTATGGGCCCCTACGAACTGTCCGACTTCATTGGGTTGGATACCCTGCTCTTCATCGCCGATGCCATGTACGAGGAATTTCGCGACCCCCGCTACGCCGCGCCGCCACTCCTGCGCCGCATGGTCGCCGCTGGGCATTTGGGGCGCAAGAGCGGGCGCGGCTTCTACGACTATCGCCAGTAATGCCTCTACGCCAGCCAGGTGGACATGCCTGGCTGGCGTTCTTCACATATGACGAATAATGGAAGAAGCAGCACGCCTTTTGTACTTGCCCACTCTGCCAGCCTTTGATAGAATGCCGCTGCTCAGGAGTTTGCTCCACATAGATAGCAACGCGTTGTGCATTGCTGCACAAGATGCGTTTTTTTTACCCTTCGCCAGGAACTGTCTGAACTCTGTGTGTACATTCTTTTTGGGGGAGATTGTGTCTGCTCATCAGATGAGATGGCTGAGCAGAGCGTAGTGAGGTGTCGCCTTGAATACAAACAATCAGGAGTATACGCGTCTTTGGAGTGCCGCTTTGGGCGATTTGCAACTGCAAATGGCCCCCTCGACGTTCGATACGTGGATGAAAGGAACCCAACTCCTGGAAGTGCGTGAAGATGGCACATTCGTCATCGGCGCACCGACCATCTACGCCGTCGAATGGTTGCAAAATCGACTGGCGCCACTGATTGCCCAAACCCTGGAACGACATGTTGGCCAACCAGTCGCGCTTTCTTTTACCCTGCTGAAACAAAACGAAACGCAAACCACCGAACAGGTGGATGATTTCTTCACCATCCCCGAACCCGCATCGGCGCCGAAGCCCAATGGGCATCACACCGACAACGAGCCTGTCTTGGGCGACCCACTGCAACCACGCTACACGTTCTCCACGTTCATCGTGGGCGCCAGCAACCGCCTGGCACATGCAGCGGCGCTGGCTGTGGCCGAACGTCCCGCTCAGGCGTACAATCCACTGTTCATTTATGGGGGCGTCGGGTTGGGGAAAACCCACCTGCTTCACGCCATCGGGCATGAAACGCGTAAACGAGGGCTGCGCACGGTCTACATCACGTCGGAACGCTTCACGAACGAACTGATTGCTGATATTCGCACACAAAATACGGAGGCGTTCCGCCAGCGCTACCGCAACGTGGACGTCCTCTTGATTGACGACATTCAATTCATTGCCGGCAAGGAAAGTACGCAAGAAGAATTTTTCCACACGTTCAATACCCTGCATGCCGCCAACAAGCAAATCGTGCTGAGCAGCGACCGCCCACCACGCGCCATTGTGCTGCTGGAAGAACGTCTGCGTTCGCGCTTCGAAGGTGGGTTGGTCTGCGATATTGCCCCACCCGACCTGGAAACACGCATCGCCATTTTGCAGGCCAAAGCCGAAACGCAGCCCATCCGCGTGCCGTCTCAGGTCATCCAGTTGATTGCCCAGCGCGTCCAGAGCAACATTCGTGAACTGGAAGGGGCATTGACACGTGTTGTCGCATACGCCCAATTTGGGCACCAGCCGCTCACGGTGGAACTGACCGAGCGCGTCTTGCGCGACATTTTGGATCGCCCCACTCATATCGACCTTGACATGGTGATTCAGGAGACAGCGCGCCATTTTGGCGTTTCGGTGGACGATTTGAAAGGGAAATCGCGGCGCAAAGAGATTGCTCTGGCGCGGCAAGTGGCCATGTACCTGGCACGTGAAGAAACCGATGCCGCCCTGGCAGCCATCGGTGCGGCGCTCGGTGGCCGTGACCACTCGACAGTGCTGTACGGCCACGAGAAGATTGCCAAAGCCATCGAAGCCGATGACCAGTTGCGGCGCGAAGTGCTGAGCATTCGCGAACGCCTCTACAACAAGAGTTGAGCCGAGGACAACATGTGCTTTCTCAAACCGTTGCACGCTATACGATTCGCGGCAGATTGAGAGGTGATACACTTTCGCTCTCCCCATCAGGCTCTTGAATTGTATCACCCGCTTCGGCACCTCACTTGTCTGCCGAAGCGGTACGTGTTGCGCTATACTGGGGAAGAGGTTGAGTAATGTTGAAAACGCTTGAAGAGATAGGGCATATTGTTCAAAATGCTATTCTTTTCAACCCCCGTCATTGGAGAAACGAGGCGATGGATTTTGCTGCGGGCGCTTCCCCAGTGGAAGCGGTAAAACGCTTATTTGCGTTGTTAGAGACACGCAAGATCGATTATGTTTTGGTTGGCGGTATTGCCTTACTCTACTATGTCGAAGGACGGAACACGCAAGATTTGGATTTGGTGTTGGCTGTCAAAGACTTGGAAAGATTGCCAGAGGTTGAGATCATAGAACGGGACGTTTACTTTGCACGAGGGCTGTTTGAGGGTGTACAAGTGGACTTTTGGCTGAACACCAATCCTTTGTTCCGGCGAGTGCAAAAGGAATTTGCCAGCCGCGTCCAATTCTTGGGGCACGCAGTAAGAGTAGGTACGGTAGAAGGATTGTTGTTGCTCAAGATGTATGCACTCCCCTCATTGTATAGGCAAGGGGATTTTAGCCGGGTAAGTTTGTACGAGAGTGACATTGCAACCCTGATGTATACGTATGAACCGGACATGGACAGACTCGTGGATGTTGTGAGTGAATATGTAAGTGCGGGTGATAGTGCATCGCTGCAAGATATTGTCGCGGAAATAAAGGAGCGTGTGAGACGATTCAAGAGGGAAAGGGATGCCTAAGCCGTGCACAGCGGACGCGGTTATACCGCGTACCAATGTGGGGGCGATTGTTGGACGGAACTCATACGCCAGCCATAGCAATTGGATGGCGACGTCGCTGATGAACAGGACCTATGTTCCACATTCGCACGGTCGACTTTTCGAAAGCCTGCGACCGAGCGACGCGACGTGCTGAGCATTCGCGAACGCCTTGAGCCACGAAGCATACAAAAAACGGGCGCGAGATGCGCCCGTTTTTTTGCTACGCTCATGTGGCAAGAAGTTAGCCTGCGCGTTTGCGGCGGCGGCCATTTTCCTGCGCGAGTTGAACAACGTTCACACGGCAGCCAATGGCTTCACTTTCGAGCTGACGTTTCAGCTGGCGGCGAAATTGGGTACGCAGGCGTGGAAAATCCAGCAAAACGCACCGCCCATCGGGAAAGCGCATGCGCAGGTGAACGCGATCGTTGCCTTCGATGGCTTGCAAGGCTTCAAGCAGGCGGCGGAAGCGCTGCATATCCTGTTGCTCGTCGTTCGTGCGCGGGAACTCGATGCGCAGAAGATACGTGACCCCCTCGCGCAGATTGTCGCTGTTCTCGGTCGTGTGTACCTCGGCGGGCGTCGGTGGTGAGGCCTGTGCATCGGACATGTCAGGCGAGGGTGCGCTATCGTTCCACACAGCATCGGTGGAGGCTTCGGCAAGCGTGTGCGCCACTTTCGCACGGTAGGGTACAATCGAGTCCGCCAGCACGCTAAGGCTATCGTTGCGAGCATCCACCTTCCCACGCACGAACACCACGGCATCTGGTTCCAGAAACTCACGGCATTCGGCAAACGTGCGTGGGAAGACCACCACATCGGCTTCGCCTTGCAGGTCTTCCAGCGTGAGGAACGCCATTTGATCACCCTTGCGCGTGAAAATGGTGCGCATGTCCTTGATAAGCCCCGCCACAATCACTTCCTTGCCGATATCCTCTTCGCTCAATTCTCCACAAAAGTGAGTCGCTTCTTCACTCAGCACCCCAGCCAGCGCTTTGAGCGGGTGGCTGGAAACATACACGCCCAGCACCTCTTTTTCGTCGGCTAGTTTTTGCTTGGGGTCGGGAGAGGAAATGGGTGGCAAGTTCGCCAAAATGGATTCATTGGCAACACGGCTACTCGTATCACTGGCAGCACCGAGCATGTCGAAGAGGCTCATTTGCCCAATGTCGGCAGCGGCGTGCACCTCGGCACTCATCTGCATCATGCGGTCGAGCGCGGCCAACAGCGTGGCGCGTGGCGCGTCGGGTGCCACCTCCTGCATCAATGCGTCGAAGCACCCTGCTTTGATGAGGCATTCCACCACACGGCGATTCAACTGGCGCAAATCCACACGGCGGCAGAAATCGTCGATACTGGTGAAAGGACCGTTGGCTTCACGCTCACGTAGGATGATGTCAATCGCACCTTCGCCAACATTCTTGATCGCGCCCAGACCGAAACGGATTGCCCAGCGGCGCGGGTCGGTCTTCGGCAACTCGTCCACATTTTCGGGTGGGTTGGGGTGTGGTTCGATTGTGAAATAGACGTGGCTCTTGTTGATGTCGGGTGGCAGCACTTCGATGCCTAGTCGGCGTGCCTCGGCGATGTACACAGCCACCTTGTCGCTCTTGTGGCGTTCCACTGTGAGCAAGGCTGTGATGTATTCGACAGGGTAATGCGCTTTGAGGAAGGCTGTCTGACAGGTGATGACCGCATAGTCGGCGGCGTGGCTCTTGTTGAACCCATATCGTGCGAAGAATTCGATGTCGGCGTAAATGGCGCGAGCCGTTTCTTCGGGAATGCCATTTTCGACGCACCCTTCTACGAAGATTTTGCGGTGGCGCTCGATTTCTTTCTCTTTCTTTTTCGCCACAGCGCGGCGCATCAAGTCAGCATCACCAGGCGTGTAGCCAGCCAGCTGCGAGGCAATCTGAATGATCTGTTCCTGATAGACCACAATCCCGAATGTTTCGGCGAGGATGGGCTCCAGCATTGGGTGATGGTATTCGATCTCTTCCTCGCCATGCATGCGGCGGATGTAGTTCGGGATGTATTCCATGGGGCCCGGGCGGTAAAGTGAAATGGCAGCGATAATGTGCTCGAATTGCGAAGGCCGCATACCACGCAACACGTCGCGCATGCCTGCCGATTCCACCTGGAAGACGCCCGTCGTTTCCCCACGTGAGAGCAGGTCGTAGAGTTTTTTCACCTGTGCATCTTTTTCGGGGTCGTCGGGGCAACGTTCATAGGGAATGTTTTGCAGGTTGTAGCGCACACCGTAGCGCTCTTCGATCAACTCGCATGCTTTGCGCATGATGGTGAGCGTCGCCAGCCCCAGGAAGTCCACTTTGAGCAAGCCAATGCTTTCGAGGATTTCCATGGGCCATTGCGTGACCACACCTAGCCCCGAATCGTCCTGCTCGCCCTTTGTGGGACGGTGAAGCGGGCAGTATTCGACCAGCGGCTTATCGGAGATGATGACCCCCGCTGCGTGGGTGGAAGCGTGGCGTGCCAGCCCTTCCAGCTTCATGGCAGTGTCCACCAGTTCACGCACGCGGCTGTCTTTCTCGTAGCGTTCGGCAAATTCGGGGTTGTCGAAGGCTTCTTTCAACTTCACCTTGGGGCCACTCGGCACCATCTTGGCAATGCGATCGACTTCTGCCACGCTCATGCCCAGTGCCCGCCCCACGTCACGAATGGCAGCACGCGCCCCCATCGTCCCGAAGGTGATGATTTGCGCAACGTTTTCCACGCCATATTTCTGCACCGTGTAGGCCATCATCTCGGCGCGGCGGTCATCGGGAAAGTCCATATCGATGTCGGGCATGCTGACACGCCCAGGGTTGAGGAACCGCTCGAAAATGAGGTTGTTTTTGAGCGGGTCAATCCCCGTAATGCCCAGGCAATACGCCACAATGGACCCAGCCCCCGAGCCACGCACGTTCCACCAGATGTCATTTTCACGGGCAAAGCGACACAAATCCCACACGATGAGAAAGTAGGTATCGAAGCCCATCTGGTGGATAACACGCAGCTCATGCTCGAAGCGCTGGCGCACTTCGGCGGTTTCGGCGCGATCGCCGTACCGTTCACGCAAGCCTCGTTCAGCCAGCTCGCGCAGGTACGTTTCGGCGGTGTAGCCTTCGGGCACGTCGAAGATAGGCAGGTGGTAGCCTTCGCTATCCAGGTTGACGTTGCACATTTCGGCGATGAGCACGGTGTTGTGCAAGGCTTCGGGGATTTCGCCGAACATTTGCAACATTTCGGCGTAGCTTTTCAGGTAATACCCATCGTCGCTCATGCGCATGCGGTCGCGGTCGCTCACGCGCTTCCCCGTTTGCACGCAGAGCAACACGTCATGGGGAACCGCATCCTCGCGGCGCACATAATGCACGTCGTTGGTGGCGACCACGCGCAGGTCGTACTTTTTCGCCAGTTCCAGCAGGCGCAGGTTCACATCCTTGATTTCGGGAATCTCGTGGTCTTGCAGTTCGACGAAAAAGCGTTCACGCCCAAATACGTCCAGATACCATTCCAGGCGGCTGATGGCTTCTTCTTCCTGGCGGCGATTGAGTAAACGCGGGACTTCGGCAGCCAGGCAGCCTGTGGTCACAATCAAGCCTTCGCTGTACTTCGCAAGGGTTTCCTGGTCAACGCGAGGGCGGTAATAGTAGCCGCGCAACTGTGCTTCGCTGGCCAGTTTGAGCAGATTTTTGTAGCCCGTTTGATTCATCGCCAGCAGAAGCAGGTGAAAGCGGTCTTTGTCCTTCACAGGGTCGCGATCTTCCATGCGACGCGCCGCCATGTAGCCTTCCATACCAATAATGGGCTTGATGCCAGCCTTCTTCGCCTCGCGGTAAAACTCCATGGTGCCATACATGACCCCATGGTCGGTGAGGGCAATCGCTGGCTGCCCCAATTCCTTGGCGCGCGCCACCAAGTCGGGAATGCGACTCAAACCATCCAGTAGGCTGTATTCAGAGTGGCAATGCAAATGCACAAAGGCTTC
This sequence comes from Ardenticatena sp., assembly GCA_015487975.1. Lineage (GTDB taxonomy): Bacteria > Chloroflexota > Anaerolineae > Ardenticatenales > Ardenticatenaceae > Ardenticatena. The sequence continues at coordinate 42,394 of WFOS01000022.1, forward strand.
TTGCGACACGGCGACCTCCGTCGGGGAATTCGTTCTCGCTGCATTCTACAAGCAGGTTGATTTGCAGCAAAATGGCCTAGCCGTCGGCCTCGGGCTGCTTGATTTGGTGGACGACAATCCCAGCGGCTTCCAGCGCGGGGTCGCCTGACCAACGCGGGTCGAGGCTTACCAACGCCAGGTGGCGCCCCGCGCGGCGCAGTCGGTGCATGGTTTGCGCCAGTTCGGGGGTCACAACGGCGGTGATGACCACAAGCGTCGCGCCCCATGAGAGGTGTGAACTTTCGCGCAGCAGCAACTGCTCGATCGAAATGCGCGGGTGGGGTGTCACAGCAGCCAGGGCTTCCAGAATACGGCGCATCTGGTACATGCTCCGCCCAGGCGGCACTTTGATGGGCTGGTCACTCCTCGGAATGGCGGCATTCGCGTACAAACCGACGGGGCGCTTTTGTTGCGAAATCGCCAACGCCAGGCTCGCCGCGACACTGATCGTCTCTTCCAGCAGATGGGGAACAATCCCCTCCCAAAAACGTGCAAACGTGGCCACATTCAAGAAAAAGACCACCTGCGCCGATTCGCTGGGTTCCCAAATGCGTACCTGCAAGGCTTGCATACGCGCCGTCATCTTCCAATGCACCCGTTTGAGGGGATCGTCGTGCGTGTATTCGCGCACGCCCACCGTGCGGGTGGGATCTTCAAACAGCCGCTGGTAGGCTTTGCGATCGCCAAAGGGGTCTTTGGTAGGCAAGCCCAGTTCCGTCAGAGTGTACACACGGGGGTAAATGATGAGGCGGTCGCTCTGCTCGAACGTGCGAGCCATCGTGAAAAAGCCAAACAAGTCGCCCGACGACACAGTCGCAGGCCCAAAGAAGTAAAACCCGCGGCGCTCACACGTGAGTGTCACCGTCCATTTGGCTTGCTGCTGCCGCCACAAAGCCGTGATGCGCCTGAATATGCGATACGAAGGCCTGTTGCCTTCGGGCAATTCCATTCCCACAACGGGCACCTGTTCGGGGAATTCGTCTTCCAGTTTGACCCAGAGTAGAGGCAGCCATTTGCGATTGGAGAGAGTCAACGTCAACTCAACTGTTTCCCCCACAAACGCACGTTCGACAGAGAACGAGCGCTGGTATGTCACGCGGTGTAACGAAAATCTGTTCCAGAGCCAGGCAGTTGGGCCAACGATGAGCACGAGTGCGGCAAGGATTTTCAATGTGTTGGAATGCGTCAAAAAACCCACTACCAGGATGAGAAGGCCCATCCAGAACCAGGCTTCGTGGTAGGGCAGTTGCGGGGGCCGAGAGTAGCGATACTGCACGGCTTACACCTTTTCAACAGGGACAGGGACGCTGTTTACAATCTCGGCAAAGACTTCTTCTGGTGTGCGCCCACGCAAGACCACTTGCGTGCTGAGAAGCACACGGTGGGTCAACACCGCAGACGAGAGACGTTTCACGTCGTCGGGGATGACGTAGCTTCGCCCCTGGATAGCGGCGAGGGCTTGCGCCGACTGGTAGAGCGCCAGTGTGGCACGCGGGCTGGCACCCAATTCAATCGCCTCGTGGTCACGTGTCGCGCGGGCGATGTTGACGATGTAGCGGCGGATGTCATCGTCCACACGCACGCGGCGCACGGCGTCGCGTGCCGCTAACAAATCGTCGGCCGTCGCAACAGGCTCAAGCGTGGGCAGAGGATCCTGCTGCTCGAAGCGCAAGAGCATGGCTTCTTCATCTTCGGCGCTGGGGTAGCCCAGCGACAGGCGCATCGAAAAGCGGTCGAGTTGGGCTTCGGGGAGAGGGAATGTACCTTCCAGCTCAACAGGGTTTTGCGTGGCAATGACGAGGAAGGGGCGCGGAAGCGCATACGTTTCGCCTTCTACGGAGACCTGGCGCTCTTGCATAGCTTCCAGCAGCGCCGATTGGGTACGCGGCGTCGCACGGTTGATTTCATCCGCCAGCAAAATGTTCGTAAAGACGGGGCCGTGGCGGAAAACAAAATCGCCCGTGCGTTGATCGTAGATGTACAGCCCCGTCACGTCGGTTGGCAACAAATCGGGGGTAAATTGCAGGCGCTGAAAATCGACGTTGAGCGAGCGTGCCAACGCACGTGCCAGCGTGGTTTTGCCCGTGCCAGGCACATCTTCCAGCAAGATGTGCCCCTCGGCCAGCAGCGCGACCAGGACAAGCTCGATAACGTCGCGCTTCCCCACAATCACTCGTTGAACATTTTCGATGAGGCGTTCGGCAAGCGATCGAACAGCGGCAATTTCCATACCTTCCTCGCTCGTTTGGATTGTCAGGACGGTCCACATTGTATGCAACATGCGTGATGACGAAAGTGCGTTTCGACGCTTCGATTCGAATAGCAGTTTGGTCGAGAACGGTGAAAATGGCTACAATGCAGTACCGCAAGAACAACAAACAAAGCAGGGTGTCGATGAACGCAAGAAACAACGGGAAGCGATGGCTCTTATGGGGAATCGCCATCGTCGTTTTCGCCCTTGACCAAACGACAAAACAGGCTGTACGCACCTGGTTGCCCATGCACACCACGTGGCGGCCATTCGATACTTTTCCACTCAACCGCCTGGGAATCATGCACACGTACAACACAGGAGCTGCCTTTGGCATTTTTCCTGAATATGGGCTCTTTTTCGTAGCGGTTGCGGTGGTCGTCATCGTGGGGATTGTGCTATTCCAACACCGAGTATCATCCGACCGCACAACGATTTTTGTGGCGCTTGGGTTGCAACTGGGCGGCGCGCTGGGTAACCTGACCGACCGTCTGCTTTTTGGGCGTGTGACGGATCTCATTCGCATCGACGTAACGCAAACATACACGTTCCCTATTTTCAATGTCGCCGACATGGCAATCGTGGGGGGCGTTCTCTTGCTTGCCTGGAAGCTGCACAACGAAGAACAGCAAGCCAGCCAGGCTGAGGCGACGAAAGATCTGCCTACTGTTGTGCCGTTGCCCGAAGGCAATGGACACCATGCCGCGGATGACTATCAAGCGTTGCAGTGGCCACGTGAAGAGGTGGAACGCGAATGAGCCGCATCACATGGCAGGTGCCCCCGTCGGCACGTGGCGAACGGCTCGATCGTTGGTTGGCCGGGCAATTGCCCGACCTGAGCCGCGCCGCTGTGCAAAAGTTGATTGCCGAGGGGCATGTCCAGGTGAACGGAACGATTGCCACCAAAGGAGGGCTGAAACTACGCGGCACGGAGTATGTCAGTGCCATGCTTCCCAAGGCACCGCCCGACCCACTGCAACCAGAACCCTTGCCGCTCGATATCCTGTACGAGGACGGCGATGTGGTCGTCATCAACAAGCCCCCTGGCCTGGTGGTACACCCCGCGCCGGGGCACGAAGGAGGCACGCTGGTCAATGCATTACTCGCCCGGTATCCAGACCTGGCGCAACGCGACCAGAGCGAGCGGCCGGGCATCGTCCATCGTCTGGACCGCGACACGTCAGGGGTGTTGATTGTCGCCCGTCATGCTGAGGCACGGCGCTTTTTGCAGCGCCAGTTCAGCCGCCGCGAGGCCGAAAAGTTCTATCTGGCCGCCGTGCATGGACGCCCATCAAGCGATCATGGGTTGATCGACGCACCGTTGGGGCGCGACCCACGCAATCGCAAAAAGTTTGCCGTTGTGCCGGGGGGGCGGCCAGCCCTCACTGAGTTTACCGTGCGCGAACTTTTTCCAGCGTACACCTTGTTGAAAGTACGACTGGTGACCGGGCGCACGCACCAGATTCGCGTGCATCTCGCTTCGATTGGGACACCCATTGTCAACGATACCGTGTATGGACGCCGCCGCCCCGAACCGGGCTTGCCAACACAACGGCAATTTTTGCACGCCTGGCGGCTTCGTGTGCAGTTGCCATCCGGCGAATACCGAACGTTCGAAGCACCGCTGGCGCCTGACCTCGAAGAAACGCTGGCATTCTGGCGTCAGCAGGTTGATGTGCGTCGATGAAGATGTACATCCTGCAATCAAGAAAGGGGGCTTTATGCTGAAAACAGACCAACTCTCTCTCCTGCGTTCCAAGTTAGAAGAAGCGTTGCAAGACGCGCAACGTGAACTGGAAACGCTCCGCGAAGAAATCGAAACCGAAGCCGACTATGGCCTGGGAGAAGGTGATCCGGCCATCGTGGAGCGTGAAATGGCCATGGCGATGATTGAGGATGTTGAAAACCGCATCAGCACAATCGAAGCTGCTTTGCAACGCATGGAAAGCGGCTCGTATGGCATTTGTGTCTCGTGCGGGGCAGAGATTCCCTACGAACGACTAGAAATCATCCCCGAAACCCCCTACTGCGTACAATGCGCCTCCAAACAGCGCTAAACCACCTCGAAAGCGGCCTTTCAAGGCCGCTTTTTTGTGCCGCTTGCCGAGTGCCGATGAGCCCTCTCTCAGTTGGATATTTGGTCGGCATGCTCTAATATCCTTCTAATGGCACAACCATATACTGGGTGCAGGTCAACGAGTGTCGTGGAGGCAGTGGTGCGAACGACACTCCATGCAGACAACAACTCCACGGCAAAGCGAGGTGAAGCGATATGGAATACAAGGACTATTACAAAATTCTTGGGGTTCCCAAGACAGCCACACAGGAAGAAATCAAAAAGGCGTACCGCAAACTGGCACGCCAATACCATCCGGATGTGAACAAAGGCGACCCGAAGGCCGAAGAAAAGTTCAAAGAAATCAACGAAGCGTATCAGGTACTGAGCGACCCCGAGAAACGCGCGAAATACGACCGTCTGGGCGCAGATTGGGAACGCTGGCAGCGGGCTGGTGGTCAGGGTGGATTCGATTGGAGCCAGTACACGCAAGGTGGCCCTGGCGTAGAATTCCGGTGGTCAACGAGTGGCGAGGGATTCGAGGATATTTTCGGCGATACGATTTTCTCCGATTTCTTCGAGCAAATTTTCGGCGGACGCGGGCGAGCTGGTGCAGGCACTCGGACGCGTACACGCACCACACATCCGCGTAAAGGGCGCGACCTGGAAGCGCCTGTGGATATCACGCTGGAAGAAGCGTATCACGGCACCAAGCGGCTGATCGAATTGGGGAACGGGCGCCGCATCGAAGCGACTATTCCGCGCGGTGTGCGTGAAGGACAAAAGGTGCGTCTGCGCGGCCAGGGTGAGCCAGGCATTGCCGGCGGCGAACCCGGCGATTTGTACCTGGTTGTGCACATTCTGCCCCATCCGACATGGCGCATCGAGGGCGAAGATTTGCATACGGATGTGCCGGTGGACATTTTTACTGCTGTCGCCGGTGGCGAAGTGCCTGTGCCTACACCGAGCGGCACGGTCATGCTGAAAATTCCACCGCGTACTCAAAACGGGCGCACGTTCCGCCTACGCGGAAAGGGTATGCCCAAACGGAAGGGGGATGGCTATGGCGACCTCTACGCCCATGTCAAGCTGGTTCTGCCGAATGATTTGACGCCCGAAGAAGAGCACACGTTGCGCGAACTGGCTGCAAAACGGCAGGCTCGCCGCTAGTCATACCACCCCGGTGGCACAAACGCCGCCGGGTTTTTGATTCCTTTTCGCTCATCCAACAACTCCGCACTTCGATTTGACAACTTATCGCGTTTGGCTATACTTCCGCGCGGTAATCCTCGGTAGCTCAATTGGCAGAGCGCCCGGCTGTTAACCGGGTGGTTGCAGGTTCGAGTCCTGCCCGGGGAGCCACGAAAAAACGCCCGGCAATATGTCGGGCGTCTTTCTTTTCCCCATACAATCGAATTATGTCAACCCATTTTCCATTGCCCAGGCATATGCACGCCAGTACGGATCTTCCGACGGCGGGGCGAAGGGACGCACGTCCCCCTTTTCTTCCAGCTGCAAGCCTTCTTCCAACGGACGGAGTTCACCCACTTCGAAGACGGCGATGCCTTCATCTGCCAGCGCCTGCCGCACGGCCGCTCCCTGGTGTGGGCGTACCGCCAGAATCAACGTGCCTTCGCTCAGGGTGACGGTGGGGTCCAGATTGAAGGCACGACAAATGCACGCGGCTTCTTCGCTTAGCGGCAAGGCATCTTTTTCGACACGAACACCTACGCCAGCCCCCAATGCCAGTTCGGCAATCCCACCCAGCACGCCCCCCTCAGTGGCATCATGCAAGGCACTGACCCCCGCATCGCCAATCCCCACTCGGACAGCGGTCAGGGCATCGCGGACGGTGCTCAGCTGCCAGAGCATTGCCTGTGCGCGTGCAAGGCGTGCTTTGCCACAGTGCTGACGCAGGAAGTTGGGGAAAAGGTGGCTGAAATAGCCAACCGCCGACAACGCGATACCTTTGGTGATGAGCAACCGGTCGCCGGGTTGTGCCATCGTCTGGGGTGAAACCAGGCGCGCCTGTTCACCAACCGCAAGCATTGCCAGGCTCCCCACGATGGGACCTGCCATGCCGTCGTAGCGCCCGGTGTGCCCGGTGATGACGGCAACACCCAGTTCGGCAAGGGCGGTGTGCATGGCATGCCAATAGCGGCGAATGTCATCATCGGTGATATGCGGTGGAAACGCCAGCGTGGGAATGGCATACATAGGGGGCAATCCACTGGTGGTCAGATCGGATGCGACAAGTTGTACCGACAACCACGCCGACGTTTCCATCCCCAGACGCTCGATGGCGGCAATGGGATCGCTTGTGCTGACAAGCACTCGGTCGGCGCCAAGTGCGACGACGCCTGTATCCAGCCCAACATGCGGCGGGATGAGAACGTCATCCCGTTGGGCGCCCAGATGCGAGAGGATGTGGCTGCTGAGAAGGTCGGGCGGCAATTTTCCCACATGTTCGTTGTGCGACGACGTCACGCCACCACTCCATGCCACATTCAGGTTTGTTGCTCCACGTCGGGCATGACGTAGTTGGTAATCGCGCAATGGTAGCCATAGCGAATGTCACACCTGGTTGGTGGTGTGTCGGGTAAGGGAACGCCAAGGCGACGTAGGTTGCGCACGACATGGCAGACCGGCAAGCCCATGACGTTCGCCGGGCAGCCGACGACTTTTTGCACCGGCGCAAAGGTCGTGTTCTGCACCGCGTAGGCACCTGCCTTGTCCATTGGATCACCCGAGGCAATGTAGGCGTCGATCTCCGCATCGCTCATGTCACGCATGTGGACGATGCTTTCGCACGCTTCGGTGATGGTTTTGCCCGTTGCCACATCGATCACCGTCACGCCGCTGATGACGCGATGGCGTTCGCCACGCAGACGTTGCAACATGGCGCGAGCCTGTTCAGCATCGGTGGGTTTCCCCAGGATGTCGCCCCGGTGAATGACGGCGGTATCAGCCCCAATGACGATGCCCTCGGCCAGCGTTTCAGCCACAGAACGGGCTTTGAGCAGGCTCATGCGCTTGGGGTATTCGGCTGGTGGTTCACCCGCCAACGGCGTTTCATCTACGTTGGCAATGCGGATATCGAACGGCACCCCCAACAACGCCAGCAGTTCGCGGCGTCGGGGTGAGGCACTGGCAAGCATGATGGACGGATGTGGCTTCGTCATACGGTTTCTCCCTGGATGGTGGATTGCTGCGCTCTGAACCGATGCGCGGCTTCGATACGTTCACGAATGGGTGGATGCGAATAGAGCAGCCAGACCACCCAGCGAGGCGGGTCGGCTTCAGCAAGATTTTGGTTGGCTAGGCGTGTCATGGCACGTGCAAACGCATCGGGCTTACCGGTGGTCTGCAAGGCGAAGCCGTCAGCAAGCCGCTCACGCCAACGCGAGTACGCGTTCCCCAACGGCATGGTGAGCAGGGCAAAGAGGCTCATCGCCAGGGCAAACAGTGGAAGGCCAGCAATATCACCAAGCCCCTGCAAGCCGAATACATCCACCCCCCACAGCAAGAAGCGGTGAGCTACATAAAGCCCACCAAAGGTGAGCAGGCTTTGCACCACAATGCCCCATTCGAGATCGTGATGCACCTGGTGCCCCAGTTCGTGGGCAATGATGGTTTCGATTTCGTCGGCGTCGTACTCGTTGTAGAGCGTATCTCCCAGTGCAATGCGCTTGGTACGCCCCAACCCCATCACCATGGCATTGGCAGCACGGGTACGCGCACTGAGGTTGATGGTGTATACATCGGCGATCCGCACGCCCACACGTTGCGCCAGGCGCTCGATACGCCGCCGCAATTCGTCGTCATCGAGGGGAGTGAGGGTGTAGAAAAGCGGCACGATGAGCACAGGTGCCAATTGCCCCAGCACCACCGTGACGAAGAGCAAGAAGATGCCTCCCCAAATCCACCACGTGGTGGGGAAGGTGCGCAACAGCCAGTAGAGCACTTCGGCAATGGGCACGCCCAAGAAGAGCCCCAGCGCAAAGGATTTGAGCTGGTCGATCAGCCAACCACGCATGGTTTGGGTGCTCAGGCCAAAGCGATGGGGCAGATGGTACCCCTGATACCAATCAAGCGGCAGAAAGAGCAGTGTGTAGGCGGTGAATCCCAATCCCACATAGGCGGCGACCATCGCCCAGGGGGACCGAATGCCATGGGCAAGCAGCCAGTCACGCAGCCAGACGGCCAGACCACTCGCCTGTACCCCCAGCAAGAGCCCAAATGAGAGCACGATGTTCAGGAGAAGCAGGCGTCGTCGCAGGCGGGCATACTCACGAGCACGCGCCTGGCGTTGCGGGTCGAGGTGTAGTTCGCTCATGGGTGTTGTTCCTTCGGTCATGGTACAGCCGGCACAATCACACGCACAGCACATGGTGGTGGGAAGTTGCCGGTGATGTCCACGACGGTCAGCCGTAGCCAGTACGTACCAGCGGGGAATGCACCTGCCGGCCAGGTTGCGAGGACGCCGTTTTCGACTGGTTGACGCACCACGTCGCCAATGACCGACCAGGCCGAATCGGCTGGTTGTTCACCGGGCGCAAATTCGACTTTGTAGAACTGGAAATTGGGGATGTTGGCGGTCCCGATGATGGCGACGTTCCCACTGACGCTCTGGTTCATACCTGGCGAGAGAATGCGCACCCCCGGATTGGGGCAGTTGGGCGGCACGACCTGAGGTGTTGGCGTGGCCGGTGGCGTGGGCGAGGGGGTCGGCGTGGCCTGCGGAGTTGGCGACGCCAACACCTGTGCGATGCGCGACGGCGTAGGCGTGCTTTCACGTGTGGGGGTGGGTGTAGGCACAGGTGTGAGTGTTGGGCCGATGATAGGTGGCGTAGGCGTTGGTGAAAGCACAATTCCCACAACAGGTAATTCGCCTGTGGGGGTGACCGGGCGCAACACAACGGTATCGATGTAGGCAGTTGTCAAGACAAGCGCGGCAAACATACCCGCAATCATGAACGCTCGTTGGGCATCGCGGCGGCGTTCTTCGCGCTCAAGCGAGAAGATGGAATAGCGAGATTCCTGCCATGCCAAGCGCCCCATGTTGAGATAGAGCAGCACGCCCAGTATGCCCACGATGTAAATGAGCCAGTCGTATTGTTCGACGTAGGTCAAGATCGTTTCCATGCCCCTCGTTGTCCCCCACAGTTGTTGACAGGCGTCCAGATTGTATGGTATGGGCAGGGTGTGTCAAAGGAGATTTGTCGCTCCTGTGGCGGAGCACAGGCGCATAAAAAAACTGATCACGTCGAGACATAGCGGCATTCGCCATTCACCTTCCCCATGCTATACTGCGGCCGAAAACCCTCGAAGAGGAGGCTGCATAATGAAGATGAAGGCGCTTGCCAAAACACGCCCCGGCCCGGGGCTCGAACTCATCGAGACCGACGTTCCCACTCCGGGCCCACACGATGTCCTCATCGAAGTCACCGCCACCTCGATTTGCGGGACCGACGTTCACATTTACCGCTGGGATGCATGGAGTCAACACCGTATCAAGCCCCCCCTTATTCTTGGCCACGAATTTGCCGGCGAAATCGTAGCTGTCGGTGACGCTGTCACCGGCCTGGAACCAGGCATGGCGGTTTCCGCCGAAGGGCACATTGTCGATCATACCTGCGCTGCTTGTCGTGCCGGGCAAGCGCACCTCTGCCGCAATACACAGGTCATCGGCATCGACCGTGACGGAGCATTCGCCGAGTACGTCCTCGTCCCAGCTGAAAATGTCTGGGTAAACGCGCCTGACACCCCGCCGGAAATCGCTTCGCTGCAAGACCCCTTCGGCAATGCCGTCCACACCGCGTTTGCTTTCGACCTGGCGGGGCAACACGTGTTGGTCAATGGGTGTGGCCCCATCGGCTTGATGGCGATTCCCGTTGCACGCGCAATTGGCGCACGCACCATCTTCGCCACCGACATCAATGAGCAGCGGCTGGCGCTGGCACGCCGCATGGGTGCTGACTACGTCCTCAATCCCCGTCATCAGGATATCGTCGCCGAGATTCAGGCGGCAACCGACGGCGACGGCGTGGACGTGGTCCTGGAAATGAGCGGCGCTGCGCCCGCGATCCGCACCGCGCTGGAAGCGTTGCGACCCGGCGGCAACGTCGCGGCGCTGGGGCTGGTGGGCAACGCGCTGGAACTGGATTGGAGCGACCTCATCGTCATCAAAGGCGCAACGGTGCAGGGCATCTACGGGCGCAAAATTTGGGACACGTGGTATCGCATGCGGGCACTGCTGCAAACCGGCGCTGTGGACTTGCAACCACTCATCACCCACCGTATCACGCTCGACGAATTCGAGCGCGGGTTCGAGCTACTGATGAACCCCGGCGATGAAATTGTCGCCAAGGTGGTAATGTACCCCAATCCGTAAGCCAACAAAGAAAGCGCAAGGAGGAAGCATCATGACCACCCAACAAGACCCACTCGCCTGGATCGATGACGAAATCGCCGCACTCAAAGACGCCGGGTTGTACACCCATATTCGCGTCATCGATTCGCCTCAGGGTGCCTGGTTGACGATCGATGGGCGCCGTCTGCTCAATCTCTGCTCGAACAACTACCTGGGGCTTGCCAATCATCCGCGCCTGGTACAAGCCGCCCAAGAGGCGATGGACCGCTACGGTGTGGGGCCTGCTGCCGTGCGTACCATTGCTGGCACCATGTCGCTGCACATCGAACTGGAACGGCGACTGGCGGCGTTCAAAGGCGTCGAGGCTGCCATCACCTTCCAGAGCGGCTTTACGGCCAATCTGGGCACCATCCCGGCAATCGTGGGGCGTGAGGATGTGATTTTCAGCGACCAGCTCAACCATGCGAGTATCATCGATGGCTGCCGCCTCAGCCGCGCTAAAATCATCGCCTACCCCCACAACGATGTCGATGCGCTGGAAGACCTCATCGAAGAGCATCGCGCCAACTACCGCCGGGCGCTCATCGTCACCGATGGCGTCTTCAGCATGGATGGCGACATTGCGCCCCTGCCGCAACTGGCCGAAGTTGCCAAACGGCACAACTGTATCCTCATGGTGGACGATGCCCATGGCGAAGGTGTCCTGGGGCGTGGTGGTCGTGGCATCGTCGATCATTTCGACCTGCACGGCATCGTGGACATCGAAGTAGGCACACTTTCGAAAGCGTTTGGCGTGGTGGGTGGTGTCATTGCTGGGAACAAGCGGCTTGTGGAATGGCTGCGCCAGCGCGGGCGCCCCTTCCTCTTTTCCAGCGCTATGACAGTGCCCGATGTAGCAGCCTGCCTGGCAGCGCTTGACATACTGGAAGAGAGCACCGAACTCGTCGATCGCCTGTGGGAAAACGCCCGCTACTTCAAAGCCGAAATGCGCAAGCTAGGTTTCGACACTGGTCAAAGCGAAACGCCCATTACCCCCGTCATGCTGGGCGAAGCCCCACTGGCGCAAACGTTCAGCCGTCGCCTATTCGAGGAAGGCGTCTTTGCCACAGCCATCGGCTACCCGACCGTCCCGCGCGGCGCGGCACGTATCCGTGTCATGCCAAGTGCGGCGCACGCCAAAGAAGACCTCGATTTTGCGCTGCAAGCCTTCGCCAAGGTGGGGCGCGAGTTGGGCGTCATCAGCTGAGCACCAACGTGCCACCAACGGCAACGCGGGGCGCTGTTGTGCCCCGCGTTCTGTTCTTGTCTGGTGGTCAGGTGTGCATTATGGCCAAATCCCCCGGTCGAGTGTGGCTTGCGCCACACGCTCGATGGCGCAGACATACGCCGCTGTGCGCAGCGGCACTTCGAGCCGTTCCGATGCCGCCCACGTCTTGTCGAGCGCCCGCAACAGCACTTTGTGCAACTGCCGCTCGATTTCCTCTTGCGACCAAAAGAAACTTTGCAAATCCTGCACCCACTCGAAATAGCTCACCACCAATCCCCCAGACGCTGCCAGAATGTCGGGAATGAGCATCACATCGGACTTTTCGGCTGCCAAGAGACGGTCGGCGCGTGGCGTGACGACCCCAGGCCCCCCTTCGACGATGACCCGTGCCTGCACCAAGTGGGCATTGTCGGCACGAATCTGGTTGCCCAACGCAGCCAGCACCAGAATGTCAACCGGCATCGTCAGCAAATCCTCGTCGCTGATGGTTTCGGCACGTGGGAAACCAGCCACCGAGCCATGTTCGCGGGCATACCGCTGCACTTCTTCCACATCGAACCCGGTCGGCGCGTAGATTCCGCCGCCCATGTCGGTAATGGCAATGATACGCGCACCCCGCTCCCACAAATAGCGGGCGGCGTGAGAACCGACACGCCCAAACCCTTGCACCGCGACAGTGGCGCCTTCCAATGGCATGTCGAGCCGCGTCAAAATCTCCTCGGTCACATATGTGAGCCCCAATCCAATCGAGCCGCGCCACCCAACGGTACCACCCAATGGTTCCGGTTTCCCAGTAGCAATCGCGGCCACGGAGTAGCCCTTCGCCATCGAGATGGTATCCATCACCCACGCCATCGTCTGCTCGTTGGTGTTGAAATCGGGCGAGAGAATATCCTCTTCGGGGCCGATGTTGGGCAAAATATCCATCACATAACGGCGCGTCAAGCGTTCCAATTCGCCATCACTCAACGCGAAGGGATCGACCGCCACACCACCTGCTGCCCCGCCGAACGGAACATCGACGAGTGCTGCCTTCCAAGTGTTCCACATCGCAAACGCTGTCACTTCCGAAAGCGTCAATCCCGCATGATAACGGATGCCACCATGCGATGGGCCAAGTGTCACATCATGTTGCACGCGGAAACCATCGAACACTTGCACACGGCCATCGTCCATGACGACAGGGAAATTGACGATAACCGCCCGGTCGGCGTGGCGAAGGAATTCGATGAAATCTGCTTCGAGGTCGAGATAGGGCAACGCACTTTCGAATTGCTCGATCGCCACATCGAACGGATTGGGCCCACTGGCAAAAGCCCCAGTTCGATGACGCAATCGTCGTAACGGCGCATCGGCCGCTGTCGAAGAAATGCGGTGTGTCATACATGCCTCCTTGCATGTCATCTCATCGCAAACGAATGCTCACATTGGCTTATGGGTAGAACCCGCGCAGTTTGTATGCCGTCGCCACGCGGCTGAGCGCTAACATGTAGGCTGCGACGCGCAACGGTACGTTGTGTTCTTGTGCGAGTGTGTATGTTTGGTCGAACGCTCGCACCAAAATTTTGCGTAACTGCTGCGTGACTTGCTCATCGGTCCAGAAGAAGCTTTGCAAATCCTGCACCCACTCGAAGTACGAGACGATGACACCGCCACTGTTTGCGAGAATATCGGGAATGATATGGATGCCCTTCTCACGCAACACCTTGTCAGCGGCGGGGGTAACCGGGGCGTTGGCGGCTTCGACGATCACACGTGCGCGGATGGATTCGACATTGTCAGCAGTAATGATATTTTCGATCGAAGCGGGAACCAACACGTCGCATTCCAGTGCGAGCATGTCCTCGTGGGTGATAGGTTCGCCTTGTGGATATCCAACGACAGAGCCGGTTTCTTCCTTGTAGGCATACAACTCACGAATGTCGAAACCGTTGGGATTGTAGATCGCGCCACTTCGGTCGCACACGGCAATCACTGTCGAGCCGAGCACATGTTCGAGCATGTACGCCACTGTGACGCCCACTTTGCCAAAACCGTGCACCACCACACGCGCTCCGCGCAGATCGAGCCCAATCCGGTCGGCCAGTTCACGCAGCACGAACACCACCCCACGGCCAGGGGCACGTCGCCGTCCAGCGGAGCCCCCAATCACAGCTGGCTTCCCCGTGACGACGGCGGGCACGGAATAGCCTTTCACCATCGAGTAGGTATCCATGATCCATGCCATCACCTGCTCATCCGTGCCCAGGTCGGGGGCGGGGATATCGCGCTCGGGCCCAATCAACAGGATGATTTCAGAGGTAAAACGGCGCGTCAACCGTTCGAGTTCATCCCTGGAAAGCGCCTTGGGGTCGCACAACACGCCCCCTTTGGCACCCCCAAAGGGCAAATTGACAACCGCCGTTTTCCACGTCATGAGCATGGCCAGGCCAGTCGCCTGTTCGAGAGTGAGGTTGGGGTAATAGCGCAAGCCCCCTTTGGCGGGACCACGAACGGTGTTGTGGTGAACGCGGAAGCCGGAGAACACTTTGACGCTTCCGTCGTCCATTTTGACGGGGAAATGCACGTCAAGCACACGCTGGGGAACGTAGAGTTGGTCGCGCACGCCCTGGTCGATCTTCATCAACTCGGCGGCTTCGTCGTAAAAATGCGTTGCTACTTCTTGCATGGTTGGGCTATCGTTGCCGTTCACACGCCTCCTCCTCGAGGTTTGCTCAATTTTGCATGCGCTGGGGCGGGCGTCACCACCCGCCCCATCTGTGTTTACTCTGGTCGTCGCGCTTCCAATTCCTGCGTCAACAAATCCAGCACGACCTTGGGGTTGGCTTTGCCACGTGTGGCACGCATCACCTGCCCCATAAGCCACTTCGCAACCTGCTCGCGTCCACCAAGGTACGCGGCAACTTCATCGGGATGTGCATCGAGCACGTCACGCACTACGGTGAGCAAAGCATCGGCGTCGCTCACCTGTTTCAAGCCACGAGATTCGACGATCGCGGCGGGTGATTGCCCAGTTTCAAGCACCTCGACCAGCACTTGCTTGGCGACATTGTTGTTGATGTCGCCTTTTTCAACCAATACCAGCAATTCGACAAGGTGAGAATGCGTCAGCGGCATCGATTCGAACGTCATGTCCCGTTCGCCTAGGCGGCGGAAGAGTTCGCCTGTCATCCAGTTGGCAATGGTTTGCGCCGATACAACCGGCTGGCTTTGCACCCCCAAGCGAACCGCCTCCTCGAACCATTCGGCGGTCGTGCGGTCGGCGACCAGCAAATCGGCGGCGTACTCGCTCAGACCATATTCAGCCACAAAGCGGGCGGCCTTCTGGTCGGGCATTTCGGGGAGTTGCGTGCGGATGGCTTCCACCCATTCGCGGCTCACGGTGAGCGGCGGCAAATCAGGTTCGGGGAAGTAGCGATAGTCGTGGGCTTCTTCCTTGGAACGCTGCGACACCGTGCGATTCTCGCTTTCGACCCAACCACGTGTTTCTCGGACCACAGAACCACCGCTTTCGAGCACCTTGATTTGGCGCTGAATTTCGTATTCGAGCGCCATTTTGACGCTGCGAAACGAGTTCATGTTTTTGACTTCAACTTGCGTTCCAAAACGGTCGCTCCCTTTGGGGCGCACGCTGACGTTGGCATCGACACGCAAGGCGCCAGCTTCCATATCGCCACTGGAAACGCCCAAATAGCGCAGGATGGTGCGTAGTTTTTGCAAGAAGAGGCGGGCTTCCTCGGGGGTGCGAATATCCGGCTCGGTCACAATCTCCATCAGCGGGACGCCACTGCGGTTGTAATCCACCAGTGCTTTGCCCCCCATGTGGTAGAGCCGCCCGGTATCTTCTTCGAGGTGAATACGGCGAATGCCAACACGGCGCGTTCGACCATCCACCTCGAATTCGAGAGAGCCGTTGCGCGTCAGTGGCAAATCGTACTGAGAGATTTGATAGGCCTTAGGCAGGTCGGGGTAGTGGTAGTTTTTGCGGTCCCACTTGGTGAATTCGGGAATCTCACAATTGAATGCCAGCCCGGTGAGGATGGTGTATTCGACAGCGCGTTTGTTGATGACCGGCAACGAGCCTGGCAGCCCCAAGCAAACGGGGCAAACATGCGTGTTGGGCGGTGCATCTTGATACGCAGCGTCGCAGCCACAAAACATTTTCGATTGTGTGAGCAACTGTGCGTGGACTTCCAACCCTATGATGGCTTCGTATTCCATCTTTTTCCCTCATGCATCAAATTTGCTACTCAACAAAATTTGAGTTCGACTATATTACATTCAAAATTACGAACGAAAATTTGAGTTACGCATCCGTTTCCAAAGAGCGCACGACTTCAAGGATGGCATCAGCCTGATATAAGCGTGGGCGTACATCTTGACGCGAAAGGATATCTAGTTGTACTAATTTTTCAACGACATTTTGTGCAGTTTGAAAGGAAGCCAGATCCAATGCTCGCTGTACGTCACTTATCGAGACAATTGGCTGAACAAAGAGACGATCCACAAGACGCAACGCATTCGTCGAGCGTGTTTCTTGTCGGACTCGTTCACGCCACTTCCGTTGTATATCCTGTAACTGCTTGATGCGCTTGGCTGTGCGGTCGGCCTCTTCCTTGACACCACGAAGAAAGAACACGATCCATGCTTCCCACGTCCCTTCCATACTGACTGCCAAGAGTGTCTCATAATACTCCGTTCGATGCCGCTCGAAAAAGGCGCTCAGATACAACAAAGGGATTGGCAAAATGTTCCAATGTACAAGCAAAAGGGCAATGAACAAACGGCCAAGACGGCCGTTCCCATCCACGAATGGATGTATCGCTTCGAATTGATAATGGACGCACGCCAAGCGCACCAAGGGTGGATGTCGATCTTCATCATGCAAATACTTTTCGAACGCATCCAGACATGCCATCAATTCGTCCGGAGGCGGTGGGACGAATGTTACTGTGCGCAGCGTACTATTGGGTGCGCCAATCCAATTTTGCGTCGTTCGAAATCCCCCCGGTGTGGCATACTCACCACGGACATCTTGCATCAGTTTGGCATGGATCTCACGCAAAAGTCGCAAAGAGAGCGGCAATGTATCGATACGTTCGAGTGCATATTCCAACGCGACGACGTAATTGTGTACTTCGCGAACGTCTGCCAGTTCAGCCGGTGAGCGTTGTCGAAGACCACCGGCTTCGTATGCCAGCAACGCTTCGAGGTCCGAACGGGTTCCCTCGATACGAGAAGAAAGAACCGCTTCTTGCCGCATCAACGGCGCCACCAGCAATGACGGGTTCGGCAACGTTCGCCCGAGCCCGGCCAATTCACCAACGGCGCGGTCGGCGTCGGACAACGCGCGCACGACATCTGGACGATAGTCCACGTCCGGAGGCAATGGATGCGGCACGAAAGCCCAGTACGCGGCTTCTCCACGTCCAATGTGGCGCAAGCGTCCCGCCCGTTGTCCACGAAACGTTTTTGGATCCATCACTCACTTCGCGATTCGCATACGCTGTTCGCGCTTGACACGCGCCACAAAGCGGTCGAGACGGTTCAATGCTTCTTCGATTTGTTCGTACGCGGTGGCATAGGCACAGCGCACGAATCCTTCGCCACTGGGACCAAACGCCCCTCCGGGAACAACGGCCACATGTTCTTCCTGCAAGAGGCGCATCGAGAAGGTTTCGCTATCTAGCCCGGTGGAACGCACATCTGGGAAGGCGTAGAACGCGCCACGCGGCTCGAAGGTCGGCAAGCCGATGGCATTCAGCCCGTCTACAATCAACCGGCGGCGGCGGTCGTACGCCTGCCGCATACGTTCGACGTCGGCTTCGGCGTCGGGCGAGGTGAGTGCCGTCATGGCAGCGTACTGGGCAAGGGTGGGCGCACTCATAATGAGGTACTGGTGCATTTTGCGCATGGCTGCAATCAGCGGCGCGGGGCCACACGCATAGCCCAGCCGCCAGCCGGTCATGGCGTAATCTTTCGAGAAGCCGCCCAGGTGAATAGTGCGTTCGCGCATGCCGGGCAAAGATGCGAAACAGACATGCTCGACGCCATACACAAGGCGGTCGTAGATCTCATCGCTGAATACGAGCACGTCGTGCCGCTCGATCACATCGGCGATTTCGAGCAGCCGTTCGCGCGTCATCACCGCACCGGTGGGATTGTTGGGATAGCCAATCAGGATGGCTTTGGTGCGTGGGGTGATGGCCTGCTCGATCACCTCGCCTGTAACTTGAAAATCGTGCTCCACATAGGTGGGGACATAGACCGGCACCCCCTCGACCATGGCAATGTTCGGGCCGTAGCTGACAAAACAAGGCTCGGGAATGATAACTTCCTCCCCTGCTTCGACGAAGCTGGCAGCCGCGAGGAACAAGGCTTCGCTGACACCGACCGTTACCAACACTTCCGTATCAGGGTCGTAATGCACGCCGTAGCGAGCAGCCATCATCTCAGCAATCGCGCGGCGCAGTTCGGGCAAGCCGCTATTCCCGGTGTAGCCCGTTTTACCGGCACGCAAAGCAGCAATGCCGGTCTCTACGATGGGGCGCGGCGTCACGAAATCTGGTTCGCCAATCCCCAAAGAAATCACATCGGGCATATCGTTGAGAATATCGAAGAAGCGGCGAATGCCACTCGGTGGCACGTTGCGAATGCGTTGCGCAAGAAAACGTTCGTACTCCACGGCGTGCTCCTTCCTCTTCCCATCACGTGTTGGTTCACCGGCTAAAATCAACCGATGACGAATCCCCTACATTGAGGCGGCGGTACCGCCCTCGCACAGTCGCATCTTTGCCAACCAACGATTGATCCAGCATGGTGGCTTCGATGCGCGCGTTGGCATCGATGATACTGTCGCGCACGATGGATTCTTCGATGACACACCCTTCTGCCAACGTGACGTATGGACCCACGATCGAATCGCGAATGACCACATGTTCGCCAATGTAGACCGGCGGCACAATGGTACTGTTTTCCAGCACCGCACTGTTGGGTATGGTCAGGTGGTTCCTTTCCAGCAAATAGCGATTGGTGTGCAAAATGGCGTCGGGCGTGCCGCAATCTTCCCAGACTGAGACCGGCCAGGCTTCCAGTTTTGCGCCCCGCTCGATCATGATTTGCAAGGCATCGGCAAGGAAGTATTCCCCTTTGGTCATGATATTACGGGCAATCAATTCGTCGATGGCGTCGAACAGCCCGGCGTAATCTTCGATGTAGTAGACACCAATCACCGCCAGGTTGGAAACCGGTTCGCTAGGCTTTTCAACGAAGCGCGTAATGTAGCCCTCTTCATCGAGCGTCACGACACCAAAGCGGCGTGGATCGTCCACCTCTTTGACGAAAATCACGCCATCGGACGAGATGGAACGCAAACCAGCTAGGTCGGCCTCGAAAATGGTGTCCACGAAAATAATCAGCACCGGTTCGTGGACGAATTCGCGCGCCATGGCGATAGCGTGTGCCTGTCCTTTGAGTTCTTTCTGTTCGGCGTAATGCGTGCGGAAGTCGTAGTTGGCCTCGACATATTCGCGAATTTGTTCGCCGAGGTAGCCCACAATGAACGTGATTTCTTCGACGCCAATCTCTTTGAGCATATCCAGGATATGCCCTAACACCGTGTTGCCAGCCACTTGCATCAGCGGCTTGGGCTTGGTATAGGTGTGCGGGCGTAAACGGCTGCCGAATCCCGCAACTGGAATGATGACGTGCATGCCTGACTCCTTTGTCATTATGCGTTTGTCTCGGATGGCGTGCGCGTATGCCAGTCGGTCGCCTGTTCGTAGACGTGTGCGATTTGCAACAGCGTGGTTTCATCCCACGCACGGCCAATCAACTGCAAGCCGACCGGCAATCCATCGGCGAACCCACATGGAATGCTGATGCCCGGCAACCCTGCCAGGTTGACAGTCAACGTGAAAATGTCAGCGAGGTACATTTGGATGGGATCGTCGGTGCGCTCACCAAGTTCGAACGCGGGAACAGGTGACGTGGGACCGACCACCACATCCACTTGCTCGAACGCCTGCTCGAAATCGCGGCGGATGAGGGTGCGCACCTTTTGCGCCTTCTTGTAGTATTGGTCGTAGTACCCCGCCGAGAGCGCATACGTCCCGAGCATAATGCGGCGCTTTACTTCGGGGCCAAAGCCCTCACCCCGCGATTTTGCAAAAAGGTCCCAGATATCACTCGTTTGCGAAGCGCGGTGCCCGTACAGCACACCATCGTAGCGCGCCAGGTTGGATGAGGCTTCGGCTGGGGCAATCAGGTAGTACACAGGCAAGCCATACTCGCTGTGGGGCAAGGTAATGTCCACAAGGGTAGCGCCCAGCGATTCGTAGGTCGCAAGCGCGGTCTGGACGGCTTCACGCACGCCAGGGTGAAGCCCGGGGGTGTCGAGCCAATCACGCACAACCCCCAGGCGCTTGCCTTTTACGTCGGCCTGCGCCAATGCCGCCACATAGTCGGGCACCGGACGCTGCCCAGAGGTCGAGTCGAGCGGGTCGTGCCCAGCGATGACAGAGAGAAGCAACGCCGCGTCGGCGACGGTGCGTGTCAGCGGGCCGATCTGGTCGAGTGATGAGGCATACGCAATCAGCCCATAGCGGCTCACGCGGCCATAGGTAGGCTTCAGGCCGACGACGCCACACAATGCGGCAGGTTGGCGCACGCTGCCCCCCGTATCCGTGCCGAGGGCTGCGGGGGCTTCGGCGGCTGCCACCGCGGCCGCGCTTCCCCCACTGGAACCACCGGGGACGCGGGTTGTATCCCATGGGTTGCGTGTAGCACCGAAGGCTGAATTTTCAGTCGAAGATCCCATGGCAAATTCGTCGGTATTCGTTTTGCCTAGGAAGAGAGCGCCGGCTTCGCGGAGCCGCTGGACCACAGTGGCATCGAAGGGAGGAACATAGGTTTCGAGCATGCGCGAACCGCACGTGGTACGCACACCTGCAGTCGAAATCACATCCTTGAGAGCGAGTGGGACGCCCAAAAGGGGGGCGTTTTCGCCCTTGGCGCGGCGTTCATCGGCTTGGCGGGCTTGTTCACGTGCTTCATCGGCGGTCACTGTGAGGAATGCGTGGATATGCGGTTCAACTGCTTCGATACGCGCCAGATAGGCCTCGGTGATTTCTTGGGCACTGCTCTCGCCCGTGTCAAGCAATCGTTTGATGTCAACCAATGTCAAGCGTTCGATATCCATCGTTCAGCAACCTTCTTGAATTGGATTTTGGGAGGGAAAGTCAGGCGTGTTCTTCCAGCACCGTTGGCACGATGACGAAACCATCCTGCGCCTGGGGTGCATTCGCCAGCGCGGCATCGCGTGGCAAAGAGGGGTGGACAACATCGTCGCGCATCACGCCCTGAACGTCCACAGCGTGGGCAGTGGGTGGAATAGCGTCTGTATCCAGTTCTTGCAGGCGCTCGGCATAGGAGAGAATGGCTGACAATTGCGAGCGGAACATTTCTTTTTCGTCTTCTGTGAGTGCCAGACGTGCCAACTGTGCAATGTGTTCAACTTCCTCACGTGTCAAAGCCATAAAGCACACCCCATTCATTCGTTCTCGAAGTGGCGCTATTATACTCGCGAACGATGAGATGGCGAATGCCATTTGGCACCCAGGCAGAGGTTTCATGTGCAAATAAACATTGTTTCAAGGCATGTGCAATCGAAAAACAATCAACGAAAGTTTATTCATCTTGTCAACTTCTTGCTGCGAATTTGACAGAAAGTGCTTTTTTCTTATAATGTAGGGCGTTCGAGGAAAGGATAGTAGGCATGACACGATCGAGTGAATCAAGCAACCAGCGCCGTGAATACGAAAGGGCGTGAGCACGATGGGCTCTCACGCCCTTTTTTCTTTGGTCAAAGCCCGTCAGAACAAAGAAAGGATGCGGCAGCCTATGTTTGGATCGAAAACCCCCTTCCTGTTTCCGCATGAAAGCGTTCCGCACCTTCGTGATTGCCGTTCCGACAAAGCGTGGGTTGACCTTGTGGACCACATTGCCGCCCTTCCCGAAACACACGAAGAGAGCCTGGCATTTCAATTGATGGTTATTCATATGGCGGGATGTTTGCGCTGTACGAACTATAAAGCGAATCTCGGATGCACTGTCTGTTCACAACGCGCTGTCCGCAACACCAAAGCCCCTATGAGTACGATTATGCGCTGGTTCAAACGTGCACAAAACGAGGTGCGTCAGTTTCTTGAAACACTTTCCGAAGAGGCCAAAGCCACCGTGAGCGGTGATGACCGCCGCGCGGCCTGACGCATTTGGAATGCGCATGTCTGCCCCCGTCTCTCGCAGACGGGGGTTTTGCTTTCTGGGGACTTGCTATTCAGGGCGCATCAAGCCTTCGCGCCAGGCATAGACAGCCGCTTGGGTACGATCAGAGAGGTTGAGCTTGGCGAGGATATGGCTGACATGCGCTTTCACAGTGCGTGTACTGATGATCAGACGTTCGGCAATTTCTTGATTGGTCAGCCCTTCTGCGACCAACCGCAGCACTTCGATTTCTCGTTCGGTCAATGCTGCAAAAGCAGGCGGAACGGCAGCAGAGGAGGATGGCGGCGACATATGGATCGATTCTTGCCGAAACTCTTGCATGAGTCGCATCGCGATATGTGGATGTAATACGGGCTGCCCTTGTGCAACACGCCGAATGGCGTCGGCAAGGTCATCAGGCGCAATGGTTTTCAGGAGATAGGCCAGCGCCCCCGCCTGAACAGCAGGAAAAATCTTCTCGTCTTCTGCATACGATGTCAACACGACGATTTGGGTGCGGGGGCTATGCTGTTTGATATGCCGTATGGCAGTAATTCCATCCATTTCAGGCATCACCAAGTCAAGCACGACCACATCTGGCGGCGTCTGTTCGACAAAGTGTACGGCTTCCTTGCCAGAAGCCGCTTCGCCGACGACGTGAATGTCATTTTGAGTTTCCAAAAACGCACGCACCCCCTGCCGAACGACGGCATGATCGTCTACGATGAGAACCGTAATGGGAGAGAGGTCCGTCATGTTGCTTCCCTCGCTGATTGTGCATATGGGACATAGGCCATGATATGGGTCCCGTGTCCGGGGTTGCTTCGAATCGTCAATCGTCCTCCTAATGCCCGCACGCGCTCGTGCATACTGACAAGGCCAACGCCCGCTGTTGCCTCGTGTACATCGAACCCAACCCCGTCGTCTTCGATCGAGAGGAGCACGCCATCAGGGGTCGATGCAAGGTGCACCTTCACAGAATGCGCCTGGCTATGGCGTTCGACGTTGTTGAGGGCTTCTTGGAGCAGGCGAAACAAGGCGATCTGATGGGGCAGCGGAAGAGGTGGAACCTCATCGACGTCAACATCGGTTGTGCAGCCAGTATGTTCTGCCCATTGGGCCACATAGATTTGCACAGCCTTGGGCAAGGGGTGATCACGTAATGGCAATGGGCGCAATTCGTGAATCAACGCTGTCAATTCTTCCTGGGCATGGCGCAAGAGCCGTTGGGCTTCATGTAACGCGCCTCGTGCACGCACAGGCTCGGTCTCCAAGAGCGCCTGTACCACGCCTAATTGCATGCTTGCGGAAAAGAGATGTTGCTTGACGGCATCATGCAATTCACGCGCCAAGCGATGACGCTCTTCGAGCATCGCCACCATCTCGCGCGTGTGAACGAGATGTTGCAACTGAGCAGCCATCTCGTTCAAGCGCCGCGCCAGTGCCCCCAGCTCATCCTGGGTATCGTCTTGCACCATGATCGTAAAACGCCCAGCTTCCCACTCACGGGTTGCGCGTTCCAGTTTTTCCAACCGCTGCGACAATGTACGCGCTGTCCAATAGCCAAACACGGTTCCCAAAAGTGCCGTCAGGATGATGATGAGCGCGATGGCACGCATAAATGGAGCAACGAAAAGACGGATACGCTCCAAGATGTGTTGCGGCCAGGCGAGGATGATCACCAATGCGCCTACCGGGGATCTGCTCGATTCGGATACGACAGGGTAGATCAACGCGATTCCGTCACCGAGCGAGATGGTTTGTGCATCGGCCGTTGGGCTTGTGAGCAGAAGATCGAGTCTGGCCAAGACGTCATACGAAAAGCAGGCAGCATTCAGAGAAGCGCACGCTTGTGCAGGCTCGAATGCGACGATGTTCCCTTGCTGGTCGACGAATGCCGCCTCTGCGATGAAAGCGGGGGTCAGATCGACCCGCCACGCTGGTTCGGCAGCGTCGGCAGAGCGAATCGTATTTTGGAACACAAGTGACTGCAACCATGTATCCAGTGTTTCCGCATCCGTTGGTTCCGAGGCAAGCGCGGGCGCCAACGATGGGATCGTCTCGCGTATGAACACGTCGAGTAGATTCGCCACGCGATCGGGTGTGATGGTGAGTGCCAAAAAGAGAACAAGGAGACTCCCCGCCAAGACGATTGCGCTGAGCGTAACGAGCGTATACGACCAAGCGAGTTTCCAGCGCAGGTGCTGTCGTGGTATCAACGTGCGTATGCGCATTCGTATGCGAGTGCGTCTTTGTCGCGGGCTATGCGCTTTATGTTTTGCATCTGGTTGCTCGACATTCATCGCCAATGAGCAAAGCTGTTTTCAATGAATAAGGATATCTTGTCGAGTGAACAAGCGAAGATGAACGAACAAGAGGCTCAAGAACAATGCGCCCCATACGCCCACAGCTACGCTTCCTTCACGCAGCAATGTTGTATCGTACACTGCTGCTTCGAGCAAATGTTGTTGCAGGGCAAACAAGAGACGCAGAGGGGCTATCGGGAGTCGATCACCAAAGGCAGCAATCACATAAAACGGCAATAGAGCCCCCAGAATGGCCAAAAGAAGGTTTTTGGTGCGCAAAAAGAGCAACTGGCCGACAACGACGAAAAGATAGAGCAGGAAGCCAGTCCAGAGATACGCGGCTATGAAACGCACGAGCATGGCAAACACGGAAAGCTGACGATCTTCGATGAGCTCTGGTGTAAAGCCAAACAAAATGGCCGCTACCAAGAGCGTCCCCAGGAGGTACGGGAGCATCAAGAAGACAAGTGTGATCCCGGCTGCGCCAACTTTGGTCAGCAAAAATCGTTGGCGAGCAATATGCTCGATGAAGGGGCGACGAATGGTTTGCCATTGGAATTCGGCTGCCAGCAGATAGACCCCCGTTGCCACTGCCAGGAAGGGCAAGAACAACACGCTATACAAGTTGAGACTGCGAAGGGTAAACACGGAGCCGGTGGTGCGTATCAATCCAACTTGTGTTGCGGCATATGCCACAAAGGCTTGAATCAAAATCAGGCATAATGGGGCCAGGCAGATCCCTATGAAACGGCGATTCCGAACGAAAATACGCCATTCAACGCGCAACATGGCTTTCCTCCATGCGAAGATGTGTCGCCGAATTCGATTTGGGTTCTTCGATGGTTTCTCGGATCCCCAAAATGTGGAAAAACGTTTCTTCCAGATGAGTGCGTTCCGATTCTACGCCGATCACACGAACACCATGTTGTACCAGGGAACAGATGATCTCGCCTATCGTCTGGGATGTTGGCACATGGATACGAAGCGTATCGCCTTGTGCCACTGCGCGAAGCCCACACAGGCGCAACACTGATGCAGCCCGTTTTGCATCGTCTACACGCACATCATGTACGCCCGATGGCGCCATCAGGACCGACAGCTTTTCTTCGCACAACATACGACCATGGCTGATGATGCCGATGCGATCGGCGATTTGTTCGACCTCGGACAGAATATGGCTGGAAAGCAAGATGCTCATTCCCTCAGCCCGGAGTGCTCGAATGAGCCTCCGCATATCGCGTACGCCATTGGGGTCGAGCCCGCTGGTTGGTTCGTCGAGAATGAGCAAACGAGGGCGAAACAGAAGCGCTTGCGCAATGCCCAATCGCTTTTTCATCCCCGTCGAGAAACCACCAACTGGACGATGGGCCGCGTCTGCCAATCCAACGCGCTCCAAATGTGGCCACACGTCCGCCTGTGTCAGTGGCTGGCCGCGGCGATGGGCTGTGCACAATACATTCTCGATTGCCGAAAGATGGGGATAAAAAGCAGGCGTATCGACAAACCCTTCTATGCCCTGCAAGCGTTCGGGGTGCCCCGGCGCTACGTCATGCCCATGCCAACGGATTGTCCCCGAATCGGGAATCAACAAGCCGAACAGCATTGAAAGCAGGGTCGTTTTTCCAGCGCCATTGGGGCCCAACAGCCCGTAAACTTCGCCTTCGTAGACGCGCATATCGAGGCCATCGAGGGCGCGTACAGAACCATATTGCTTGACCAAATGTTGCACTTCGAGGAGAGGGGGCATGGGTATCGCTCCTTAGTGGTGGGGTTGTACATTCCGAATGCCTAGAAGATTCAAGATCCGATAGCCAATGAAACCGGCAAGAAGAACATCGATAAGCCACAGAATGAGCAAGGACGGCATATCGGGCGCCAACCATCGATACAGAGACCGATGAATGGCGTACACGACGGCGGTCGTCAGGAGAGCGATGAAAACAAAATCTATCGAGACGACGATCATTTGATCGAAAGATGGCTTTCTTCGTTTGGTTCGCCACCAATAGCGGAACGAAGCCCAAGCGTGACTCCGAACGTCGATGTCCTTGAAAAGACCTTGGGAAATGATTTGATATCCATCCGTCGGTAAAAATGGTGAGAGGTTGAACAAGAAAAGCAGATAGTTGATCGTCGAGAACGAGAGGAAAAAGGCTTTCCATGTTCCTCCGAAATCGGCATACCATGCTACCAACCAGGCCATATTGCCGAGCAACAAGTTCATCAGCGGCCCGGCTGCCAAGGTGAACAATCGTCTGCGCAAGGGTAACGTATATAACCCAGGCAATTGAATACTCAGAAACGGCATGACCAGCAAATACAGGCGCAACGTCAAGCGCCTTGGAAAAACACCATCCCGAGACGATACCCATGCGTGGGCCAATTCATGCAAGGGAATGGCGAACAACCAGATACTCAGATATGAAAGCACGAGCGAATGCGCGTTCATGGAATGTCGTGCAGACAACCCAGCTTGGAGCATGGACTTGGCTTGCGCAACATTCGACAGGACGAGGAACACCACCATACCAAGCGATGCGATAACTGAGATGCCAAAAGTGTATTCGAAAATCCGCGCCCACCGTTGGAGAAACCTTCCTAATGGCGTAAGCGGAAGAGAAACGAGCGTCCAAGAGAGCATCCGAAAGTGCGAATAAAAAGCGCGCGTTTCCTCTTTGCCATCCTCTTTGGTGAGCCCAGCCTGACACAGCAATTCGACAAATTGCTCCACGTTGGTTTGGATATCATTTTCTCGCAATCTCGCTTCGATTTCTTGGATAGGCACACCTTCACGAAGAAGATCCAGAATCCGACTGACAACGGGATAACGCACTTCATCCACAACCAAATACCGGTCGACTTCGATGCTCCCCACCAGATAATACGTGGTGCCGTTTTTGGTAAACAGCGGCCATGATTGCAAATCTGGTCGAAGCTCGAAACTGCGAACCATCGACATCAGCACCCTCCCATGATGGATTGCGATTCCAGCCGCAGTTGTCGATAGTGTATGACAAAACGATGCCAGTCACGTGGCGTTTGGCGAATGCGGGCGAGTTCTGCCATCATCGTTTCCAAGACGGCTTGGATGATCCAGCAATTGATCGTTCGGCCGCCGAGATGGCCGTTTTCGATGGAGTGCGCTCCAAGACAACTTGTGCATACGTGCCGCGCCCAACATTTTTGGCAGATACGCCGGCAATGTTTGGCATTTTGTTCGTAAAAGGCATGCCCCTTTCGACGATACGCCTCATTGTCAAGTGAATGGAGTGCCGATTGCTGAATGAAATTCCTTTTTTCGACGAACATGAAGCAAGGATAGAGATTACCGGCGATGTCGATAGCAAGATCATGGACACCAGCAGCACAGACCAACGGTTGTGGAATTTTGAGGAGCAAAGTTCGCAAAAGCCCCGTCACGAAGGAAAACAACTTGGGTTCACCAGCGACAAGCGATTGCAAAGCACGCACGGTTGCCGTTTTGTAGTCTTCTACGAGGCGTTTGCGTTCATCACGTCGCCATCGTTGGGGATCTTGGGCACTATAGGAAGCCGGCACGAGATGAGAATGGTAGATTCCATTTTCGGCCAAAAACTCGACGATGTCCCATACACGATACCCCTGTCGCATACTGTCCGGACTGTACGTCACTTCTACGGAAAAAGGAATTCCTTCTTCTCGAAGGTGTCGTAGTGTCTGCGAAACGTGCTTGAAACTGCCCTCTCCCTTCTTGGTAATCCGCGTTCGGTCATGAATCTCCGGGGGACCATCGATGCTTACATTCAAAAAAATGGCATAGCGTTTCACGACATCGGCAACACGTGCATTCCACACCGTCCCATTCGTCGTGGCACCAAAACGAGGACACTGTGCGATTTGGCCTTTTTCAGCGAGATTCGTGAAGAATTGGCAGATCTCTTCGATGAGATCGACATTCAAAAAAGGTTCCCCGCCGAAGAATTGCACGCTTGCCACACCTTTGTAATAGTCGAGGATGTTTTGGATGGCCGTAGTTGCTATTTGCCTGCGCAAGTTTGCGATAGGGCCTCCGTAAGCCCCCCCGGATGCATAGCAGTAGGTACATTGCAAATTGCATGCCGTCGTCGTCAAAATCGTGAGTCGGTTCAAAATGTGTGTGCCTTGGCTCGCTTTCTCGAAACGCATCCGGACCCTTTCGCGTTCCTGTGCGATTTTTCGTTTCATCGCATGCCAATCACGAGATGTATCGTCCGTCAGTGCCGAAACATCCTGCCCCCGTTTTCGCGCTCGAATCCATGCGAACAGCTCATCGCTACTCTGAAAGAACACCATGCTCTCGGGGTCGAAGACGAACAGGCGTCCATCATCCGAACGAAAAGTGTGCACATCCTTCGATACATCATGTCCACACATTTGCATCCCTCCTTGTCAGCCCAATGGCTCTACTCGAAAGACCACGATGCCTTTGGGGGTCGTCAACGCCAACGAATAATCGAGCCAGAATGGGGGGTAATTGGGATTCGTATTGGCTTTCTCGATCAATGTCCCGTCACCCTCGGCAATCGTTGCCTGGGCGGCCAACGAGAGGGTCGTGGGCGGGGTCAATGTATAGAGGAAAATCGAATCCAAACTTCGCACCGAGAGCCAATATGTCTGCTCTTGTCCTTTGTCGCGCTTTGGTTGAATGGAAATCCCGCCCAACAGCACATTCTTTGGAATAGGCAATGGAATGCCTAAGACACGTACCTTGCCCCCGGGCAAAGGCGTGTTGTTGAATGTGCCATCAGGAGCAACGAGATAGATCCCCTTGACATAGTTCGCGAACGCAATTCCCTCAGCATCCCTTGGCGATGGAAACGCCACCGCTCCGTAATTGATGTCGCTATTTTCGATGTGCCAACGTCGCTTGCCACGTGCGTCTACGAAATACACATGGCTGTGAGAAAGGACGACGACACCATCCTCACCAGCGCGGAAGCGCACGGCTTTGACTTCGGCAATGAATTTTGCACTCTTGAACCGCCATAGCTCTTGAAGTTGCTCTGTCGTGCTGTCGAAGGCCACAAGCAACCGCCCTGATGCCACATAGAGGCGTGAATCGTCGGGTGTGGTTTCGAGATACACTGCCTCTGGCTGTGCATGCTCTCCAATACCGCGTGCCAATGTGTCCATACGCTCTCCGGTATTCGGATCGACACGCCATACCGTGACACCATCGCTCACGACCAATCCGAGCGTATCGACCAACAATGCGTCGAGTGCGGGCTGCTCGAAGACCTGCTCCCAGAGGCTTTCGCCTGTTTTCCCGTTCAAGCGGATAAGGCGAGGGGGCTTGGTGTTGTCATTCGTGACCACCACGATGTCTCCCTCAGGAAGGACCAACGCGCGAGTCGGTGTTCCTTCGAGGAGCACTTGCCAGCGCGTTTCGCGTTTCGACTTGTCGAACAAGGTCAAGCGTCGTGTTGGGGTCTGTTGAACGCGTGCCCCCATGAACAAAATCGCCTCTTCGGTTTCTTGAAGGATTTGCCCACCGGGTGGCAGCATCACATCGAGCGTCTCTTCGATTTCCAATGTGCGAATGTTGGTTACACTTGGCGCATCCTTGCGGGCGCATGCCGACAAAAAAGTGAGCAAGAACATGCCAACGAGCGGGAAAACCCATTTGAACGAATCCATTTCACACCTCCTATCCACTTGGATGAGGGGCGAGAGCCGGTCGAAGGATCCGACCTTCCAATGACCGGCTCCCATCTCCCGTCAAGCTGTCAGATGGTCAGGTGCTTACGCCGCCACGCAGATGAGCCCGCAAGCACCACCGGCACATACGAGACCGCCCCAGTCAGGGAACGCCGACTGCAATGCCGTTTCTTCGATGATTTCCAAGTCCGTCAAATCGATGAATGTCATCTCTCCCTCCTTGTTGTTGGTTTGGGGTTGGTTGAAGGTGCACGACCAATATGCGGGGAACGAAGATGTCAGTGGTGATGCCCCAAGGAGTTTGCTCGAGCAACTCCATCGACACGATAGCCGTTTGCCGAGCGAGATACAATGTCCCTACGACCAATTTGTATTGTCCTCGGGGACGATTTTCGTTTCACCATGCAACAAAAAATGCGAGCATGACTGCCTTCATGCTCGCGTTTGCTCTGCGAAGCGTCTTCTCACGTCTCCCCAGACGTCTTGCGCCACACTTCCACCAATGCCCCTGCGAGCTCATCAGCCATCGTCGCTATCTCTGCGTGCCCCAACCAAAAGGTGCCCACTGGCTCCATATCGAACGCATCGCTCACCACTTCGACGAACGCTCGCCCTTCGGGCAGACGGGCTTCCCAAGCTGCCATTTCGCCTGGCAACGGCCAGTCGGTGCTGACATCGAACATCACACGCACCTGCTCGACAATCGCCAAAGGCATCCCCGCCGACAAAAGCCGTTCTCTCACCGCTGCCTCTAATGTCTCGCCCCATCGGGTTTGGAGATGTTGGGCGTACAGCTGCTGCAAAACTGGCGCTTCGACTTTGAGCCACGCTTCCAATGTTTCTTCATCCAACCGTTGCCAGCGAGCCTCTATATCCCCCCAGCGAAAAACGACGGTATCCCCCTGCTCCACAAGTGCCCAGGGCGGTACATCCTCGTCACATCCCGTGATCAAGCGCAGTAGCGCATCGACCCCCATACCATCCTCCTCGAAGCCAATCAATGAAAGGGGGCACATGTGCCCCCTTTCAAACGCTTCCATTTTCCGCCTTCTTCCGCTACACCAAGGCGCGTCGTCGAATGATCAACCCTGCTCCAAGCAGGAAAACGCCAATGCTTACGAGCCACCATCCTGCTGGCGCAGGTGCGCGCCCTGTTTGAGGTAGCGTTTGCGGTGCCCCCCCGAGGTAGAATGTGCGCGCGTTCAACGGCTGTACGGGGCGATTATTGTGGTCGTAAATCGCCTGGAAGGCAGCAATCTGCTCCGTGGACATTTCGACCGGTGTCGCCATCACAACCCACTTGACCCCTTCCGTGCAAGGCGGGGTCGTAAACGAACCATCATAGCGATAGTACGACGTATCCGCTGGTAGCAACTCCATGGCGTTCACAGAAACACCTTCGATCGTCTGCGGGTCTCCTGGGTTGGGGGGTAAATGGTCCCAGACAGATTGATAGGCGGTATTCTCGGCCCCTTCGCGAATGAACACCCCCACGACTGCATACTCGCCATCATCGCTCTGATGCACAAAATGTGCTTCGATTGGGAAGTATTGGCCTTGCCAGGTATGCTCACTTGGTGCGTGGAAGTGGAACTGCAACAGCTTGTACTGCTTGCCTTCCAACGTCATGAAACTCCCTTCCCCATACGCCACCTTGACCGTATGCCCATTGTTTACAATGGTCAGCGGTGTCGATTGGTAGACAAACTGAAGATCAGGCTGATTGACCGGTGCCCATGCGGGAATATCGATGGGCGACTGTTCACGCCCCGTTGCGCACGTCGCGTAATCGGGGCTCAATTGCCCCCAATACGCCGGTCCCTGCTCGCCATCGTACCCCCATTCTTCTGCCCCGCCTTCGGCGGCAACGATCTGCGAGAATGCCAACCCCCCACCCCACAGCAGCATACCAGCCAGCAGCATACGGATAGCCCAACGCATCGGAGCACCTCCTGCATTCGTTCGTTGACATACTCATCCATCACACAACTATCTTCATCGCATGTGAACCACCTCCTTTCGACCTGTGCACATTCATACCCCCTGCGAGGAACAACAGCCCATACCAAGAATGCCCTACGAGCATCGATGCGCACATGCCCATATCGCTACCATGCCATCACGCCCAAAAGATGACAAATATCACCCCTTTCACATGCCCTATTGTTGACTAAATCACTTGACTTTGTCTAGAAAGTGTGTATCCTGGCGCCGCATTTCGTCAACCAGCACAGGAGGAATACCAAACCATGTCACGTGCAAAGATCAGTCTGTTGCTGACGGCTCTCCTGATGGCACTCGTCGTCGTTGCCTGCGGGAATGAGAGTGGCGAAGCGACCCCTGAACCGAGTGCCAGCCCTGAGGCCAGTGAAATGCCTGGGCAGAGCGATACCGATCTGGAAAGCGGCGGGCTCGTCATCTATTCGGGCCGCTCGGAAAGCCTCGTCGGGCCAATCATCGAACGATTCGAAGAAGAGACCGGCATCGATGTGAAAGTGCGCTACGGCGGCACGGCCGAAATGGCTGCAACGATTCTGGAAGAAGGTGATCGCTCGCCCGCTGACATCTTCTACGCGCAAGACCCCAGTGGTCTAGGCGCTGTTGCCGTGCAAGGGCTCTTCGAAGAATTGCCCGCTGACATTCTCGAACGCGTCGATCCGCGCTTCCGCGCCGACGATGGCTCGTGGGTTGGCATTACCGGCCGCGCGCGTGTGGTGGTGTACAACACCGACCGCCTCTCGCCGGAAGACTTGCCCAGCGACCTGTGGGGGTTCACCGACCCACAATGGAAAGGGCGCATTGGCTGGGCGCCCACCAATGGCTCGTTCCAGGCCATGGTCACCGCCATGCGTGCCATCTGGGGTGAAGAACGCACCCGCGAATGGCTGGAAGGCATCCTTGCCAATGAGCCCACGGTCTACGAAAACAACACCTCGATTGTGGCGGGTGTTGGCGCGGGCGAAGTTGACGTTGGCTTCGTAAACCATTACTATCTCTACCGTTTCCTGGCTGAACAAGGTGAGTCCTTCCCGGCACGCAACTCCTTTTTGCCGGGTGGCGGTCCGGGTTCGATCGTTCTGGTCTCGGGTGTGGGCATCCTGAAAAACGCCGAACACCGTGACACCGCCGAACAGTTCGTGCGCTTCCTACTTTCGGAAGAAGCCCAAACGTACTTTGCCGAAAAGACGTTCGAATACCCGATGAACCCGGCAGTGAAGCCCTACGGCGACCTGCCGCCGCTGGACTCGCTCAACGTTCCCAACGTCGATCTGTCGAATCTGACCGATTTGCAAGGCACGATCGAACTCTTGCGTGAGGTTGGAGCACTGCCGTAATGGCGCATTCGTCGAATCCTCGCTTGCAACGCCGAACCCGAGGGGGACGAGTTCATCGTCCCCCTCCTTTGCGTGTCAGCACAGCACTCATGCTCTGGGTGCCCTCACTCACGGCATCCCTGCTGGTACTGCTTCCCCTTACCTATCTGGCATTGCGCGTGTTCAGCGGCGGGTTTGCCGCTTGGCGGCTGGTTTTCCGCCCTAGCACGCTCGAAGTCATCTGGAATTCGGGGCTCCTGGCGGCGGCAGTCACGGTCTGCTCCGCGTTGATTGCATTGCCGCTTGCCTGGCTGACCGTGCGCACAGACCTGCCAGGCCGCCGTACTTGGACCGTGCTGGTCTCTTTGCCCCTTGTCATTCCCAGCTATGTGGGGGCGTATCTCTTCATCGCGGCGCTGGGGCCACGCGGGATGGTGCAACAATGGCTTGAAAGCACCATTGGCATCACCCGCCTCCCTACCATCTACGGCTTTCCTGGCGCCCTGATCGTCCTCACGCTGATGACCTACCCCTACATGTACCTGAGCATACGCGCTGCCCTGCAAGGGCTCGACCCCAGCCTGGAAGAAGCCGCCCGCAGCCTTGGGCACACGGGCTGGGCAACGTTCCGGCGCGTGACACTACCACAATTGCAGCCAGCCCTCGCCGCAGGCGGTTTGCTTGTCGCGCTCTACACCCTCCGCGACTTCGGCGCGGTCTCACTCATGCGCTACAACACGTTTACGCGCGTGATTTATGTCCAGTACAAATCTTCGTTCGACCGCACATCCGCCGCCGCGCTGGCACTGGTGCTGGTGGTGTTGACGCTTGTGCTACTCGTCATCGAAGCACGCATTCGCGGGCGTGCCCGCTACCACCGAGCAGCCGTTGGGGCAGCACGACGCGCCAAAGTCGTCAGGCTGGGGCGCTGGCGCTGGCCGGCACTTGCTTTCTGTGCCAGCATCGTGTTGCTGGCACTCGTGCTCCCGGCGGCGGTCCTCTTGTACTGGCTGGTGCGTGGTTGGTTGGCTGGTGAAGAGTTCGTCTCCCTGTGGGGCCCATTGCGCAATTCGCTGAGCGTCTCAGCCATTGCTGCTCTGGTCACGACAGCATTCGCCTTGCCCATCGCCTTCGTCGAAGTCCGTTGGCCAAGCCATCTGAGCCGCTTCGTCGAACGCGCCACGTACATCGGCTATGCCTTGCCTGGCATTGTGATTGCACTGGCGCTGGTCTTCTTTGGCGTGCGTTTTGCCCGCCCCATCTACCAGACCATCTGGTTGCTCATTCTGGCATATGTGGTGCTTTTTCTGCCACAAGCCGTGGGAGCGATACGTTCCTCACTTCTGCAAGTCAATCCTGCCGTCGAAGAAGCGGCCCGCAGTCTGGGGCGCAAGCCGTGGGAAGTTCTGGTGTACATTACGCTGCCGCTCGTGCGCCCCGGGCTCGTGGCCGCATTTGGCCTTGTCTTCCTGACCACTATGAAGGAACTGCCGGCAACGCTCATCCTAGGGCCGTTCGATTTCAAGACGCTGGCCACTGTCGTGTGGGGCGCCGTTTCCGAAGCCTTTTTTGCCCGTGCGGCTGCACCCGCGTTGCTCATCATCCTGGCTTCTTCGCTGCCCATGGCCTTTTTCGTCGTGCGCGAAGAAACCCACGAATGAACCTGCCTGCGACACCCAAAAACGCCCCCGCATTGGGGGCGTTTTTGAAGTTTGGCCTTTTTTTGAAAAAGGAGCACCTCGTTGCTGAGAACCTTGGGGTGGGGAGAACCGGATTTGGAACGCCTGGGCCTATGCCATGTCGCTGTTGGCCGCTTATCGCGCGTGGGGACTCACGAGGGGATCTCGGTTGCCGACACGCTGGTGGCAGGGCGGGGCCGCTGCTCCTTGAACAGCGTGTGGCGTACCTACCGGGTCGCCTGGTGGGGCCATCACCGCTTCCAGCCAGTCCCCCTGGAACACGTGCTCACCACTGGAGATTTGCCTTCGGCCCGTCTTCGAGGCTTTTTGGGCGTGCCTGACTCGCTCAGGAGGTGCGACGCACCCGCCAGGTGCGTCGCACCTCGAAAACCTCCTTATGAGAAGTGAGCCCATATCGAGGCCGAACGCAGATTGCAGGAAGCGGTCCACGCGCTGAGTGTCGGGTGCCACACCGTCACGCTGTTGCTGATACCCTTGGGGTGGGAAGAACCGGATTGGAACGCCTGGGCCTATGCCATGCTGGTGTACATCAGCATTGGCACATTGTTTATTTGCAAAATATCCTCAGTTTTTGTTACTACCGCCCACTTCTGCAAGCCGAAATCTCAGCAAAAGGGGGTGGGGTTTTCTTCTGATTTCCATGCATTCTTATCCAATATCTCTCATGCAGAATCGATCTCTCAAGGGAGCGAGCCCTATGCGCGTGCGTCCTTCATCTTTCGTGTTTGCCCTCATCGCGCTCGTCATGACCACCGTTTTCATACTGTTCAGCGTTCCGACGTCCGAACCTGTCGCCGCAGAAAAGAGTGACATCGTCCCCGGTCAGTACATCGTCGTGCTCGACGATTCCGTTTCAGCCTCGGCCTTGCCCACTGTCGCCAACGAAATGGCATTGCGGCATGGATTGGGCATTGGGCGTTCGTACACCCATGCCATGCGTGGCTTTGTCGCCACCGTGCCTGCCGGGCGCTTGGCCGCTCTGCAAGCCGATCCTCGCGTGCGCGCTGTTGCCCCCGACCGCTATGTGAGTTTCAACCCGAAACCCTGCCGCAACAATTGCGACAGTGGGCCCCAAGAGATTCCTACTGGCATCGATCGCATCGATGCCGAGCTCAGCGCCACTGCCAACATCGATGGAGTGGACGACCGTGTGGATGTGGACGTTGCTGTCATCGACACCGGTATCTCGTCCCATCCCGACCTGAATGTCGTTGGCGGCTACAACACCATCAGCGGTACATCCATGGCAACACCACATGTTGCGGGCGCAGCAGCGCTCTACAAAGCCACACACCCCAATACGACACCCGACGATGTGAAGAATGCGCTCCTGAGTAGTGGCACAACCGACTGGGACAACAGCGACGATCCGGATGGCATCAAGGAGCCATTGCTGAACGTCAGCGGCTATTGAGCCAAAAAGCACCCCCAAGGGCTTGCAGAAGCAACAACGCCCGCTCCTGTGAGCGGGCGTTGTTCGTCTCCCGATATGTCAAAGCGGCAAATGAGTAGTGAATTTGATTTCATCCATGACCAGGTGTGTTGCCACACGTACCAGTGGGCCAGCGTGCGCCAATTTTTCGTGAACGAAAGTGTTCAATTCAGATGGTGAATGCAACACAACGCGCAGCATGTATTCATACTCGCCTGTGAGGGCCACAAACGTCTGCACTTCTGGCATGGCCATGACGGCTTCTCGAAATGCGGCGACCGTTTCTGTGTTTACGTTGCCCAGTGAGACGAAAATGTACGCGACTGTGTCATACCCCAGGGCCTCACGGTTGAGCACCGTTGTGTGGGACGCAATCACACCATCGTTGTACAGGCGGCGCACACGCGACAGAATGGCCGGCGAAGACATGTTCATCTCGCGTGCCAGTTTTGCCCAAGGTACGCGGCCATCTTCCTGAGCATGACGAAGGATTTGCACATCCTTTTCGTCAAGTCGAATGCTTTTTTTCGGCATTTTCGTTTTCCCCCGTTGATTGTAAGGCCTTTCCGCAAAAAGGATTGCTTTTACTAAGCAAAACAAACGTTGGTTATTTTATTCGGTTTCACGAACAAATCAAATGCCACTTTGCCAATCGGTAGGCTTGAATGCCCTTCGGCACACAAAAATGCCTCGGCGTTTGCCGAGACATTTTCCCCTGCCCCTAGGGTCAGGCGGACAAGAGCGCAAGCTGGAACATATCTGCCAGGACCCCAGCAGCCGTTACTTCTACACCAGCCCCAGCCCCCTGCACCACCAACGGGCGTTCTCGATACCGTGTTGTCGTGAAAGCAATCAGGTTGTCGGTGCCACGCAACGCACCCAACGGGCTTTCGCGGGGAACCGCCCGCACGCCAACGAAAACTTCTGCTTCGGAGATCTCCGCCACATAGCGCAAGACAGCCCCTTGCGCAGCGGCATCGTCAACTCGTGCCTGCATCTCCGCATCCAACTCATCCAGGCATGCCAGAAACTCATCGCGCGAGAGCGAAGCAAACGATTCCGGGTACAATGGTTCGACAGAGAGCGCTTCCATTTTGAGGGGAAGTCCGATGGTGCGCGTGAGGATAAGCGCTTTGCGCGCGACATCCATACCGTTCAAGTCGTCACGCGGGTCCGGCTCGGTATACCCCAAACGATGTGCTTCACGTACAGCCGCCGAAAATGAATGCCCGGCTTCCAAGGCGGACATGACAAAGCCCAATGTTCCACTCAATGCCCCTTGCACTCGTAGCACGGTATCGCCTGTGTCCAACATACTTCGCAAAGTGGACATCACCGGCAACCCCGCGCCTACGGTTGCCTCGTAGCGCAGCGGGCCAGCATGCAACAGGTCCCACAAGTGTAGGTCGGCCGTGAGCGGCTTTTTGTTGGCCAACACGATCCCATAGCCCAATGTACGTGCCCGCTGGAATGCAGGCGCCATGGTTTCGGCCTCAGCCGCGGTCGCATCGACGATGATGGCACCCGGCCAGCCAGCAACGTCCACCAACGCCGCCGTATCGTTTTGCCAGTAGCCTTCGGGGTGTTCCGCCAAGCGCTTGCCCTGCGCTTTCCATTCGACCAGGGCTTCCAAGAAAAGCGGCGACATCCCTTCATCCTCATGGCGTGTCGCCACCAGAGCACCGTCGCTATCGGCAAGCGCCACATAGGCAAACTGAAAGCCATAGCGAGATTGCTGTTCGCGTGTCGCCAATACCTGGCGTACAAGCGCACGCCCAACGCCGCCAACACCAAATTGAATGATTGGAATGGTCCGCATCCGCCTCTGCTCCATGTTCGGCTTGGTTTATTTCGGTGCAACGACCGCCGGTGCATCTTCGACAGGCGGCTCGCCCAGCGAGAACGCATCATGGATGGCACGCACGGCATCGTTGGCGTCGGCGGCTTCGACGACCAGCGAGAGGTTGTATTCGGAACTTCCCTGGGCAATACTGACCACATTGATTTCATGCTCGCCCAAAGCGCCGAATACACGCGAAGCAATGCCCGGCGTGCGCCGCATGCCTCCGCCCACGACTGCTACAATCACCACATCATCCTGCACCCAAACGCGGTCAATAGCGCCAATGGACAGCTCATGCATAAATTCCTGTTCCAATGCCTGGACAACGCGCAGGCTTGCATCCGAAGGCACCACAAAGCAGATGGACTGCTCGGATGAGCTTTGCGAAATCATGAGCACACTCACATCCGAGTGCGCCGCCGCCCCAAAGACTCGCGCTGCCACGCCAGGAACGCCCAGCATACCACGACCTTCGACAGTCACCAATGCCAGGTTGCGAATCGCCGTGACGGCTTTCACCGCTCGTCCGTTGACCGTATCATCGGGCACGATGAGTGTACCGGGGTGGGTGGGGTTGAAGGTATTGAGGATGCGCACTGGAATGCGCTTTTCGACAGCCGGGCGTACTGTTTTGGGGTGCAACACGCGCGCCCCAAAGTAGGCCATTTCGGCTGCTTCGGTGTAGCCAATGCGGCTGAGCGTGCGTGCGTTGGGCACAATGCGCGGGTCGGCGGTGAGCACACCATCCACATCGGTCCAAATCCAGATCTCGTCAGCATCGAGGGCATGCCCCAAAATGGCGGCTGTGTAGTCCGAACCGCCGCGCCCCAACGTGGTGACAATGCCGTCGCGTGTGGCTGCCAAAAAGCCAGTGACGACCGGCAAGGTACGTTGTTCCAGCAAGGGCAACAGGCGAGCACGTGTCCGCTGGCCTGTTTCGTCCAGCAAGGGATTAGCGGCCCCGAAGCATTCATCGGTGACAATCAACTCGTTGGCGATAATGGCCTCGGCGGGCACATCCTGCGTTTGCAAGTAAGAGGCAACCAGCCGCGCTGAAAAACGTTCCCCCAGCGACGAAATCAGGTCCATGGCGCGCGGGGTCACTTCGCCCAAAATGGCGATGGCTTCGCACAAATGCATGAACATGGACAGTTCCTGCTTGATGGCAGCCAGATCAGGGCCAGTGGTGCGCCCCAGCAACACGCCAGCGGCTTCGGCATGGCGTTCCCAGATGGTGGTGCTTGCGGACCGTGCTGCGGCATCGTCCCCCTGTGCTGCGGCCAATGCCGCGTCGATGAGCATATCGGTCACACCACGCATGGCGCTGACAACCGCCACCACGTCGTGCCCTTCGGTGTATGACTGCTTCAAAATCTCACCTACCCGACGAATGGCATCAGCGTTGCCAACCGACGTTCCGCCAAACTTCATCACCAGCCGACTCATGGAGCACCTCCTTTCTTCCTCCTGTTGACAATCATCACCATCCTAATGCCCGTACTGCATCCTCGATGGTCGGTTCAATGGGAACGACCTGCCCGCTGTTTGCAATGGCCGTTTCGGGATCTTTGAGTCCATGCCCTGTAAGCACGCAAACGATGCGCTCCTGCCCGCTCAACCAGCCCTCATCGAGTGCACGGCGCAAACCAGCCACGCTTGCCGCGCTGGCTGGCTCGCAAAAAATGCCTTCATACATCGCCAGGAGACGCTGGGCTGCCAAAATCTCCTCGTCGGTGACGGCTTCGATGCGCCCCCCGCTTTCATCGCGCGCCTTCACCGCGCGCTGCCACGAGGCCGGATTGCCAATGCGAATTGCGGTTGCCACTGTTTCGGGGTGTGGCACCACTTCACCACGCACAATGGGCGCTGCGCCAGCTGCCTGAAACCCAAACATGCGCGGCAACTGTGTTGCCCGTCGGGCTTCGTGATACCGCTTGAAGCCTTCCCAATAGGCGGTAATGTTGCCTGCATTGCCCACCGGCAAACAGACAACATCTGGGGCGTCGCCCAACACGTCCACAATTTCGTACGCCGCGGTGGTTTGCCCTTCAATCCGATAGGGGTTGATGGAATTGACGAGCGCCACATCGTACGTTTCGTGCAACGCCCGCACGAGGCGCAAGGCATCATCGAAAGAGCCTTCGACGGCCAGTACACGTGCGCCGTACATGAGCGCCTGCGCCAGTTTTCCCAAGGCAATTTTGCCGCCAGGCACAACAACAATGGCTTCCAGCCCCGTTCGTGCGGCGTAGGCGGCTGCGGCGGCACTGGTATTCCCGGTGCTCGCGCAGATGATGGCACGGGCGCCATGTTCAAGGGCATTGGCAACTGCCATGACCATACCACGGTCTTTGAAGGAACCAGTCGGGTTCGTCCCCTCGAATTTGAAGTAGAGGTGGGGCACACCCCATTCAGCCGCCAGACGATTGGAGCGAATGAGTGGCGTATCGCCTTCGTTGAGGGTGATGAGCGGTGTACGTTCGGTCACAGGCAAAAAATCACGATACCGCGCGAGCACTCCTGGTTTCATGAGAATGGTTGCCTCCTTCCTTTTCCTCGCCAGATATCAAAAAAGGCCCCCACGGGAGTGGGAGCCTCGTTGCTCGAATCTCTGGATTCGGCTGTCGTCAATCCTCACCACGCATGGCAGTGCGGGTGCGTTCCAACATGGTTTTGGCGTCGGTATCGTGTGGGTTGACACGCAACGCCTCGGTGAAATAGCGTTCGGCGTCGGCGTAGTCGCCACGGTGGTGATGGACAAGCCCCAACATGTAATGCACATTTGGCGCGTCGGGGTCGGCTTCCAATGCGCGCAACCATGCATCAATGGCGCCTGCCTGTCGTTCGGGAGTGCTAGTTTCGAGCGGCCCCAGGCGTGCTGCGGCCAGGTTGATCCAGGCATTGGCGTTATCGGGAGCGAGTTCGGCAGCACGTTCCAACAGAGGCTGGGCTTTTTTGTGCATGCCAGCCAGAATGTACGCGCCCCCGAGGTTGAGCAAAATGTCCACGTCATCGGGTTCGGCGGCATGCGCAGCTTCCAGCGCTTCGATGGCGCGTTTGAAATGGCGTTCGTGCAAAGCGCGGATACCTTCTTTGAACAGCGCTTCGGTTTCGGGTTTCATGGGTACATGCTCGTTTGATTTACGTCTGCAAAAGCCAGTTTAGCAGAAGTGCAAGCGTGAGCAAACTTGCCACAGTCGTCGTCATGACGGCCAGCGTGGCAAAAATGGGGTCGGAATCGAATTCGATAGCGAGAATGGTCGTATTGACGGCGACAGGCATGGCGCTTTCCAACACGAAGACGGCCACAGCCAGCGGCGACAATCCGAAGAAGGGGACGATGAGGGCGGCGAGGGTGGGAGCGCCAATCAGCCGCAATCCGCTCACCAAGGTAAGAGCGGGGGCATGTTCGGCACGAAAGGGATTGCGCATTGCATTCAACAATTGAATGCCTAGGATGACGAGCATGACGGGTACAGCAGCTTGCCCCAACAGATGGACGGCACGTGCCACTGGTGTCGGGAGCGTCAGATGCAACGCCCCCAGCAGCAATCCCGCGCAGGCGGCGTACACCACGGGCACACGCACCACGCGGTGAATAGCCTGGCGCACACCGGCACGACCTCGCGCGGAAAGGTAAACCGCCAGGGTCGAGGTGATGATGGCACTAATGGTCATGTAGACGGAAGCATAGGCAACACCTTCTTCCCCAAAGGCAAAGAAGGTAACAGGCAAGCCATAGTTTCCAGCGTTGGGGATGAGTGCAGCCACGATGAAGGCGGCTGCGGTAGGGGGTGGTAAGCGTAAAACGCGGGCGCCAAGTGCAGCAATCCCCCAGAGCAGGACGGTCAACAAGCAGAGCGCGGCGGCAACGAGCAAAAAAGTACGCCCGCCGATGGTGGAACGCACCAGGGCATCCAGCACAAGGGCGGGCGACAGGATGTAGAAAGAGAGCCGCGAGATCGTCTGGATATCAAGTTGCAGGGAGGCCTGCATTCCTGCGACGAAAAGCACCACCAGAAAAACAGGCAAGACGATAGTCAGCAACGTTGTCATGGCGAGTGGAGCACGAGTGCCTGGTTGTCAAAATGTGTCGTCTTCGTTGCGTTCGTCTTCGTCGTCTTTTTCTTCCCATTCCTCTACATAGGCCTCGTTGTACGCATCATCGTAGACTTCATCATAGACGTCGGTGTCGAAGTCGTCGTCGTCTTCGGGGCCCAGTTCGATGTAGGTATCGGGATCATCTTCAAACGTAAACAGATCAAGCATGTCGGGCACCTCCAACGCATTGAAACGTGCCATCTCGATGGCTTCTTCGATGTATTCGGCCAGTTCGTCATCAGTGGTGCGCTGCAACAGATTTTCGAGCGCTTCGATGGCGCGTTCTGTGCCGATCTCACTCAGCGCCCAAATGGCCACATCGCGCACCTGCGCGTCGGGGTCGGCGAGCAGGTCCACAAGTGCAGGCACGGCAGCTTTGTCGCCCAAATGGCCTGCGGCGCGAGTGGCTTCGTAGCGAATTTCGGCGCTGGGGTTGCCGAGTTCCCGCCGAATGATGGGCGCCCACTCTGGTTCGCCGGTGCGCCCCATGGCAAAGATGGCGCTGACACGCATGTCATGTTCTGGTGCAGCATACGCATCACGAATCGCGGCCCGGGTGACCTCATTGCTCACCGCCGCCATGCTTTCAAGCGCCCGTCGCCGCACTTCAAGTGGTTCGCTGGCATCGCGGAAAATATTCAGCAATGTTTCGACAATTTCCGCTGCGTTCGTCAGGGCAAGCCCCCCCATCTCGTACTCGAAGAGCGGATGCCCCAGCCCCAATGCCGCACGCGCCCGCACGCGGGGGTCTTCGGTACGGTCGCGCAGCATGGCCAGCAAACGGCGCGTCAGGCGGGGCAGGCTGGGGGTGTTTGTTTCCCACAACCCATCCACTGCCTGCATGCGCACCTCGGGATCGGGGTCATCCAGCAGCACGAAAAAGAGTGGTGTGAAATCAGTGGTGCTATCGATTTCAGCGAGATCGAGCAAAGCAGTTGCGGCCTGTCGGCGACGTTCCACAGGCAAAGCGAACCAGACATCGCGGAACGTTCGTTCATCGAAATGCAAAGGGTCACCCAATCCAAGCAGAACAGGCGTGGAGAGAGGGACATCAGATTGCAAATGCTGGATGGCAGCCTGAAACTTCGTGCTCATCGCCATTCGTCCTTGTTGTATTCGTATCTTCTCAGTCTAAGTCATCATGATATTGTAATCGCTTTGGGTGGGGTGTCATCTTGGGATACTGTGTACACAGACATCGGTCAGCAAAGGCCAGCACGGCAGCGTGCCTCGTCGAACCAGGCGCGGGTTGCGCTGGTGCGAACGCGCTCAGCCACAAAGAGCCGCTCGGGCAGGCGAAAAAGCGTGGCAAAGGGAACATCACGCCAGAGATACGACCAGATGGTCGTATAGAGTGCGTTGCGCTGGGCATCATCACACTGCGGGACACTTGCGGCTTCCGCCGCCAAGTTCTGCACATCAGCGTTGGTGTAGCGCGTCAGGTTGAGGTCGGCAGCGCGAGGGTCGGTGTCAGGGCCAACAAGCGGGAAGATGTCAGCGTCGGAAGGCAATACAAAGGGAACCAAAGCGACCTGCCATGTTTCGCTGTGCAATTTCTCTTCGACGGTGATGGGGCGTCGATACAACACATCCGTTGCGACACCCAATCGTGCCCATGCACGTCGAAGAAGCGTTCCTAAACGTTCCCAACGGGCATCGGTGGCACTCAGTGGAAGCACGAGCTGTACACGCAGAGGGGCGCCGTCGGCGTTTTCGCGCATTCCATCGCCATCGCGGTCGC
Source organism: Ardenticatena sp. (assembly GCA_015487975.1). Lineage (GTDB taxonomy): Bacteria > Chloroflexota > Anaerolineae > Ardenticatenales > Ardenticatenaceae > Ardenticatena. The sequence goes on from WFOS01000022.1 coordinate 86,756, forward strand.
GCCAGCCTGCTTCGTCGAGGAGCATGGCTGCAGCCTGTTGGTCTGGTGCAAGAGCGCGCCCATCCACAACACCACGCGGTGCGAGCGCATCCAGCAGAAAGGGGGCGCTTTCGTACGCGTCGCGGTAGAGCGTGTCACGGTCGAGCGCCAGCCAGAGCGCACGGCGCACGGCCACATCGTCCACAGGTGTGCGCTGGGTATTGAAGAGCAGCATGGCAACGAGGAAGCCGGGCACATCTTGGGCATTGGCACGCAAAGCGGGGGGCGGAATCTGACCGTACAGCCACGTATCCCCCAAGAGCAGATCGAGGTCGCCGCGTGTCCAGGCCTTCACAGGATCGTCAAGCAACATCAGCTGAATATCGGGCTGGTTGGGTTGGCGGGCCACCAAACGCCACGTTGTTGCCCTTTCGGACGTGATGGTGAAAGCCCCACTGGTGCGTGTGGGGGGCCACGATTCAGCGAGTAGAGGCCACTGCAAGAGTGTGCTCACAGCCGCACACAAGGGGGGACGTGTCCATTCGACGATGAGGCTCGCGCCCTCGGTGCGCACTTCCTGAACAAGTGAGCCATATGGATGACGAGTTTGCCAGGCGGTCAACGCGTCTTGCCAGAAGGCAACGTCCCCCTGAATGGGCATCAGGCGCAACGTGCGATCATCGTCCCACGCCCAAGTGGCACTTTCTGGCATCAGGCGTCCATCATCGGCACGGCGAGCAGCAGTCGTCGCCAGCCAGGTACGCAAGAGAACATCCGCGGCACGAGGCGCGTCCCAGATAGTTGGGAAGAGCGCGGGTGTCTCCGTGATCCCAATACGCACAACCGCAAGCGGGGGAATTGGCGTCGCGGTTGGGCGTGTTGGCGTCGGCGTGATGGAGCCAACGACTGGGGAAGCTGTAGGTGTTGGACGGGGGGACGGGGCCGTCCGACACCCCAACAAGAGCAGGCACAACATCAACAGGAAGAAGCGCTGCATGGTTACGAATCCACCTGAATGCCAAGTGTGCGCAAAATCGCGCGAATGCGCTCCACTTTCTCAGAGGGCAGCCAGAGTGCGCCAGCAGTGTATTCGTCATACGTTCCCAGAAAGGCGGCATTTTGATGTCGCCCGCTTATGGGAATGAGAACGCGCGTCGGGTCAATCGTTTTGAAACGCAGATTCAAGCGAATCGGCTCGGGATACCAGACTTCTACGGTCACAAACCGCTCGTAAGCCTCTTGCAATGAGACTGCACTTAGGCCAGTCGTTTCAGAAAAGCCACGCGATGACCGCAACGCATCGGCGACGGCTTGCGCTAACGGCTCATAAGCGGGGTCATCTGGCCCAAGTTCGTAGCGTGTTCCCGCCGCATACACAATGATGCGTTGCGGTGGTACATCAACCTGTGCGGGCAGAACCCACAAAAAATTACCTAAAAGCAGGGAAGTGAAGATGTAGCCGATAAAGAGAATCGTCAGGACCGTGACAACAAGCCCAGAAAGCAGATTCGTTTTGAGACGTCCATCATCGTGATACTTTTTCACCATTGTCGTTCCTCGATATCACGCCAACCATACAGGAAAAATCCCCGCCTTGGGGGCGGGGACATATGGCAATACGTATGGTAGCCAGTCTAGACGAGATGGCAAGCGACAAAGTGACCTGCGCCGACATCGCGAAATTCGGGTTCCACTTCGCTGCACATATCGACCGCGATGGGGCAACGCGTATGGAAGCGACACCCTGGTGGTGGATTGAGAGGGCTAGGCACATCACCTTCGAGAATGATGCGTTCGCGCTTCAGCGTGGGATCGGGAATAGGAATAGCCGACATGAGCGCCTGCGTGTACGGGTGCAAGGGGTTTTTGAACAACTCGTCACGGTCGGCAAGTTCCACCATTTTCCCCAGATACATGACGGCAATGCGATCGGAGATGTGCTCCACCACGCTGAGGTTGTGTGCAATGAAGAGATAGGTCAACCCATATTCTTGCTGCAGATCTTTCAACAAGTTGAGCACCTGTGCCTGAATGGAAACGTCTAGCGCTGAGACAGGCTCGTCGCAGACGATGAAACGCGGCTTGAGCGCCAGTGCTCGCGCAATACCGATACGCTGGCGTTGACCACCAGAAAATTCATGGGGGTAGCGTTTGCGATATTCGGGGCGCAACCCCACCGCATGCAAAACTTCGGCAACGATAGCATCACGCTCGGCTTTGTCTTTGACACCATGAATGATCAACCCTTCGGCAATCTGGTCGCCAATCACGACACGCGGGTCGAGCGAGGAGTAAGGGTCCTGGAAGATGATTTGCATCTCGCGGCGCATGCGCTTCATTTCCGAAGGGTTCAATGTGCTCAAATCAACACCGTCGAAATACACCTTCCCCGACGTTGGCTCAACAAGCCGCAAAATCGTGCGCCCAACGGTGGTTTTCCCACACCCAGATTCCCCTACCATACCGAGGGTTTCACCAGCTTTGATAGTGAAGCTCACACCATCGACAGCCTTCACCCAGGCCTGAATACGCTGCAAAAGGCCACCACGCACGGGGAAATATTTGCGCAGATCCTGCACGACCAACAGATCGTCATTGGAAAAAGTTGGCGTTTGGAGCATTGGTTCGCTTTGCACTGTCATCGTCATTCATTCTCCTTAAGCTGGTGTCGGCGCAGACGCCGCCTTGCGGGCCTCACTTTCCAACTGATCCAGATTCGGCGCGTAAAGGAAGCAGCGCACAAGATGGTTGTCGTCAATCTGGTAGAGTGGGACATCGCGCTGCGTACAGACTTGCAAACCATTCTCCACGCGAGCCTCGCACCGGTTGGCAAAGCGGCAGCCTGGTGGCAAATCAATCAAAATGGGGACAGAGCCAGGAATGGTTTCCAGCTTGTCGCGCAATTTGCCAAGCACCGGGACAGAGCTGAGCAAACCGCGTGTGTAGGGGTGTTTGGGGTCTTCGAAGATCGTGACCACGTCAGTGTATTCGACAATCTGCCCAGCGTACATCACCGCCACGGTGTCGGCCATTTCGGCCACAACGCCGAGGTCGTGGGTGATGAGCAAAGTCGTCATACCGACACGCTCGCGCAACTCGCGGATGAGGTCGAGGATTTGCGCCTGGATAGTCACATCGAGCGCCGTCGTCGGCTCGTCGGCGATGAGCAAGTCGGGCTCACTGGCCAGCGCCATGGCAATCATGACACGCTGCGCCATTCCCCCCGACAATTCATGGGGGAAGGCTTCGTAACGTTTTTCTGGCGCAGGAATCCCTACCATGCGCAACAATTCGATGACACGTTCGCGGCGCTCTCTTTCATTCAGATCAGTGTGAATTTCCAACACTTCGGCAATCTGATCGCCCACCTTGAAGACGGGGTTGAGATAAGAAAGCGGCTGCTGGAAAATCATCGAGATGCGATTCCCGCGGATATGACGCATCTCACGTTCTGGTAAGTCGAGCAAGTTCTGCCCATCGAAAATGATTTCCCCTTCTACAATGCGACCGGGGTAATCAATCAAACGCATAATCGAAAGCGAGGTCACACTTTTCCCGCAGCCTGATTCCCCCACGAGGCAGAGCGTTTCTCCACGTGCAATTTGAAACGAAACACCATCTACAGCCTTGACAATCCCTTCTTCTGTGTAGAAGTAGGTGCGCAAATTGCGAACATCCAAAAGTGGATTGCTAGTTGAGATTCGATACCGTTTCGCCAACGTTCAACTCCTCTCGTCAGGTCGCTCAGATTTTCAATCTCGGGTCAAGGGCGTCGCGCAAACCATCACCGATGAAATTGAAACTCAGTGATGTCATGAAAATGAAGAAGCCGGGGAAGAAGGCTTTCCATGGCGCCGTCCACATGTCAGCCTGTACGTTTTGCAACATCTGCCCCCAGGTTGGTGTTGGCGGAGCAATCCCAAACCCCAGGAAAGACAAGGCAGCCTCAGTAATAATCACCCCACCAACTTCAAGACTTGCTGCGACGATAATAGGGGCAAAACTGTTCGGTAACAGGTGCATGAAGATGATACGCGGCGTACTCGCCCCCATTGCACGTTCGGCTTCGATGAATTCCTGCTCCTTCAATGAAAGCACCATCCCTCGCACCAGACGAGAGGTTCCCATCCAACCAAACACCACCAACACGACAATGATGAGCCAGACGTTCCCCCCACCAAAGATGGCACTGACGACCAGCAAAATAGGGAGCGTAGGCAACGTCAGCATGAAGTCCACAATGCGCATCAAAATCGAATCGACGATGCCGCCATAGTAGCCAGAAACAGCGCCTACGATGGTTCCTATCGTGATCGAAAGAATCGTCACTGTAAACCCGACGAAGAGCGAGATACGCCCCGCGTAGAGCAAACGTGCCAGCATATCGCGCCCAAGCTCATCGGTACCCAACCAGTGCCCCTCTGTCAAAGGGGGCAAATTGCGCTTCGCCATCTCGATGCGGGTTGGGTCATACGGCGTAATCAAGGGGGCAAAAATCGCCGACAAGACGAAAATCGTAATCACAATCAATCCAAAAACGGCCAGGCGGTGGCGCAGAAACTGGCGCAACACCACTCGCCACTGGCTTTCTTCTTCTAGCGAGAGAAGTTGTTCAGCATCAAGCTCTGCAACAGCCACGGTATCGCTCCTTCTTCTTCACCAATTTTACGAGTAGCGGATACGCGGATCGACAAATGTGTACAGAATGTCGGCCAGCAGGTTTGCAAACACCACAAGTATGGCACTAATGAACAGGTACGCCATCACAACCGGCCAATCACTTCGACTCAATGCATCGACGTAGAGGCGGCCAATTCCTTTCCAGTTGAAGACGGTTTCGGTCAATACCGCACCGCCAAAAATACCCGGAATCTGAAAGACGATGATTGTCACGATGGGGATCAATGCGTTCCGCAACGCATGCTTCAGGATCACCACCCGCTCTGACAATCCTTTGGCGCGTGCGGTACGCACATAATCGGAGCGCAACACTTCCAGCATAGACGAGCGCATGTAGCGGCTCCAACCAGCCATGTAGAGCAGGCTCAATACGAGCGAGGGCAAGATGAGGTGCACCAGTCGGTCAGTGAGACTGCCCGGTTCTGCCCCTAAGAGATAGAGCAGACTCCCTGGGCGTGGCGCACGCAAGCTAATCACGTCACCTGTGGGGAAGTAGGGAAGCCCCCATTCCTGGAATTTGAATGCAAACAGGATAATGAGCATCAACCCAAACCAGAAAACGGGCATGGCAATTCCGAAGAAGGTAAAGGTAGTGAGAATGTAGTCGAATTTGGAGTACTGGTGGACTGCGCTGTAAATCCCCGCAGGAATTGCGACGATCAACGAGATGATTGTCGCAGACGTCATCAACAAAATGGTGTTCGTTAGACGACTTTTCAACAAGAAAGACACATCTTGCCCTTGCGCAACAGCCCAGGATTTCCCCCAGTCCCCACGAATGGCTTTGCTGAGCCAATTGATGTAGCGCACATGAAGAGGAATCGGGTTGCCATTTTCATCACGCAAACCGAGCATCTGCTCCATGCGCTCGATATCCTGCTGGGTAACTTGCGACTTTTTATCTCCCGCACCAGCAATCCGCAACCCGGAAAACGGCCCCCCAGGTACAGCATTCAACAACGCATAAATCGCCGCTGATGAAATAATGAGCACCAACGTCGATTGAATGATGCGACGGATGAGATATGTGGTCATGCCAACCTCCTCATTCGTATACCACCTGCTGGCGGCACAATTCCCTTCCGATATTTGCAAGCAAGGCGCGCGTAATAGTACCCAATCTCTCTATATTTTCCAAACAAGCGTTCGTAAGCAAAAGGCATCAAACCAAACATCAAGCATACTACGCAACATCATTTCTCACAAGAAGGGGGGCGACACGGGGTCGCCCCCCTTGTGAGCGTCTCACCAGCGGCTTATTGTTGCGAGACGATGTCCCATTCTTCGACGTTGTAGAGCTCGCTGTTTTCGGTCGGGTCCATGTTGAAGCCGACCACTTCCGGACGCGTTGCCGCAACCTTCAAGCGCTGGAAGAGCGGGATGATGGGCAACTGGTCTTCGCGCGTGAAGATTTCTTGCGCTTTGGCCCAGTTGGCCGCCTGCTCTTCGCGAATCAGCGTGCTCTGTGCCGCACGGACAGCCTGGTCGTATTCGGGGTTGCAGTAGGCCGTGTTGTTCAAGCCAGCCCAGCCATTCGACTCATCGGGCACGCCGTCGCAGGTGTAGAGGTCACCTGGCGGTTCCACACCGGTCAGCCACGCGAACTCGGCCAGGTCGTACTTGCGCGAGAAGAGCGGGCCATCCGGCGGATCACCGAAGTAGACACCGGCCGGCAGGTATTCGAGTTCGATGTCGATGCCGATATCCTTCATGTTCTGCTGGAAGATTTGCGTGACTTGTTCACGCATCTTGTTGCCCGAGGTCGTGTTGAGCACGAACTTGAGCGGCGTACCATCGGGCACCTGGTACGTTTCGACTTCCTTCGTGCGCCAGTTCACCCATTCGCAGGAGACGCCGTTGGCTTCGCGGATACCGTCGCCATCGTTGTCCACCCAGCCGGATTCTTCCAGGATCTGAGCGGCACGTTCGGGGTCGAACGGATACGTATTGACGGAATCTGCTGCATACATCGGGTGTTCTTCGGGTAGCCAGACATTCAAGACCTTGCTACGACCAAAGAGGACTTCGTCCACCATCGTCTGGCGGTCGGTGGCCAGCACCATCGCCAAGCGCACCGGTGCACAGCGGCCCAGCGCGGGGCGATCATCACCCGGATCGAGCTGGAAGTCGATGTGTTCCCACACCGTACCAGTCACGAAGTAGGGCTTCAGCAGGCCTTCCTGTTCCGCGTTGATGAGGAACGGTGCCTGGTCGACGCCCATACCATCCTGCGTCCCCACGTCACACTGACCAGCCAACAACTGCGCCAGCAGCTGGTTGGTGTCGGGGATGAACTTGTAGATGAGGCGATCCACCTTCGGCAGGCCTTCGCTGGCACGCCAGTAGTTGGGGTTCTTCACCAGCGTGATGTGGTCACCAGCCACCCATTCGGCGCCCTCAGCACGCAGCGAGAAGCCACCAAACGAAAGCGGCGAGCGAGCGAATTTTTCATCGTTGCGAATTTCATCAGGCGTCAAACCTTCCAGTTCGTGGCGCGGCACCGGCCCCCAGGCGTTCAGCCAGTAGGTCGAGTCCACCCAACCGGGAACACCCGTCCAGACCGTGGTGTAGTCGTCGGTCGCTTCATACGACGCGGTCACGTCGTAGGTGAAGCGGCTGGGCACACCACTGTCGGGGCGGTTCCCCAATTCATACGCCATGACCGAGTCATAGGCAGTGAGCGGCGTACCATCTTCCCAGGTGATGCCTTCCTTCCACTTGAAGGTCACGCGCATCGCCTGCATGGTGGTGGGCTCGCCGGTGTAGGTCACCACATCGCCCTGCTCGGGGTCATAGACCATCATACCTTCGGTGACTTCGACATCGATGAATTCAGCATCGCCATCTTCCAGGCTGGGGCGCTTTTCGAGCAATACCGGCTGGTAATCATACGAGAGCCCGGTATAGACGGGATCGGTCAGTGCGTGGAGCACCGCCGTTTTCACCAGTGCGTTCGTCCCACCCACCACGTCGTAGAGCAACGTGTCGGGCTCTTGCGCCATACAGACAATCAATTCTTTCGGACCGGTGTCAACCGGTTCGGGCGTCGCCGTCACAACCTTTTCGACGACCTTTTCGACTGTTTCGCCTTCCACAATTTCCGTTACGACAACGGTTTGAACCACTGTCTGGCCTTCACCGCCGCCGCACGCCGCCAATGCGAAAAGCGCAAAGACGGCAACAAACAACACAAGTACTTTCCTCATGTTCTCCTCCTATTCAGAGACGGTTTGAGGTTGACACATCGAACAACAGCGAACAACACTCTCAAATCGCTACGGCGTATCACCCCCTTTCAGGTTGTGGATAGATGCTGCCTCTCCAGTACGGAGAGCAACATGACACGAGTGCCATGCAGGCACGCCGTATCCTCACCATGGACACGACCGGGAAGCCTTTACTTTTCTACAACAAGCCAGCGTGGATGCAAATCATCCCCCGGGCTATGCGTAATGCGTCGCACGTCGCTCCCATCGGCTTTCATCACGTAGACTTCTACATCACCATCCCGGTCAGAAATGAACGCGATGTGTGTTCCATCCGGCGACCATGCCGGGTCACTATCACCAAATGTGTTGTTTGTCAGTTGGGTGAGCGTGTTGTCATCGAGGTCGAGGATATATAGCTCGGTATCGTCGCCATCCATGTCGCTAGAAAACAGAAGGCGGCGACCATCGGGTGACCAATCGGGGTTCGTATCGCGGGCGTCGTTTTTGGTCACATTCCGCACTGTGCCATCGGCATCACGAATGTAAATATCAGCATCACCATCACGCACCGACATGAACGCCATTTGCGAACCGTCGGGGGACCAGGTCACATACATATCCAAACCAAGGCCATCTGTCAAACGTTCAACCGTGTTGGTCTTGGTATCGAGCATCCAAATCTTCGTGTTTCCTGGGACTTCCAAGAAACCACCCTCCATGGGTTTGCGATAAGTACGGTTCGATGAAAATGCCAAACGCACACCGTCTGGCGCCCATTCCGGCACAACGCTGAATGCATCACCAGGGCTGTTCGTCAGCCGTTCAACAGCGCTCCCATCGATACGCATCACATAGATGTCGGCAGAACCATCACGTTCGGATGTGAAGGCAATGCGTGAAAAATCGGGTGAGACACTTGGTGTCCCATCATATGCGGGATGATTCGTCAAATTCACAACCGTCCGACCTTCCAGATCAGTCATATACACTTCGGCGTTTCCATCCCGATACGATTCGAAAACGAGGCGCCAAGTTGTGGGGTCATCCAGACGAGGCGACACGTCTGATGATCGACATCCGAGCAGCCCCCCCACAATAAGGCCGGCACCAATCAACCACCAAAGCATCTGTATCGGCTTCATCGCACGCGCCATACACCAGCTATGTTATTCGCCGCGCAGGCGCGGATCGAATGCATCACGGATCCCATCACCCAGCATGTTGAATGCCAATGTCGTAAGTGTCAGCGCAATGCCTGGCACCATTACCTCCCATGGGGCAGTACGCAATGCCTGATACGTCTCCGAAATCATCAAGCCCCAGGAAGGCGTCGGCGGGTTGACCCCCAGGCCGATGAATGAAAGAAACGCTTCCAAACTGATATAGCCAGGAATAGCAAGCGTTTCTGCGACGATGCAAGGGCCTAAGATATTCGGGAGCAGGTGCTTGAAGATAATGCGGCGATCGGTTGCTCCAATGGCGCGAGCCGCTTCGACAAACTCTTTCTTCTTGTAAGACAACGTCTGGCCACGAGCGATACGCGCCATTCCTAGCCAGTTGATGGCACCAATAGCAATGAAGATGAAGAACATGCCCCCCATGGCCTTGTCGATGTCGAGGAAAAATTGCCAGATACCTGCGGCATCACCTCGACGGGCCTGGGCTTTGAAGAAAACCTGCATCAAAATGACGAAAATCAGAAACGGGAAACCATACAAGAAGTCTACAATGCGCATCATGATGTTATCAACCCGTGTGCTGGAATAGCCGGAAATCAGCCCATAAACCAACCCAATCCCCAGGCTTACCAGCGACGCCACGATGGCCACTGTCAGCGAAATGCGCGTCCCGTAGAGCACGCGGCTGAGCAAATCACGCCCCAGATAATCGGTGCCTAACAAGAACAGCTGACCATCTTCGGTACGGGTCAATGGGGGCTTATCCGTGTACAAAAAATTCGCTGTGCCATAACGGTAAGGTGCCAGCAACGGCTTTGTTTCACCGCCAGTGAAGAACGTGAACAACGCATTGTCCACGAACAATGCGATAAAGACCAAGATCAGAATGAAAATCCCACTGATGACCGCGACACGGTTTTTCAACAATTGGCGGAACGCATCGTGCAAAGGACTGCGGCCGCGCCGTTTGGCAGCCTCAACCATCCAATCCTTTTTAGCTGTCGTTGTCTGCACTGTCATTCCCTCTTTCCCTCCACCAGACCGCAACAAGGCGGCTCAATCGTAGCGAATACGCGGGTCAAGCCACGCATATGCGATATCAACAAACAGGTTTGCCAGAACCAGCAGGACCGAGTAGAGCAATGCCGTTCCCATGACGACCGGATAGTCACGGTTGGTCACACTTTGCACGAAGTGGCGTCCCAGACCAGGGATACCGAAAATCTGCTCAACCACGAACGTTCCCGTCACCACACCAGCAAAAAGCGGCCCCAGAATTGTAACCACAGGGATAAGCGAGTTCTTGAGCGCATGCACGATGATCACAGTCCGCTCGGGTAAACCTTTGGCACGCGCTGTCCGAATGTAATCTTCACGGATGACCTGCAACAAACTCGCACGGGTCAGACGGGCAATCGAAGCCGATAGCGCCGTCCCCAAAGTAATCGTGGGCAAAGCAGCATGGCTCCAAAAATCACTGTTCATTGGGGGAATAAAGCCAAAATATAACTCGGTGTAATCAACCCCCCATTGTGCAGCCGGGAACCAGCCTAACTTGACAGCAAAAATCCAAATCAAGAAGGGGCCCAACACAATATTAGGAATCGAAACACCCAAAATAGCAACAAACGAACTCAAATAGTCAAGCCATTGATTGTGGTTGAGCGCAGCGATGATACCCGCCGGAATACCAATCAAAAGCCCCAGAGCCAACGACAAAATCCCTAACTGAAACGAAATGGGAAATGTTTGTTTCAAAATATCATTCACCGTCTGGTTCCGATATCGGAACGAGGGGCCCAAATCCCCACGCATCAAATCCATCATGTAATCGGCAAACTGCACGTAAATCGGCGCATCGAGATTGTATTTACGCTTCAAATTCTCGCGCACACTTTCGGGCAAAGAACGGTCGCCAGCAAAGTCAAAAGGGCCACCTGGTAACGCACGTGAAAGCCCAAAGGTCGTTGCCGCAATCAAAAACAAAACCGGTATATTCCACAACAATCGCCGAATGATATATTTCGTCATCGAGCTTCAACTCCCTATTCGCAGAATCGAGCCTAGTGGGGTGGGGATGGCGCTCCCCACCCCACCAGAGGGCATGCTTAGCTTACTTCCCCATGGCGGCGTTGCGAGCGTCGACGTCAAGATTCCACTGCCACAGGTACATGCGGCCCGGTTCACCCCAGACGCGGTCGAGCCATGGCTTGGCCACCGCCACGCGGGTGTAGTAGTAAATCGGCGCCATCGCGGCGATTTCGTCCACGAGCAACTGCTCGGCACGCTTGTAGAGCGCCAACTGTTCTTCAGGCGATGCCGTCTGAGCGGCCTTCGTGGTTTCGGCGAATTCACGCACCAGATCGCCGACTTGCGGATCGTCGTACGAGAGCAGCGGGCGGTTCGAACCTTCTTCTGGATTGAAGACTTCGTGCACCCAGTTGTTGGCGTGCGGGTAGTCCGCGCACCAACCCAAGCGGTAAACGTTGGGCTTGTCTTCCAGCGGACTATCCTTTTCGATCGTCTTCAGGTAGACGCGCCATTCCTGAGTTTCGATGGTCACCGTAGCCTGCGGGAAGGCCTGCTGCCACATCGCCTGGATGGCCTGAGCAATCTTGGCGTGGCTTTCGCTCACGTTGTGCATGAGCAAGATGTCCAAGCCAGCGCCATCCGGATAGCCAGCTTCTTCAAGCAGCTTCTTGGCTTCTTCGACAGCCTTGGCATAGCCCCAACCACCCATCTCTTCGGGCAGCGCCCACGGCGCAACTTCGGGATCACCAGCGGGCGAACCGAAGTTGAGCGGGTTGGTGAAGGCGTTCGCCGGAATCTGACCACCCTTCAAGACGGCATCGACAAGCGTCTTGCGGTCGATCGCCATCGAGAGCGCGCGGCGCACGTTGACATCATCCGTCGGTGCCTTCTTGGTAATGAAGCCGTAGTAGTACGTGCAGTTGATCGGGTTGTTGACCAGTTCCTTGCTGAGCACCGGATCGGTCTTCACACGATCCATCTGCTCGAGTGGCACACCAGCCGTATCAAGCTCGTTGCTTTCGTAGAGCGCAAATGACGTCGAGGCTTCTTCGATCATCACACCGTGCAGGCGTTCGATGTTCCCAGCCTGATCGGCATATTCTTCCCAGCCATACCAGTGCGGGTTGCGCACCAGGTCAAGGCGGTCACCATGGACCCACTCGTCGATGACATAGGGGCCGTTGGTCACGATGAAGCCAGGCTCGACCCAGCGGTCACCCTTTTCTTCGATGACCCACCGCGGAACGGGGAAGGTCACCGGCATGCTGGCGATCTGCGGGAAGAAGCCAGCGCCGTAGTTCAACTCGAATTCGACCGTGAAGTCGTCCACAGCGCGAACGCCCACGGCGTCGTAGAGTTCCTGGAAGTTTTCGGCTTCCGGATCGGCCGTGTTGAGTTCTTCACAGCCCTTGATGATGTAAAGGATGTAGGAATAGTCCGAACCCGTGCGCGGGTCACAGGTGCGCTTCACACCATAGACCACATCCTGGGCCGTCACAACACGCGGATTGCCTTCGTCGTCGGTCACGACTTCGGTTTCACCACCCGGCACATGGCGGACCCAGACAGCGTTATCGCGCATCTTGAAGGTCCAGACCGTGTTGTCTTCGTTCGCGCTCCATTCTAGCGCCAATTCGGGAATCGCTTCCGAGGTTTCAGGATCCAGATCGGTCAGACCAAGGAAAATTTCTTCGATGAGCGCGTGCGACGTCGTATCGGTCGAAAGCGCAGGATCAGCCGTTGGCGGCTCCGTACCCCAGTTGATGTTGACCGTCACCGGTTCTGGGCCGGTCGGTTCCGGGGTAGCCGTCACCACCACAACCTTTTCAACCGTTTCACCTTCCACAACCTGAGTTACAACTTTGGTCACTTCTTTGACGACTTCGGTCGTCTCTCCGGACTGACCACCACAGGCAGCCAATACGAGCAGGCTAACCAGTGCGGCGACGAGAAGTGCTACCCTTCTCATACGCTCTCCTCCTTGCTTTCTTCTCGGAGTTTCAATGACATCATGTGTACGTCCCTACGATTCGAGTACCATTCCAGGTACTCCACTCTCAAATCGCTGCGGCGTATCACCCCCTTTGCAGGAAAATTGGAACTAGCCCATATTGGGCAGCGTTCCCATTACCAAATACACGCCAACGTGCCATTCGGTTCAAAATCAGGGTGAAGAAGGTCGTTAGTGAACGAGGTGACACGCAACGTAGTGACCACCGCCAGCATCTTTGAATTCCGGTTCGACCTCTTTGCACACATCGATGACAACCGGACAACGGGTATGGAAGCGGCAACCAGATGGCGGATTGACTGGGCTGGGCACATCCCCTTTGAGGATGATGCGCTGACGCTGTGCTTCGATTTCCGGGTCTGGGATTGGGACTGCCGACAGAAGTGCCTGCGTGTAGGGATGCAACGGGTTTTCGTACAACTCGTTGCGGTCGGCCAGCTCCACAATCTTTCCCAGATACATCACAGCCACACGGTCGGAAATGTGGCGCACCACACTCAAATCGTGTGCAATGAAGAGGTAGGTCAATCCGAACTGGGCTTGCAAATCTTCCAGCAAGTTGATGACCTGCGCTTGAATAGAAACGTCCAGCGCCGAAATCGGCTCGTCGCAAACGATGAATTCAGGGTTGACGGCAAGGGCGCGCGCAATACCGATACGCTGACGCTGACCACCAGAAAACTCATGCGGGTAGCGCGTGACGAAATAGGGGTTCAACCCCACCACTTCGAGCAGTTCGGCCACGCGGTCGAGTTTTTCTTTTCCCTTTGCAATGCCATGCACTTCGAGCGGTTCACCCACGATGTCCCCCACGGTCATGCGTGGGTTGAGTGAGGCATAGGGATCTTGGAAAATCATTTGCATGCGGCGGCGCATACGGCGCAGCTCTTCACCTTTCAGCGTAGTCAGGTCAACCCCATCGAAGTAGACATGACCAGCAGTGGGGCGGTATAGTTGCAACACAGCCCGTCCCGTGGTGCTTTTGCCACATCCCGATTCACCTACCAAGCCCAATGTCTCACCACGCCGAACGGTGAAGGAGATATCATCCACCGCTTTCACATCGCCAATGTGGTGTTGGATGAGAATCCCCTCGGTGATGGGGAAGTACATTTTTAGTCCTTGCACATCGAGCAAGACATCACCCTGGCTCATTGAGATTCCTCCGTGTTGGATGCATGCCACTGATGCATAATCTCAGCCCCTTCTGGTTTGACCCAGCATGCACTGTAATGCCCCTTGCTGACTTCTTCGAGGGGTGGATCGACTTCCCAACATTTTTCGATGGCAAAACGACACCGAGGGGCAAAGGGGCACCCAGTGGGATAATCAATCAAGTCGGGCGGCAACCCTTCGATGGCTTGCAAACGTTCACGTTGTTTTTCATCCAGGCGCGGGATGCTTTGCAGCAGACCAATCGTATAGGGGTGGCGAGGGTTCTTGTAGAGTTCATGCACGGGCGATGATTCAACGATTTGCCCGGCATACATCACGATAATGCGGTCGGCAAGCCCAGCCAGAAGTGCAAGGTCGTGTGTAATCCAGATGACGGACATGCCGATCTCATCACGCAGGCGTTTCACAAGCTCCACAATCTGCGCCTGAATCGTCACGTCGAGCGCTGTGGTTGGCTCGTCGGCGATGAGCAGGCGGGGATGGCAGGCCAGTCCCATGGCAATCATTACACGTTGCCGCATCCCCCCTGAAAACTGGTGAGGATAGCTGTCGATCCGTTCTTCGGCCGCTGGAATCCCCACCATTTTGAGCAGCTCGATGGCACGTGCCCGCGCCTGCTGGTGGTTCATGCCCAGGTGGAGTTCGAGAACTTCGGTGATTTGACGCTCGATCGTCAAGACGGGGTTCAGGGACGTCATGGGGTCCTGGAAGATCATGGCGATGCGGTTCCCCCGCACTTCGCGCATTTCTTCCTTGTCGATTTTGAGCAGGTCGCGCCCTTCAAACCAGACCTCCCCGTTGGTAATCTCACCAGGTGGTTGGGGAATGAGGCGCATGACCGACAACATGGTCACACTCTTGCCGGAACCAGATTCGCCCACGACGCCCAACGTTTCTCCTTCATCAACATAGAAGGAGACACCGTTGACAGCGTGGACGGTTCCATCCTGCGTGTGGAAGCGAGTTTCGAGGTTTTTGACTTCGAGTAATCGTCCCATACTTTCTCCTTTGAAAGGCTCTCGGTCCCCCTGGTGGCTTGGATTCCGGTGCACCAGTGTATCGAAAGTATGAAAAAGGGCAATTTGCTTTTTTTTACGGCTGCATCTTGCCCCATATCAGGTGAGACGGTCTTGCGGGTTCAGGGCTTCGTTCAAACCGTCTCCGATAAAGTTGAAGGCAAATGTCAACGCGGCGACGGCGAGACCCGGTGCCCACAACAACCATGGCGCCGATGGTGAACGCCATGATGCAAATTCGTTGTAAATCATTGCTCCCCATGACGGCGTTGGCGGGGTGATGCCAATACCCAGAAAGCTGAGCGATGCTTCCGCAACGACAGCGCTCCCCATGCTCATGCTCAGGGCTACGATGACGGGCGGCAAGGCGTTGGGAAAGATATGCTGCCACATAATCCGCCACGGGGAAACGCCCAGAGCACGCGCGGCTTCGACAAATTGTTGTTCGCGCAGGCTCAATACCTGCCCACGCACGAGACGCGCCAGCCCAGGCCACCCCACCAAACTCAGCGCGATGACGACGACAAAAAATTCAACATAGCCGGCTCGTACCCAGGGCTTGATGCGCTCGAATTGCGAAAGCCATGCCGCCAATCGTGGTTGCAGTGTGGCAGCCAGCAACAGGGCAAACAAAAGCCCCGGAAAGGCGAAGAGCACGTCGCTCAAACGCATCACGATTTCATCAATCCAGCCGCCAAAATAGCCGGCCAGCAGGCCGAAAAACACCCCCAACACAACGCCCACGACCGTGGCCGTCGGCGCGACGATGAGCGCTGTACGTGCCGCCCAAATCATGCGGCTGAACTGGTCGCGCCCCAACGCATCGGTGCCCAGCGGGTGCGCGAACGATGGCGGCTGATTCGCAGCGTTATAGTTGGTTTTGTCGTAGCCGTAGGGGGCAATCCAGGGTGCGAAAAGCCCCACCACAACCCATGTGAGTACGATCAGCAATCCGATAACCGCCATGCGGTTGCGGGCATAACGCCGTGTAAAATCGGTAAAACGTCGCCAGCGTACCTGCCACACGCTGACACGCAATGGGGCACGTCGGTCAATCGCAAGTTGCTCTGGCGTGGGCATCTGCATCACTCACAATACACACATTAAGTTGTTTCGGTTCAATTCTGTTACTGGTACCGAATGCGCGGGTCCACAAAGGCGTACAGAATATCCACCAGCAAATTCGCCAGGGCATACCCGATGGCAATCAAGAGGACCAAGGCCATGATGACCGGGTAATCGCGTGAGAAAAAGGCCTGAAACGCCAGCCGACCAACGCCCGGAATGCCAAAAATCGTTTCGGTGATGAACGATCCCACGACCAAGCTCCCCAGCATCAATCCCAAAATCGTCAGCAAGGGGATGAGGGCATTGCGGAGCGCATGCACGAAGAAAATGCGCCGTTCGTGCAATCCCTTCGCGTAGGCAGTGCGGATGTATTCCTGCGACAGCACATCAATCAAGTTGGCGCGGGTCTGCCGGGCAAACACAGCGATTGGGCCAGCACTCATCACAATGACGGGCAAAATGATGTTGCGACTAAAAATGCCATTCCAGCCACCGGGGGGCAGAAGGCGCCATTTGTACGCGAAAAGCCACAACAGAATGGGGGCAATGAGGAATGTCGGCAACGAAATCGCCACGACAACACCCGTCATCGTCAGGTAGTCGAGCCAGGTGTTGCGTTTGAGTGCTGCAAAGACCCCTAGTGGGACCCCCACAAGCAGACTTACCACCAACACGACAGCATTGAGTTGCAACGTGATGCTGAGACTGCGTTTCAGCAAATCGCTGACCGGGCGCCCACGCGCCATGGTAAGACTTTCGCCAAAATCGCCATGCAACGCCCGCCAGACATAGTCGGCGAATTGCACAAGCAAAGGGCGGTCGAGCCCCAGTTCGTGGCGCAAACGCTCGACCGCCTCTGGATTGCTATGTTGTCCCAACAAGAGTTGGGCTGGGTCGCCCGGGCCGTAGTACCCCAACACGAAGGTCAGAAACGTCACGATGAGCAAGAGGAAGGGCATCCAGAGCAACCGCCGCACAAGGTAGGCTGTCATGGCGAACCTCGTTGTCTCACCGTTCGATACGCACGTACTTCAGCCGCGGTACGATGGTGGGCGAGAAACGCAAGCCCTTCACCCACGGTTTCACCAGCCAGTATTCTTTGCCATAGGAAAGTGGAATGAGGGGCGCATCTTGCAAGATGAGCGCTTCGGCCTGCTGGTAGAGATCCAGCCGGCGTGTTTCATCTCGTTCCACGGCGGCTTCTTTCAGCAATTCATCCACCTGCGGGTTGCAGTAGCCGAAGTGATTGTCCAGGCTGTCGCAGGCGAACAAAATTTCCAGGAAGTTTTGCGGGTCGGGGTAGTCGGCAATCCACCCCAGATTGAACATCTGGTATGGGTTGGGATCGCGTTGCAAGTCGAACAGGAAGGTGGCCCATTCGGTTTGTTCGATGGCCACCTGTATACCCAAGTTCTGCTGCCACATGTCCACCATTGCTTCGACGGAGCGCGGCACAGCGCCACCAGCCCCCGAAATGTGCAGAGTGATGTCGGGCAGGTTTTCGGCGCTGCCGTAGGATGATTCGGCCAGGGCGCGTTTGGCTGCTTCGGGGTCATATTCGTAGGCACGCACATCGGGGTTGTACCCAGGCATGCCAGGCGGCAAAATGCTGTGGGCGGGTTCCACCAGTCCTTCCATCACCACGTTGGCCAGTGCATCCACATTCACAGCCTGCGCGAACGCCTGCCGCACTTTGGGATCGTCGAATGGCGGCTGAGCATTGTTCAAGCCCACATAGCCCAACGACAACGTGTTGAAGGTCACCAGTTCCTTGTTGAGCGGGTCGGCAGGGTCTTGCACACGGGCAATATCGGCCAGCCCCACAGGGACAGCATCGAGTTCATCGGTTTCGTACATGGTCATGGCCGAACCGCCCGAAAGCAGGTACACCACACTCACCGCAGGCTTGGGGTCGCCATAGTAGCGCGGGTTCGGTTCGAGCACGAGACGTTCGCCGAAGGTGTATTCCTTCAAAACGAAGGGGCCTGTGCCGTTGGGATTGTCGGACGCCCAGGTGCGCCCACCATTTTCGACCGTTTCGCGATCGACAACGAAGGCGGTGGGATAGGTGAGTTTGGCAAGGAAATAGACTTTGGGTTCGTCGATGGTGAGTTCGAGGGTGTAATCATCAATCACGCGCACGCCGCGCACGTCATCCGCTTGGCCGCGCAGTTTCTCGCGACACCCTACGATATCACCCAGATAGGTGTCCGCCACAGGTGATTGCGTGCGCGGGTCGCACGCCCGTTCGAAGCTGTACTTGAAATCGTCTGCTGTAACGGGGCGACCATTGGCAAAGGTGACATCCTCGCGCAGGTAGAAGGTATAGACCGTGCCGTCGTCGGAGATCTCCCACGATTTGGCAATATCAGGTTGGACGGAGAGATCATCAGGGGCAATTGTGACAAGGCCGCTAAACAGTTCGACGATGTACTCTGCGGATGTTGCGTCGCTGGTGAGCGCAGGATCCAGCGTCGGTGGTTCGCCACCAGGCAGACGCAGAACACCTTCACTGCTCCCGCTCGCTTGGTCTTTGGTTCCCGTTTCGGGTTGGGACTGCGATTCTTTCACAGCCGGGGTGCGTGTGTCTTCCACCGTTTCACGCTGGAAGAAGTAGAAGGCCCCCCCAATGAGCAACACGCACAGGAAGAGCGTGACGACAACACCCCCTAGCGCCAGCACGATGGCAAGTGTGCGATTCGAGTTGTTCATGCTCAATACTCCTTGCGCTTCACAGTTGACGGGACTGGCAGGCATTCCAAGTGCGCGAAACTATACCGAGGGGCACGCTTGGCGTCAAAGGTCTTCGCGGTTCGTATGTCCGGCGAGAATGTGCAAATAGCGTTCCGCGTCGGCGCGGTGTTCAGCATGGTGAATGCGTTCGTACAAGGCAATCAAATTGCGTAACATACGTGCTAGCATCGCGAGGTCGTCTACTTCTTGAATCGCCTGAATGTGGGCCGGCATTCCCTGTGCAGCCATCCAGCGACGCAGGGCCTCGGTATCCAACACGCGCCCCTGGCGGAATGGGTCGATGAAGATGTCGTATTCGGGTGGCCCGTAGCGAACCACGAAATGCCCTGGCAATGCCACCGGCACCAGTGGTGCATTCAGGCGGCGGGCCACGCTCAGATAGACCACGCAGAGCGTGAGGGGCAAACCACGCCGTCGGGCGAGCGTTTCGTGCAAGAAGGCGTTGCGCGGATGATAGTATTCGTCGGTATCGCCCCGAAAGCCATGTTGCGATGCCAACCAGTCGGAGAGCAAGTATGCCCCAGTGAGCATGGCACTTTGTGAAACAGGTGGGGGAGTGTGCCCCACCAATGGTTCGGCCAGTGCATCCAGTTGTTCTTTCAGGTGGAGAGGGTCGATGTCAGGGTCCGCCCAACGACTTACCAGGATAGCCCCGTCCTCGACATTGGGAAGACGAGCAAGGCGTTTCCACTCCTCATCGAGGGTATGCGCCCAGATACGACGGTAGAGGTAGCCAGCGAGGTCGGGCGCTTCATCGGCGAGTTCTTCCAAAAGGGGCAAGACGGCTTGCCCCGCGGCGATGAGTTCAGCCTGAGCACGACGGGCAATCGACTCGGTGGGATCGAGCGCGAGGGCGAGCAGGGCACGCAAGTCGTTTTCATCCAGCGGTCGGTGTTCGTGCAAGGGGTGCATACGCCAATGCCTGTTGATTCATCAGGTTGCCACCATGTGTGGGAGTGTATCGAGATCAAGGTGACCTCCCATGTGTGGGAGTGTATCGAGCCCTGTTGCTTTTGACAAACACCTGATGATTGGTTGAAAAGCCTAATTCCGTCCAAACGAATCGCGCGGATTGCGCCGTTTGGCCTGGCGCTGTGCCAGCGCGGCGTATTCTTCCTGCGCCCGCAGTTGCAGGTCGTACATGTGGGCATACAGCCCCTGTTGCGCCAGTAATTCGTCGTGTCTCCCCTGTTCGACCAGACGCCCTTCATCGAAAACGAGAATGCAATCGGCATGTTGCACCGCGAGCAAACGCTGAGCGATGATGAACGTGGTGCGCCCTTTCATCAAGCGGTTCAATGCGCGGCGTATGGTGTACTCGGTTTCCGTATCGACTGCTGAAAGCGAATCATCGAGGATGAGAATGCGAGGGTCTTGCAAAAGAGCGCGCGCAATGGCAATGCGCTGACGTTGCCCACCTGACAACGTGACGCCCCGCTCACCCAGCACGGTCTCGTAGCCATTGGGAAGTTCCATGATGAACTCATGGGCAGCAGCGGCTTTGGCTGCGGCCACAACTTCATCTTCGGTCGCATCGGGGCGCCCAAAGGCAATGTTTTCGCGCACCGTGGTACTGAACAAGAACGCATCTTGCAAGACCATGCCGATATGGCGACGCAGGCTCGCCAGCTTGAGCTGCCGCACGTCGTAGCCGTCTATCAGCACACGCCCAGCGCTGACATCGTAGAAACGGGGGATGAGCGATACCACCGTGCTCTTGCCCGATCCCGTTGGCCCCACGATGCCAACAACCTGCCCAGGTGGGACATGGAACGACACATCGTGCAGAATGGGCTTCCCATCGTGGTAAGCAAACGAAACATGCTCGAACGTTACGCTTCCTCGCATAGCGGGTATCTCGATGGCATCGGGGGTATCTTCGATCGTGGGCGCAGTGTCCAGAATGTCGAAAATGCGCTCGGCACTGGCGGTGGCATCAGCAGCACGTGCCACCAGAAAGCCTAGCTGACGTACAGGCGCGTTGAGTTGCGAGAGATACGAAACGAAGGCAAAGAGCGTCCCCACCGTCATCGAGCCAGCCAGCACCTGCCCTCCACCAAACAGCAACACCAGCCCAATGCTGAATGCAATCAGAAAGCTCATGAACGAAAAATTGTTCGCCCAGGTGTTCACCAGGTGCACACGCTGACGATAAAATCGTTCGTTTTGCTGGCGGAATTTTTGCAGTTCGTAGGGTTCACGCGCAAAGGCTTTCACCACTCGAATCCCCGTCAGGCTCTCCTGCATCACACTGCTGATGCGCCCCAGTTGTTCCTGCACAGCGTGGGACATACGGCGCAAACGTGTCCCCAGGCGCACGGTGATAGCCACCAGAATGGGCAGTGGGAGCAAGGCAACCAGCGCCAATGTGAAGTTGGCCCGCAACAACACCACGATAATGCCAAACAGCAGGACAGCGACGTTGATGAGTTGCAACAAGCCTGTGCCAGTGAACCGTTGGGTTTGTTCCACATCCCCCGTAAGTCGGCTCATCAAATCGCCTGTTTGGGCACGGTCGAAAAAATCGAACGAGAGCCGCTGCAAATGTTCGTAGAGGCGTTGCCGCAGGTCATACGCCACGCGGAACGAGAGCCACTGCCCGTAGAACATCATCGCATAGCCCGCCACCGCACGCAGGAGCGCCACCAGCAAAATGAGCAGGGCAGAGATGAGTAACACGCGCGTTTCACCCGCCAGCAAACCACGGTCGATAACATCGCGCACAATCCAGGGCACGACGAGGTTGAGCGCAGTGACGGTGAGCATCGCGCCGTACGCCAACACCAACTGGCGTGGATAGGCGAAAATGGCACGCAACAAGCGCCGCATTGTGCCTGCTGAGGACCAGGAAACGCGCTTCATTCTCATAACTCCAATCCCAGGCGTTCGCGCCATTCGCGCACCCGCGCACGACGTTCAGCACGGGCAGCCAGGGCTTCTTGCGATGGCTGTATCAGGTGGGCGTCGAGTGTGTCGAGCAGGTCGGTGATCTTGTTGAGCAGCTGCGTCACAGGCGCAACCAGTCCATCCACCAGCGGATCGAGCAGGCGCACATCGACATTTCCAGCCGCTGTACGGGGGAAGAATGTGGCACGCACGGGCTGAATCAGCCCGGTGTCGATGGCAACGACACTTTCGGGAATCTGTGCCACCAATGCGGCCATTTCGTCGAAGACGGCAGTTGCCTGTTCTCCCACCCCAAACGGCAGATACCCGAGCATGCGACGCAAAAAGTCAGCAGTACGTTGCGCAATGCCACCCGTGCGTGCATCCGCCGCCACCAGCGCCTCTTCCAGCCGTTGCAGGCCAGCGGCAAGTGCCTCTACAACCTGCTCGGCAACTGCCAGACCATCATCTAGCACGGCCAGCCCGTCATCCAGTTGTTTGAGCAGGTCGGTAGCGTGCTGAATGCCCCCCTGCACACGCTGTACCATATCGCGCACCGCTTCGAGCGGTGTTGCCAGGGCAGACAATCCACGCGCCAGCGTTTCATCCAGGCCGACACCTTCCAGCGCTTCGTAGGCGGCGACCAGTTCGCGCCATTCGTCCAGCGTCGCATCGAAAGCCGCCTGCATCTCGGCACGCACGGCGGCTTCCCGCCGTTCAGCGCTTTCCGACCAGGCCACGCCGCCACCAGTCGCAGCACCAACGAGCGCGCCCAGCCCTCCCAAGAGAAGATCCCGACGATTGAGGTTGTCGTGCATGTCACGCCCTCCTTTCAACACGTGGGCAAACGTGGCCTGCCGGATGGATCAGCCCAACGGCCAGCCCAACATCAAACCGCCATCGACTACCAACACCGACCCTGTGGTGTAGTCGGAATAGGGCGAAGCGAGATAGAGCGCCGCTCCAATCAGATCTTCGACTTCGCCAAAGCGCCCGGCTGGCGTGAGTTCGAGCATTGGTTCGGCAAATTGCGGGGTTGCCCAAATGAGCTGGCTGAAACGGGTGCGGATGAAGCCTGGCGCAATCGCGTTGACGTGAATGTTGTCGGAGCCCAGTTCCACGGCAAGGTTCTGCGTCAGCATGATGACGGCGGCTTTGCTGACGCTGTAAATCCCCATGCCGGGCGCCGGTTTCAAGCCGGCAATGCTGGCTATGTTGATGATTTTGCCGCCCCCCACGGTCCGCATGTGCGGCACAACAGCACGCGCCATGCGGGCATAGCCAAGCACGTTCACATCCATGATTTTCTGCCACACGGCATCATCGGCATCGAGGATGGGGCCAAAATGGGGGTTGGTCGCCGCATTGTTGACGAGAATATCGATGCGCCCGAAGGTTTCTCGCGTGCGTGCTACCAAGTTCTCGATCGCATCGGGGTCGCCGACGTGCGTCGCAATGGGCAAGGCTGCGCCCCCATCCGCGCGAATCTCCTCGGCAACAGCGTCCAGCCCTGCCTGTTTGCGGCTAGCAAGCACCACTGCCGCGCCGGCGTGTGCGTAGGCTTTGGCGATCGCCGCCCCAATCCCACGGCTGGCGCCTGTGATGATGGCCACTTTACCACTCAAATCGAAGGTGGGTTTGGTCGTCATGGATGCCTCCTCTGCTTTGCGGTTGGTTATTCTTCGATAAACCGCCCCTGCTCCACTCGAATCAATCGCGCGTTGGCACGCACATCGGGGGCGAGCTGGTTGGGGTCGGTGGTCGTCATGAAAACTTGCGTATCGTCCAGCAACAAATGGCTGAGCAGGCGTCGTCGTTCGTGGTCGAGCTCACTCATCACATCGTCCAGCAGCAAAATGGGCGCTTCGCCCTTCTTGTCGCGCAACAGCGCGACTTCGGCGAGTTTGAGCGCCAGCGCAGCGGTACGTTGTTGCCCCCGTGAACCGAAGTCGGTCATGTCCACACCATTGACCAGGAAGCGCACATCATCCCGATGGGGGCCAATCAGGGTCATACCACGTTCGAGCTCGTGCACACGCACGGCAGTCAGTTCTTCGCGAAAGCGCGTTTCGACATCATCGAGCGAGAGCAACGAGCCTTGGACACCCCACATCTCTGGTGTGAATCCCAGCGACAATTGGTGTGCATTGCGGGGCCCCAGTTCCAGGCGTGGCATGTATTGCATGTGCAAGCGTTCGCGCCCACCCGTCAGGTCGGCATGCATACGTGCGGCAATTTCATCCAACTGGGCAATGATTTGTTGACGGCGTACGATCACATACGCCCCGTGGCGCACCAGCTGGTCGTCCCAGAGTGCCACCACATCGGGGTCGCCACCCCGTTCCTGAAGCATGCGCAAGGTGGCATTGCGCTGTTGCAGCACTTCGGCGTACTTTGCCAGGTCGCGGCAATAGTCACGGTCGATCTGGCAGATAGTGAGGTTGAGATACCGACGGCGCACAGCAGGGCTGCTGGCAATCAGGCTCATGTCCTGTGGCAGAAAAAGGACCGTTGTGATTTCGCCAATGTAATCGAGAATCGTCAGACGCTGTTCGTCCCAGAAAATCGTTTTCTGCGTGCGCTGCTGTTCCACATCCGAGAGGTTCACAATCATACGAGCGCGATGTGCTCCATCTCGACGTTGGACGACCGCTTCAAGCGACGCAAAGGGCAACCCGTCTTCGGCAGCATCGAAATGGACCAGTTGGGCATCGCGGCGGGCGTGTACCGAACGCGCCGTACTCAAAAAAGCAATGGATTCGAGAAAATTGGTTTTGCCCTGTGCATTCTGGCCGTAGAGCACAATCAAACCACGGTCGAAATGGGCTTCGAGGCGGGCATAGTTGCGAAAATTGGTCAGGCGGTATTCGGTCAGGTACATGGGTCTCGTGAATGCTTGGTGGTTTTGCGGTCGTTGTAGCCCACGCCGCAGCGTGGTATTATAGCGTAGCAGACGCGCAAAGAGAAGCCCTTTTGCTGACTATGCGAGCAAAGTTGCACACATCACCTAAAAGGAGCGCCTTGTACCCATGCACACCACACCACCTGAATTCACACTCGAACATCGCTGGTCGGTCATGATGGGGGATGCCATCACACTGTTGCTGTTCGCCGCACTGGGGCGTGCGAGCCACGCCGAAGCCCTCACCATTCCCGACATCATCGACACCGCCTCACCCTTCTTGCTGGGCTGGTTCATCATGGCGCCGTTCCTCGGCGCCTATCGCCCCATGGCGTTCGACACGCCCCGCCACACCATCCGCGCCACGCTGCTCGCCTGGGCAGGCGGAATCCCGCTGGGGCTGCTGCTGCGGGCGTGGCTTTTCAAGCGCAACGTGCCGCTTTCGTTCGCGCTGGTGACACTCGCCACCACCCTCGTCATGCTGTTGGCGTGGCGGCTGATGTTCTGGTGGCTCCGCAACCGCCTGGCATCATGAAACAACATGGAAGGAGCGATACATGCCTTCACTCGATGAAATCGTGGCCTATATCGACGCCCGCTTGGAAGAAAAAGACGCCGTGCGTGAACACGTGCTCTCGCTTTCGCGCAAAGTGGTGCAACATGCCTCCAAAGCCATTCGCGCCACCCACCGCCGCGAATGGGAAACCGCCGAACACCTGCTGGAAGAAACAGGGGCACTGGTGGCACAGATGAACACTACCGCAGCAAAGTTCGCCGACATCTTTTTTGCAGGCTACACACAAGATGCGCAAAAGGAATTTGGGGAAGCCCAACTGACCTATGCCTTCGTGCGCAATTTGCCCATTCCCACCCCGGATGAGCTGGGCATTGAGGATGCCGTCTATCTGAACGCCATGGGCGAAGCAGCCAGCGAGCTGCGCCGCACCATCCTGGACCTGGTGCGACAAGATCAGTTCGATGAAGCCCATCGCCTGCTCGCCCGTATGGAAGACGTGTACAGCCTGCTCCAAACCGTGGACTATCCACACGCGATCACCAACAACGTACGTCGCACCAACGATATGCTGCGTGGTGTGCTCGACCGCACCCGTGGTGATGTGACCACTGCTTTCAAACAGTACGAACTGCGCCGCGCACTGGCGGATTTCGAGAAACGTGTACAATCCGCCGTCTCACAAACACCACGAAACGAGAGTTGAGACGGAGGAGATATGGACCGCGAGATTCCAAGCCTGGGAAGTGAAGAAATCGAACTCTATATTCGCACCTATTTTTCGCTCTTGCGCAGCAGTGTGCCTGTGCGCGTCAAAGCGCTGGAAGAAACCCACGCCGGTATGCGTTCCAGCCTGCACGCGCTGGCAGAATCCCCCTTGCCCGACATTGGCGCATTTACCTACGCCTACCTGCGGCTTCCCCCCATCATCTCCCAAACGCGGCTGGTGATGCTGGGGCAATCCGAAGAAGTCTTTGCCCGTCGTGGCTACCACGATGTCCACCTCTGGACGCCTGTGGAAGCGCCTGCCCGTCGCCGCAAGATCTACTACAACGGCAATGGGTTGCTCGCGGCATTTGTCGCCAGCGTCTCCGATATCGACGACATGGTACCCACCCTGACCGCTTTTCAGATCGAATGGAACAAAATGCACCATCTGCTCAACACCGACAAAGGGCTGGTGGCTCGCCTGCAAGATGTGGCCGAACATGGCGGCTGGACCGCTGAGGATTCCGCCCGCGTGCAAGACGCGCTCCAGCTCGACGATGGGCCTTGGCGACAGCTGCGGCGGCTCTTCGGGACACAGCTGGCCGCCAAACTCGCGGAGATCGCCTCGCGTGAGCAGGATTTGCAGGTCCTCTTGCTGGCCAGTTCGCTCACCGATTACGAACGCGCTACACGCCGCTGGTGGGACACCATCGCCGAACACGCCCGCCGTGTCCTCTTGGGGAACCGCCCCGTCTACTTCGTGTCGAGCAACACGCACAGCATCCTGAACCTGCTGAGCGGCTACGCCCTCGCTCATGAACAAGACATCCTCGATTTTCTACACGAAGCCAATCCCGAAGGGCTGGCCGATGCACTCGACGCCGCCACATTGGACGATCCAGACCACTTCAACCTGCTCTACTACGCCCTGCGCTACTACCTGCAAGACGCCAAACGTGCTGCCGAACACCACCGCTGGCTGCACGAAAGTGGCTTCTTGCACATCGACAACCCGCTCTATCTGGACGTGTCGGCACAAATTTTCGAGCTCAACCGCCTGATTCCCGACCGCTTCGACCCGCGCATTCGGATGAGCGACCTCGATTTGCTGCGCCGTTCGGATGCGCTCATTTTCAACGTCGATTACCCGCTTGGCATGGCCGCGTATCAGGTGCTTTCCGAAGTGGCGGCACGGTTTGGGCACATCATGGGGGTCTACATCATGGGCAAAGCCGCCACGCTCAACGGGCGCGTCGGCGACGCCATCATCCCCGAAGTGGTACACGACGAGCACTCACGCAACACCTTCCTGTTGCGCAACTGTTTCAGCGCCGAAGACGTGGCCCCCTACATGAAGCGTGGCAGCGTGCTCGACAACCAGAAAGCGCTCACCGTGCGCGGCACATTCCTGCAAAACCGCGACTTCATGCACGTCTTCTACCGCGAAGGCTACACCGACCTGGAAATGGAAGCGGGTCCATACCTGAGCGCCGTGTACGAGAACAACTATCCCAAACGCTATCCCGTGAATGAAATCGTCAAACTCTACAACGTACGCTACGACGTGGGCATTTTGCACTACGCCTCGGATACGCCCTACAGCAAACGCCAACAACTGCTCTCCGAATCATTGCGCTTTCGCGGCGTCGAGCCCACCTATGCCGAATCCGTTGCCATCATTCGACGCATCTTTGCTCGTGAAATCGAGCGGCAAAAATATCATCACGCGGCCACATCCGAAGCGCCATGAGCCGCCGCTACACACGCGCTTCCGAATTGAACGAATTTGCCTATTGCCGCCGCGCCTGGTATTTACACCAGGTGCGCGGCTTTCCCTCTGCGAACCAGACCAGGCTTGCCGAAGGTGAAGCCGCGCACCGACGCCACGGGCAACGTGTGCATCTCGCCATCTGGGCATGGCGGTTGGGGCTTTTACTCCTGCTGGTCGGGCTTCTGCTCTGGTGGTGGTAAACATGGCGGTTCTGCTGCTCATCTTGGGGGCGTTTCTGCTCATCTGGGGGTGGTTGGCACGTCGTCGCAGCGGTTTACCACATGGGCGCATCGTTGCCAGCGACATCAGTGGCTGGCGCTCACTCGAAAAGCCCTTCGTCTCGCATCGCTATCGGCTCACAGGGCGCCCCGATTACGTCATCGCGCACGGGCGCACGCTTCTTCCGGTTGAAGTGAAACCACGCCGACGCGCCACACGCCCCTACGAGGGCGATGTGTTGCAATTGTTGGCGTATTGCCTGCTGGTGGAAGACGCCACAGGCCATGCCCCCCCGTATGGCATACTGGTCTATGCCAATCAGCATTGGCAGATTTCCTTCGATGCACACGCCCGTCGGCAGGTATTGGCCGCACTCGCCGAAATCGAAGCCGCACGGCGCGGCGGCGAACAAGCACGCAGCCATACCAACCCAGCACGTTGTCGGCGGTGCGGCTTCCGTGACCAATGTGGCGACGCCCTGGCATGAACGATTACGCCAATCTGGTAATTACCCAGATCTCTGCAAAGAAGTGAAAACGTGGCACAAGCCACACAGGACGCGCTGAGAGCATGTTGGCGTCCATTCACCCGTCTGTTTCCAGGCCGACGGCTCCAGCGCAGCGAACGTACTGGTGGTGGCGATCGACCCAGTGCAGTTCGAAAAGCCCTCTGCACGGCGAGTGGATGGGGTGAGCAAGGGATCCAAACGCACCCCGCCTCACCTCGAGAGGCACACACGCCTGACGTTACTTCAAGGAGCGACGCACCTGCCAGGTGCGTCGCTCCTCAGGCCTAGCGGCCCCGCCCTGCCCCCAGCGTGTCGGCGGCCGAAGGCCCCCCTCGTGAGCCTTCACGCGCGATAAGCGACCAATAC